>JBAXPN010000003.1:0-102678 GCA_037132255.1 Candidatus Falkowiibacteriota bacterium
GCCGATAGATAATCTAAGGCGACGTTATCCGGCAATTTAATATCAGTCGCTACATTTAATTTTATGACTATATCAGTCAAATCAAATTGGACAGGTTCAGAGAGCACCTCTGATCTTGTCAGAAAGCAGATTGCCGAACGTTGGGGCGAAGACGAAGCTAAACGATATAATCCGTTTGTTAATTGCTTCACTTTTAACGGTTGGCTCAAAAACGGCTATGTCGTTCGCAAGGACGAAAAGGCTATCCGGTCTTTTATCGTCATTGAGAAGAAAGATAAAAAAACCGGAACAGTCGTTGAGAGACGACTTAAGACAATTTATCTTTTCTACGAAAAACAAGTTGAGCCTCAAGCGGCTTAACAAATCAAGGAGTTGATCCTTCGGGATTGACTCCTTTTTTTGTATAGGCAATACATTTAGTTAATTATTTTTCTATATATCTCTTATTTGTGCTAAAATAATTAAAGATATGATGACTTTAGATTAATAGATTATCAGCTAACTATCTATTGACTGATTATCTATTTTATAGTATAATTTTTTGTAAACAACTATTAGAACAATTATGGCTAAAATAGCTAAAAAATTACCCAAAAAACCGAAGAAGTTTATTGATTCCGACAAGGATGGTCTTTCTGATTGGGAAGAAATTAATATTTATGGCTCAAATCCTCATGATGAAGATACTGACGGCGATGGCGTTGATGACGGTGAAGAAGTCCTTCAGGGACGTAATCCGGCAACAGGAGAGAAATTTAAAGACTTTTTTATTCCTCATGCCGGCAATAACTATAAACCAAAATCTCTTCATCATAAAAGACTATTATTTCATGCAGCCTCTGTCCTAGTGGTTAAATTATTATTATTTGTATTAGTCTATTTTTACCCAATGACAGCCTGGATGACGCCAGATGTTTCCGCTGAAGAAGGCCGTAAAATTATCGCTTTAACTAATACTTTGAGAAAAAGGCTAAATCTAGATGCGCTAACTGAAAATCAGAAATTAGATCAAGCGGCTATTAAGAAAGTTGAAGACATGTTGATTAATCAATATTTTGCTCACTTGAGTCCCCAAAATTTCGATTTGGAATACTTTTTAAAATTAGCTTCATATAAAAATTATATTACCGTCGGTGAAAATCTGGCGATGGGCTTTGATAATGCTTCAGAAGTAATGACGGCCTGGGAAAATAGTCCGACTCATTATAGTAATTTAGTCGATCCTAATTTTACTGAAATAGGCGTGGCCTTAGCGGGCGGTGCTTATAAGGAACAAGATACCGTTTTTACCGCTCAATATTTTGGCTTGCCAAAAACCAATGCTACGGCCGTAACACCAAAAGTAGAAATTAAAAAAACAGTTGATAAAACTTTTGCTCCGGGTACAAAAGCAGTCTTATCGGAAAAAACAGATATTGCCACCACAACACCAATTATTGAAAAGGCAACTAGCACGGCTTCGACAAATCTAATAGTTGTAGCCACTACTACCGAACAGGAACTATTAGTAGCCACTCAAGTTAAGCCTATTCTAGCGGCACATGACGCTAAAATAACCATTGATGAACCAGCGGGTAATAAACAAGATAAGGTAATTAGGGTTGAGGCAACTTTACCGGCTGAAACGCAAACCGCTAATCTAGAAGTTTTAAATAATAATATTCAGATGACACCGCTTGCTAGCGCAACTAATACCGAGACTCAAGATAAAAAATGGGTTGGGCAGGCCGTTATTCAAGATAATAGTAAGTCAGTTACTCCGCCAATAATTACTTTAAGTACAAATGCTGGTGAAATTCAAAAAGTTGAAGTTAGTGACAATAATATTGTGCCGCAAAAAACTTCTCTAGCTTCTCAATATTGGCTATTTAAAAATCATCCCAACAAAGGCTTGGCGACAATTTTTGATATCAGTTCAATATATTTTAAAGTCCTTCTTGGTTTAGCAATTTTCGCAATGCTGCTTAATATATTTATCGCGATTAAAAAACAACACCCAAAATTAATTTTCTCAGGCCTAGGTTTGATTTTATTTTTAGTGTTAATGATAATTTTCTAATTTAAAAGTATGGAAAGGAATATTTATCTATCTGTTATTGTCCCGGTTTATAACGAAGAGGGGGCGGTTGCCGAACTTCATCAGGAAATTTTAGAAGTTTGCCAAAAAATTAATAAACCATTTGAAATAATTTTTGCCAATGATGGTTCTTCTGATAAAACAGTTGAAGTTTTAAAAAAATTGTCACCGGTAAAAATAGTAAATCTTCGTACTAACTTTGGTCAAACCGCCGCTATGGACGCCGGGATTAAAGCGGCTCAAGGCTTTTATTTAGCCACTTTAGATGGCGATGGTCAAAATGATCCCGCTGATATCCCTAGGTTAATTGAAAAATTAGAAGCCGATGATTTAGACGTAGTTTCAGGCTGGCGCAAGAATAGGAAGGATACATTTTTCAAGAAGCTTTCTTCTAAATGTGCGGCATATATAAGAAAACGTTTAATTAACGATGGAATTCACGACAGCGGCTGTTCTCTTAAAGTCTATAAAAAAGAATGTTTTATAAATGTTACTCTTTTTGGCGAGATGCACCGTTTTATTCCAGCTATTTTAAAAATAAAAGGTTTTAAAGTCGGTGAATTAGTTGTTAATCATCGTCCTAGAAAAACAGGAAAGACTAAATATAATTGGCGCCGAGGTGTTAAGGGTATCCTTGATATGTTTGCGGTTTGGTTTTGGAAAAAATATTCCAATCGTCCGCTGCATTTATTTGGAAGCTTAGGGCTAATCTTGATGGCGACTTCATTCTTCGCTGGGATGATGGCTCTTTATGGAAAAATATTTTTAAATAGAGATTTATCTAATACCTCCTGGACAGATCTTTCAATGTTTGGATTTTTTATGGGCGTAATGCTTTTCATCTTTGGGCTATTAGCCGACATTCTCTCCAAGAATTATTTTGCAATTCATCATGAAGAAGCATATAGCGTTAAAGAGGTGATTGAAAAATAAAATTTATGAATTTAATAGAAACAATCAAATCGGCAGCCAAAGAACATTTGATTTTAAAAATAATTTATAGAGACAGGAATGGCTTGATTGATGCTTGGCGTTATATAGAACCTTATTCTTTCAGCCATGATGATGGAGAAACCGGGTTGTTTGCCTGGGATATAGAGAAAGCCAGTATACGTCGGTTTTTATTAGATCGTATAATTGAAGCCGAATTAACCAATCGTTATTATAACCCAAGATATAAAATTGAGATTGTATGGTAAATAAAAAATTAAAAATAAATAAATCAACCGTTGCTTTTATTGACTGGGCTAATGTTTATGGTTGGAAAAAGACTTTAGGCTGGGAGGTTGATATTGACAAATTATTCGCTTTTTTAAATGGATATAGCAAAATTATATCTAAAAATTTTTACTTTGGCATTGAAAAAGGACAAACCCAATCTGAAAATTTTATGATCAAAGTTCAAACTATCGGTTTTACGGCTGTTAGCAAAGAGGTGAAATGGACACCGGTGTCTTTAGAATCATCCCATTTTAAAAAAATTGTGAAAGACTTATTCGATGTTTTAGATGATATTAAAAATAATAATAGCGAGTTTTCTAATAAGCTTTATGATTTAACGAAAAAAATAGACAGCTTACAGCAAGCCAAAACAAATCATGATTCCATCACAGTCGCCGATGGTCAAGAAGTAAAAGAGATTTATGATTTAATTGAAGAACTGGATAATGATTTAAAAAAATTAAATATAACTATTGATTCTTTGCAGTCAACTTTAAAAATCCCTGTTTTAAGAAGAAAATGTGATTTTGATGTGGAAATTGCCAGAGACGCTCTAAATCTTTTAAATACTTATGAAGTTTTTATGCTTTGGAGCGGAGATGGGGATTATGCGGCCTTAACTGAGGATTTATTAAAAAAGGGGAAGAAGGTAGTCGTCATTTTTGCGCCCGGTCACAAAGGCAAAGAATATGATGGCATTACTGATAGCATAAAAACTGGAAAAATAAACGGTAGTCTTTTTCTGTGTCCGGTGAATAAGTTAAAAGGGTTATTACAAAAATAAATCCGAGGCGTTAGCCTCGGATTTATAGATATCTTGATGAACCTAAATTCAATCAAGCGTGATTAATCAAAGTATAGCATAATATTTATAATTGTCAACATGACAGATCAATCAGAAAATAGAACTATTCTTGTCACCGGTAGTGCCGGTTTTATCGGCTTTCATACCGCTAAGCGTCTTTTAGAAGCCGGGATAAGAGTTATTGGGGCTGATAACTTTAACGACTACTATGACCCGAGCCTTAAGGAGGCTAGAAATGCCATTTTAGAGGGTTTTAGTAACTTTAAGTTATACCGGGGAGATTTAAGTGATGAAAGCTTTGTGGGGCAGATTTTCACCGAGAACAGAATAGATAAAATCTGTCACTTAGCGGCTCAAGCTGGCGTTCGTTATAGTTTAGAAAATCCCAGAGTATATATAAAATCAAATATCGTCGCTTTTCTAAATATTCTTGAAGCGGCCAGAAATTATAAGATCAAGGATTTAGTTTATGCTTCTTCTAGCTCAGTTTATGGTAATAATAAAAAAGTACCCTTTTCAGTTGACGATTCAGTCGATAAGCCAATTTCATTATATGCGGCGACCAAGAAAGCCGATGAACTGATGGCTCACACCTATTCTCACCTCTTTGGTATAAATACTACCGGTTTACGTTTTTTTACTGTCATCGGCCCATATGGGCGTCCAGATATGTCCCCAATCTTGTTTGCTAGCGCTATTTCTAAAGGCGAGGCTATCAAAGTCTTTAACTTTGGTAAGATGAAGCGGGATTTTACTTATATTGATGATATCGTTGATGGTATCGTCTTAGCGCTTGAAAAAGTAAATGGTTATCAGATATTTAATTTAGGTAATAATAAGCCGGTTGAATTAGAATATTTTATTAGTTGTATTGAAAAAGAATTAGAGAAGACAGCTATTAAGAAATATTTAGAATTACAACCAGGGGATGTTTTAGAGACATATGCCGATATTGAGCATACTAAAGAAATATTAGGTTGGGAACCCAAAATTACCACCGAAGAAGCGGTGCATTTATTTGTGGAGTGGTATAAGGAATATTATAGATAATTATGTATAAAAATATTTAAATAATAATGAAAAAACTCCTAGTTTTAAATTACGAATTTCCGCCATTAGGAGGAGGTGCTAGTCCCGTAAGCTATGAAATAGCAGAGCGTCTGTCAGAAACAGGCGATTTTGATATTGACGTTGTTACAATGGGCTATAAAGACTTACCAAAATATGAAGAGATAAATAGTAATTTTAGAATACATAGGGTTAAATGTTTAAGAAGTAAAAAAGAGCTTTGTCATCCTTGGGAGCAGGCAACTTATTTGATTTCAGGTTGGTTTAAATGCAAAGAATTACTTAAAAATAATAAATATGATATTTGTCATTGTCATTTTATTATACCGACTGGTGTTTTAGCTTTGAAATTAAAAAAGAAATTTTGTTTGCCTTATATTATTACTAGCCATGGTAGTGATGTTTTGGGATATAATGCAAGATTTAAAATTTTGTATCCTTTTTTAGTAAAGCCTTGGAAAAATATTTTAGATAATGCTAATAAAATTATTTCCCCATCAAATTTTCTTAAAGCCGAAATATTAAAAGTTTATCCCAAATTAAATAATGAAAAGATAGAAGTAATTCCCAATGGCTTTAATACCAATAAATTTAAGCCACAAGAAAAGAAAAAATATATTTTTTCATCCGGTAGGTTATTAGTAAACAAAGGTTTTCAATATCTAATTCAAGCAGTATCCGATGAAGATATTAGTTATGAAGTGCATATTGCTGGTGATGGCCCAATGATGGCCGAGCTAAAAAAATTAGCAGAAAAATCAAAAACAAAAATAATTTTTCATGGTTGGCTTGATAATAACGGTCAAGAGTATAAAGATTTGTTAGAACAGGCAGCAATATACGTTTTAGCTTCAGAGAAGGAAAATGCTAGCATAGCTTTACTAGAAGCTATGAGCGCTGGTTGTGCAGTTTTTACAACCAATGTTTCTGGGTGCCCAGAGACAGTCGGAAATGCTGGGTTATTAATAAATCCCAGAGATGCTAATGATTTAGAGATAAAATTGAATATCGTTGTTAATGATGATAATATGTTGGTTAAATTACAAAAAATAGCAGGAGAGAGGGTAAAAGTCATTTACGACTGGAATATTGTGTTAAAAGAATATATAAAAGTTTTATGAATAAAAAAATAAAAATTTGTTTTATTTCAAGGTCAGCATATCCATTATTTAATCCTATTTGCAAAGCTACATTTGGCGGCGCAGAGGTTGATTTATATACAATTGCCAACTCGTTATCCGAAGATTCTTTATTTGATGTGACTTTTATTGTTGGTGATTTTGAACAAAAATCAGTAGAAAAAGTTGGCAATATTCAACTTTTTAAGAGTTATCGATTTGAAGAGAATAAGTTACTCCAAATGTTTAAATTGATTGTAAAAATAATAAAGTTAGATGCGGATTTTTATATACAGGAAGGCGCAAGTGGTGGCACGGGAATTATTTCTTTGGTATGTAAAATTATCAATAAAAAATTTATTTATCGTACAGCTTCCGATATAGATTGTAACGGAGATTTCATTAAAAATAATTTTGTAGAGGGAATTTTTTATAAATGGGGGTTGTTTCATGCAAGTAAAATAATTACACAAAATGAGTCAAATAAGAAACAACTTAAAGACATTTTTAATTTAAACAGTGTTGTAATTAGGAATGGAATGAAAATACCTAAAATTTTAAAAAATGACAGAAATACCATACTTTGGATTGCTCGTAGCGAGAAATTAAAGCAACCTTTTATTTTTTTAGAGATTGCTAAAGAATTTTCGAAAGAAAAATTTATTATGATTTGCCCAGAAGCAAATTTTAATAGCGTAGATGTTACAGAATTAAGAAAAAAAGCATCAGAAATTACGAACCTTACTTTTATACAATCTGTACCATTCGTTGATATAAATAATTATTATTGTAATGCAAAGATTTTTATCAACACTTCTATATATGAAGGATTTCCGAATACTTTCGTTCAGTCTGCCATTAATGCTGTTCCAATAATTACCTTAAATGTTGATCCTGATAATTTTCTTCAAAAATATAAAAATGGATTTTGTGCGCATGGTAATTTTTCAAAAATTATCTCAGAAATAAAAAGAATATTAAATAGCCAGAATGAATGGACTAATATGAGCATTAATGCATATAATTATGCTTTAAATAATAATGATATTAATAAGATTATTCTTGAATACAAAAAAATTTTTACTAAAATGTAAGACTAAAATGATTAATTTAATAAAAAATAATTTTAAAAAACATAGTGAGACAATCAATAATTTTACGTGGAGATGTCTACAAATATTTGGTAAACAAGGGGTGACATTTTTAATTTTTGTATTATGTTCAAGGTTACTTACCCCTTATAATTTTGGTATCTATAACTATATTCTTGCAATTATATTCTTCTTAGTCATGTTTGGAGATTTTGGTATTTCGACTGCTACTTCAAAATATGTAGCTGAGTATAATATTGTTAATAAAAATAAATTAAAAGCTGTTTTGTTTAATTCAGGATTGATAATATTTATTATAACATCTGTAATTACTATAGTAACTGTATCCATAGGATCTTTTTACTTGAAAGATAAGTATACTTATTTTTTATGGCTGCTTCCGTTAATTTTTTTGTCTCCGATGACTTCCTTGTATGACGGAATTTACAGAGGGTTAAAGAAATTTAAGCAACTGGCTATAATCTCGTTAGCCATCGGTTTTGTTTCTATTCCTTTTGTTTATTTTATGGTAAATAATTATGGTTTAGTTGGCGCATTATTTTCTCAAAATATTTTTTATTTAAGTCTTTTGGCGGGGCTTTATTTTGGATATAGCGATTTTCATTTTAAATTTAACAAAGAAGTTATAAAAGAAATTGGAAAATACAGTTTTACTTACGGGGTAGCCGTAATAGGGTATTACTTATTTTCAAGAGTAGACATTCTAATACTTGGCCATTATGGATTTATTAAAGAAATAGCAGTTTATGAGATTATTAATAAAATTTTTATGATTCTATTAATCCCGTTTTCCATAATTGGGCAAATTATTGGCCCTAATTTTACAGAATTTTATATAAAAAAACAGTACAATAAAATTTATTATAAACTAAAAAAATACATCATACTATCAATTGTTAGCGGCTTTATATTTGGAGTATCGACTTATTTTATATTACCTTATATTATAAAATTATTCTTTTTTAATTATTATAATAATATATTTTCATTAATATTTTTTCCATGTGTAATAATATATTCTCTACAAGTTTATGCAACTTATATTAATTCGGGAATTATTGTTTCTACCGGACATGCTAAATTAATGACCTATCTAAATTTATGGTTAGGTATACTAAATTTAATTTTAGCATTAGTATTAATTAGATTGTTTGGTTTTGTCGGTGTTATATATGCAACTATGATATCTTTAATAATTGGAATTATAATTTTGCATACGCAATACTTCTATATAATAAATAAATTAAATAACGATGAATAATAATTTAAAAGTATCTATTATTATGTCCGCCTATAATGCGGAAAAGTATATAGCAGAGTCAATAGAGTCTATTTTAAACCAATCCTTTAAAGATTTTGAATTTATTATATTTGATGACGGGTCTACTGATGATACAAAAAAAATCATCAGAACTTATGCTAAAAAAGATAATAGAATAATTCCTGTATATAATAACAAGAATATAGGTTATATTGGGTTTATTAGAAATTTAAATAAGGGAATGAATATGGCGAAATGTAAGTATATTGCAAGAATGGATGCGGATGATATTTCGTTACCAAAACGACTAGAGAAGCAGTTGGATTATTTAGAAAATAATAATGATATTTTTTTGATTGGCACATCTGTAAATATAGTTGATGAAAATGGGATAATAATAAGGAAGAATGTTTTTTACATTGATCCTGAAAAAATGCTTCCTATTAAAAATTGCATATATCACCCCACTATTATGTTTAGAAATGATAACAGTATAACTTATAGAGAAAAAATTCTTTATTGTGAAGATTATGATTTATATTTAAGATTAATTACTTTAAATAAAAAAATAGTAAATTTAAAAGAGACACTACTAAATTATAGAGTTATTGAGCAATCAGTTTCACGAACAAAGGCGGCTTTACAACAATTTTATAGTGAAGAAGCAAAAACTTTATACTTAGAAAGGAAAAAAATCGGTCATGATAACTATGATTCATTTAATTCTGATAAAGTTGAATTAGATATATTTTCAAAAAAATGTTTATTAATTGAAATAAAATCGTGTTCTTATATTAATAACTACATAGAAGTTAATAGGCTTTGCAAAAGTTATTTTATTAATCATGGTTTTAATAGTAATATATTTTTATATTATTTACTAAGTTTATTGCCTCAAAAAATTATTAATTTTATTAAGTGTTTTAAATAAAATTATAAACTAGACCAGCTATAAATTTCAAAACCGTTATCGGCTATAACTAATTTAAAATTAGCTAAATGGAATTTAGCGTCTAATGGAAAATTAGTGGAAGTTCTTGTTATGTAAACACCTTTTTTAAAGTTTTTGACAGTGCTTTCTAAATCATAAACTTGCCAATAATCGTTATCCAAAAAAACATTTTTACCTATATCATATTTAAAGCTACCCTTGTCTGAAAAAAATCGATTACCATCAATATTAATATCAAATTGTAAAAGAAGCCAAGCGGGATCAAAATTGTTAAGAATAATTGGCTCAGATGAATTTATTAGTTTTTTTTCTTTTATTAAATTCATAAAATCAAGGGCATCCTTACGTGTTCCTGTTGATGTTGGGCGAGCCGAGTCATTATATGGCCAGTTTGTCACTAAATCATGATTCGCGGCATGTTTAATATTTGAAGGATTAATAAATAAATTAATCAATAGTAGCGCGATAAAAATACGTAAAATATAAAATTTATTAATAGTTTTGGTAAGTATGTAAATTACTGTTGAGAATATTAAAATATAAAAAGGATATATTATGAATGAATATCTAGTGGGTACATAGCTTAAAGTATTTTGATATTTGAATATGAAAACCGCAAGCATACATATAAAAGTAAAATACGAAACACTTAAAAAACGATTTTTTATTATAAAAATGGGAACCAAGAAAAGTAGTATTAGAAAAAATTCTGGTATAGGAAATAAAGAAAACCATTGCATTGGGAACTGAATTGTTGGTAGAAAAAAAGAATGGAACCAGTATAAATCAAATCCTAGCAAATGAAAGCCTGGTAAAAAGTATTGAACTAAAAAAGCAAATAAAATCAGCCAAAAAACAAAAAAGGCAATTAAATAATATTTGAATCGTTTTTTCTTGTTATGATTGTTTATTACTAAACACGGGATAGCCGCGAAAATAATAGCAAGAATTGTTAGTAAAATAGTATAATTATTTACAAGATGACTATATAGATATAGTAAGATAGAAATAGATGATAAAGATATAATTAAAAATTTGTTAGAACGATTTTTTTTGATCAAAGTAAAAATAAAAATAAAAGCAAGCAGAGAAATAAAGAAATTTTCTGAGTATTCTCTTATCATGGTCGACTCTTCTATTGCCACTGGAGAAATAGATAACAAAAAAGCACATATGATGCCAACCTTTTTATTAATAAAAGTTCCAAGTAAATACATT
The DNA here is from genome assembly GCA_037132255.1 of Candidatus Falkowiibacteriota bacterium. Classification (GTDB taxonomy): domain Bacteria; phylum Patescibacteriota; class Patescibacteriia; order Patescibacteriales; family UBA12465; genus UBA12465. The sequence goes on from JBAXPN010000003.1 coordinate 10,833, forward strand.
AAAAAAATGGAAATTGTACCAATAACTGCTAGAGCTAGTCTTGCGGCAAATAATGTTGGTCCAAATAATTTGAACATAAATGCAATTAAATATGTTAGTTGCAAATTACGCTCATAAAAAAAATGGCCATTATCATAAAAAGCTTTTCCTGAACTCAAATTAAAAAGATCGCTACCTTGAATATAATTTAGATTCCAGACTCTTAGAACAAAACCCAGTAATAGTATAAACATTAATATAAACGTATAAGACAATTTCTGTTTATATATTTTTTTATTTTCTATTTTTGACTCATTACTATAATCATTTGTAATTTTTTGCACGATTTCTTTTCTGTTATTATAAAGAAAAATAAAACCCAAAAAAAAGGAAATGAAAATTAATATTAGATTAAGATTGGGAATTAGATGTAAATCAAGTTTTGAAGAAAAATTTAAATTAGAAATGATTATGATAAATAAACTTGCTATGAATATCGGAGGGTAAAATTCTAAAATAATTTTCTTAGTTATATTTTTATCGTCTAATTTTTTAAACCACAAAAAGAAAACTAAAAATCCCGACACTAATTCTGTGTATAAAATAGTCTCATTATTTAAAAAGTTAAATCTTAGTCCACAAATATTTATTAATAACGAAATTAAAAATAAAGATAAGCAAAAAGGTCTTGTAAAATTTTTTGAAGCTATGCTAAGATTATTTATTACTTTATTTTTGAACGGCATCAAGTTTTATTTGTTTAATTATTGAAGCGGTCGGTAGATTCGATCTGAAAAAAATTGTTAAGGATTCGCTATTTTCTGTTTTAAATTTTATTTTTGTTTGTGGAAGAAAAATATTTTTTGAAATAATATTAACTTTATATAAATTACCTCTAAAATAAGGACTGGTTCCATAGTTGTGAGATGTCCAACCAAAACTTAAATCATTTTTTCCGTTGTAATCAGTCCAAATTTTATCTGGTCCAAGATATGCGCGGACACTAAATTGTCCGTCGACGAATAATTCTATATAACCATTGATATCTGACGAGAAATAGATCGCCATTAGAGAATGTTTTTTATTAAAAAATTTTTTGTCTATGGGAATCTTAATATTATAAAATTGCCCATCTTTATTATTGACCCGACCAATCTGGAAACTTACACTTTCTTTATTCTGCCATAATTCCCAGTTATAATGTCCGACTATTTGTTGCCCGTCGCTAGAATCATCTGTTGGCAGCCATTCCGCATAAACCGTAAATGCTCCATCTTCAAACATGTCACTAGAACTTGCTATCTCTAATCTGGCTGTGCCATCTAAATAAGTTGCCCCATCAAATAAGAAGGCTTTTTTATTTTTGTTTACTAAATCTCCCGGCACACCTTTAGTAAAATCCCAAGATTTATCCCACTGGACCGAATTTGGATCAAAGTCTAAATAAGGAGGGATAAGCGAAACGCCCTCGCCTTCTACTTCAACGGTAATTTCGGCGTCTTTTAAAACTACATTAGGCTTAAAAACCGCCGTGGCCATACCAGTTAGTTCTCGATAAGTTGTGCCATCGGGGTTAGTTTTTCGCCCTGAGAGGTCTTGTGATGGCTCTAAATAGAACTCAGAAACGGTGGTGTCGTTAGCTGAACCGACATTAATGATAAAAGTTTTATGATAACCAAAGGGGAGGAAGTTTATGTATAAAACATAAAGCAAAAAACCCAAGGGAAGAGCATAACCTAAAAACCTAGCCCAAAAAATAGGATCTTTGAGAAGTTTTTTAGTGTTTTGTTTATTAATACTTTTAAAAGTGTCTTTAACTCTGTTTTTTAAAATTGGTAAACCCATATTTTTGAATAACTGTTTTTCTCGTTGGAGAAGAAGAGTTTTAAATTATTTTGAATATAACTAACTATATCCGGGCTGATCTTGCCGTCTATGGCCATATAATCAAAGATGATATAACCGTGCTTAGTATTTGTGATATTCTTTAATTCGTCCAGATTATTTATTACCTCGGCATTAACATAGTATTCTTTATTTTGTTTAATGGTCTTGTTGGTGTCTTCCATGCCTAGATAATCATATCTAATCCAATAACCGGGTTGATTTAAAAATATCTTGTTAAAATGAGGGTGGCTTGAAATTACTATCTCATCAGGTTTAAGATTCTCTTTGATTTTGGCATAAGCCAAATTAAAGTCCGGCTGTGGGGTATAGGCATAATAAGGACGATTAAACTGACTTGGATCGTCAGCCTCTAAAAAATAAAAATTTTTAGGGAAGATTACGCCTTCACCAGTAATAAAAAAGACTAAAACAAACAAAAACCAGCTAATAGTTTTCAGATAACTATGCTTTATTTTGTCGGTTATGTCAATAGCTACTATTGCCCCTATTATATAGAAGGCAACTGTGGTGTGAAAAAGATAGCGGTAATGAACTATGTCGCTAAAGAAAGACAAAAAGACTAGATAGATTAGAAAGGGCAGGGCAATTAGAGTGATTTGTTTTTTCTGTTCTTTCTCAGCATTAAAATAGCCAAAGATACCTATTAAGATAAATGGCCAGTAGTTTCTTAAATAAAAGCTTAGATAGTAGGGAAGATTATAATTAAGCGAGACGTTTTGGATAGCGTGAGCGATAAAATGAAGACCAAGGCCAAATTCAGCAAAAATAAGAACAGCTACTAAGGCCAAGCCAGAGATAATTATATTTTTCTTATTTAATTTACCCTCTAATAAATACCAAGCCAACATAATCATCGGCAAAATATAAGCTAGTTTGTGGGTAGCGATAGCTAACAGAGTAAATAGAATGGACAGGGAAAAATTAAGTATTCTTTGTTTGTTGTTTTTGGCTTTTATGAATAGATAGAATAGTAGCAGAGCTAACCAGAAAAAAACTTCAAGCATCGTATACCACCGGGCCTGTTGAGACCAGGCAATCTGCCAGTAGGAAAAAGCGACAAAAAAGGACGAAAGCAGGGCGGCCTTCTGATTCTTAAAAATAGTTTTGGTTAAGAAATAGGTAAGGAGAATGAAAAAAAGACCAAAGAAGGCTGATAAGAAGCGATAAGACCAAGCATTTTGTCCGGCCACTTGAGCAATTTGCGCTGTTGGATAACAGTAAAGAGGGCAGAAATATTTTTCACCGGAATCAAGAATGCTGGATCCGTTTACGTAGCCATTTTGCGTACCCGAAATGACAGCGTTAATTGTGTAGCCCTCGTCCATCCAATATGATTGATTGCCGAGATGGTAAAATCTTAAAAATAGGCCAAAAAATAATATAAAGCCTAAAATTAATATTGTATTTGTTTTTTTCATTTTTATTGTTTAATATACTATCCAGTTTACGGATTTCTTGGTTTTTTGTCAATTTTTGGGGCAATTTTGGATAATTATTTTTGCTATTGACAAAATTAGCATCTTAGCCTAAGATTAAGCTATAAATAATTTAATTAGAATTTAATAAAAATTTAAATAAAATTAGTAATTTACTTACTAATAATTTCTTTTTAAAATTATCTTATTTTAAAAATATGCAAAAAAAGAATTTAATAAAATCTAGCGTAGCAGTAGCCTCTTTAGTTGTTGCTTCCATGTTTGGTTTCTCTGCCGCTTTTGGTTATGGTGGTGGAGGTGGAGCCTCATATAGTGCTCCAGCACCGGCAGTCACTGCTATTGGAGTGCCCTTAACGATTGGTTCTTCTCAAGAAGGAGTGGCTACTAACAATCTTGGCAACGGAATAGTTGTTCAAGTAGCGGTACCAAAAGGCGCTGTAACTGGGCAAACAACTTTTAAAACAGAATTAGGCCAAGTAGGCGAAAATCAACCGACCGGATCATTTATGGTTGGTGGTCAAGTTTTTAATATCACTGCCACTGACATTAATAATAATTCAGTTACCAGTTTCTCGAACAACCTCACTATTACTTTACAAATTCCTGGCCTTCCCGCTGATGTTTCTGATTTAGGAGTTTATTGGTTCAACACTTCTACTAATGCTTGGGTTTTAGTTCCGGGCGCAATCTTCAACACTGCTTCAGGTAAAGTTACTTTCTCAGTTAATCATTTAACTAAATTTGCTGTTTTGAGTTCGAAGGGAACACCAGCAACTATCTCCATAAGTCCGGCCGTGATTAAACAAGTTCTAGGCGAAAAGAAGTATGCTGATGGAACATTGTTAAAGGGAACCAACCACCGAATTTATGTTGTTAAAGGCAATGCTATTCAATATATCTCTACTTTGAAAGAATTAGCTAAATATCGTGGCCCAGTTTTAAAGGTTAGCGATGAGGTTATTTCTTCTTTCTCTAAGGCTGCTGTCTTAGGCGCCAAGAAATATGCCAACGGTACTTTAGTTAAAGCTAAGGGCGACGCTAAAATCTACGTGATTAAAGATGGAAAGAAAGTTCATATCAAGTCTCTAGCTGAATTAAGACAGCAAAAGGGTAAAACTTTAACTGTTGAGGCTAGCGAGTTAAATAATTACTAATATTTTCTAGTCGTAAAAAAAGAACCTCGTCTTAAAAAGATGGGGTTCTTTTTTGTATATTTGAATAATACTGGATTCTATATCTCAACTATTATTAGCCACCCAAGTCCGAAAACTGTCTCTCCAAGCGAGCAAATAAAAATACACCCAAGTGGGTGTATTTTTATTTATCTGAGAACACGCAAGGATTCGAACGGAGTTGCGTTAACTAGTAGACGTTCAGCAGGTCGAGGTGGAAATGATTGTCCCTGTTTTTGAAGCTAGTATGTGATATAATGCTAATATGATAAATATAATACTTACTCTCGTTGTTATCGCTTCGCTTTGGTCTATTTGGGGATTTTTTGGTTCTCGTGTCGAGCGGACAGATTATTCTGTAGTCAAGAGAATGAAGGGTTACGAAATAAGGGAATATCCTGCACATATTGTAGCGCAGACAAAGGTTCAGGGCCAACATGGAAGATCCATGAGTAGTGGCTTTAGAATTGTTGCTGGCTATATTTTTGGCGGAAACACAAAAAAAGAACGTATTGCTATGACAGCGCCGGTAGTCGCCCAAAAAGGAGAAGGTTCTAATGTGTTAGAAAGTATTGCCATGACCGCGCCAGTAGTAGCAACTACCGAGGGTAACTCACAGTTGATATCTTTTGGTATGCCTCGCTCATATACGCTTGAAACATTACCAATACCGAATGATTCAAGAGTAAAAATAGTAATGGTTCCTGCTAAGAAATATGGAGTTATGCGATTCTCTTGGTATCGCTCGGATGTGCGAATTAAACGTCTGCAGCAAAAATTAATCTTAGCGCTTACACGTGACGGATTAACATCGATAGGGAGCGCTTCCTATGCTGGATACAATGCACCTTGGACGCCACCATGGATGACACGAAATGAAGTGTTGGTTGAGTTAAAATAGAAGTAAATTTAATCAAATGAATATACTTTCCAGAAATGAAAAAAGAGTGATAGTTAATAAAGGCACGGAAGCACCATTTTCTGGAGAATACGTGAACACTAAGGCCAGGGGGATTTATGTTTGTCGTCAGTGTGAGGCGCCACTTTATGATTCTAAAGATAAATTTGAATCCAGCTGTGGCTGGCCAAGTTTTGATGATGAAATAAGAGGCGCCATAAAGAGAGTTTTGGATGCTGATGGCTTTAGGACTGAAATAATGTGCGCCCGATGCGGTGGACATTTAGGTCACGTATTCGATGGCGAACATTTAACAGAGAAAAACATTCGTTACTGCGTAAATTCTATTTCAATGAAATTCATTCCTAGTAAATAAATATATGAGCAAAAAAATAGTATTAGCTGGTGGTTGTTTTTGGGGTATGGAGGAACTAATTAGGAAGCAACCGGGCGTAGTTAATACCAGCGTTGGTTATACTGGTGGAAATATCAAAAATCCTAGCTACGAGAACCACGAAGGTCACGCTGAAGCAGTTGAAATAGAATATGACTCCGAAATAACTTCATATAATAAGCTACTCGATTTTTTCTTTCAAATTCACAACCCTACTACTTTGAATCAACAAGGTAATGACATTGGTTCTTCTTATCGATCAGCAATATTTTTTGGAAACGAGGAAGAAAAAAGAGAAGCGGAAAATTTTATAGAAATTGTAAATAAGTCAAAGCGCTGGAAAAATCCCGTGGTGACAAGTTTGGAGCCACTACAAATTTTTTACCCAGCGGAAGACTATTATCAGGATTATCTGCAAAAGAATCCTGGTGGCTATACTTGCCACGCTATTTATTTTGATAGTTACTTAAAATAATTTTATTTTTTTATGATAAATAATGGATTAAGAAAAAAGTATAATCAAGCGCTTATTTTATTATTGTTAATTCTCTTTGTCGTTAATATGATTACGGGAATAATTAAAATTCCTGAAATACAGAGATATTTTCTGTTTATTTATAATTATATTTCTGCCGCTCAAATGTCCTGGTTGCATGATTATTCTGGTTTGGGGCTAGCCATGCTAATTATTGTCCACCTTGTTGTTAAAAGAAGATGGCTCGGAGATTTATTAAAACTAAACTTTAAAATTTCGACGAAATTATTTAGTACTTTATTTATTATTGTTGTTGCCGGCTTATTTTTAGGCGTCGTTTATTATGTTAAAGTTAATGACATTATTAATAGAAAAACGACAAATCTTTCAGCCGTTGAGATCAAAGAATATAAAGGTGAAAAATTAGGCTCCATCGATGATTTTAGAGAGAATTCAATTAAGGGGGTCCAATATGTTAACAGAGATACTTATAAATTAGAAATCACGGGATTAATTTCTAATCCTATTGATTATAGTTATGATGATATTTTGAAATTGCCGTCATATCAGAAAGTGGTGAAGCTTGATTGCGTTGAGGGTTGGAGTGTAAAGGCTTTATGGGAGGGCATTCTCGTCAAAGATATTCTAAAAAATTTAAATATAAAACCAGAGGCTAAAACAGTCATTTTCTATGCGAGTGACGGATATTCTACCTCTTTCCCATTAGATTATATTTTGAATAACGATATTATAATGGCCGACAAATTAAATGGTGTTTACTTGCCGCCCGAAAGAGGTTTTCCATTTCAATTAGTTGCCGAGCAAAAATGGGGCTATAAATGGATAAAATGGATAACTAAAATTGAGTTATCTAGCGATACGAATTATAAAGGATTTTGGGAAAGTCGTGGTTATAATAACGATGGTAGTTTGGATGGATCAAAATATGCGCGTTAAATTAATAAATATCTTGTGAATGCGTAATTAGCAACGCTATTTCTAATCTTTCTGTGTAGATAAAGAAACATCAATAAAGAGGCATTTTGTCTCTTTTTTTATTAGCGCTGGCGGTTCTCATACCAGTATAATTAGTGTATAATATCAAATGAATACCTTAAGAGAAAAGCTTCTATTCGCCGTTCTTTAGAAGCAAAAAATTGATGATATTCAATTTTTATAATTATTATTTACTTACTATGTATAAAAAAAATATAAACTACATTAAATTGATAATATTTTCTGTTTTTTTTCTATTTGCCCCTTTTTCCTTAAACGCAGCTACTTCGTTAACTGATGATTTTACTGGCACCACAATAAATACAGGAAAATGGACGGAGTATGATACTGGCGGAATTGGCGGGACAGCTGGTAATGTCCAGCAGAATGACGTCTTAACTATTACTGGCGACGGATCATGGAATCATAATGGCTTAAAGTCTGTCCAGACTTTCGACAGAACTTACGGCGATGTTACAATCGAAGGCGATTGGCAATTGAAAAATTCTTGTGCTACGGATTCCGCCCCCTCCGTTGCAGTTATGTATGGCGATTGGGTAAATGGAATTCAGCAGTCTGGGACGCTTTCATTAATTTATTTTAGTGGTAAATTTGCTTTATATAATTCATCGACTACTTATAATCTTGCAACTCAGATAACTTGTGTCGCGAATACCACGATTCATTATAAATTTGTAATTAGACAAGTCGGAGGCGTTGACGTCTATCTGAATGGTAGCGCGACCCCTAATGGGTCTCTTACTATAGCCCAGGCTCCAAATACATTCACTAATAAATACATTCTTTTGCAGCAAAAAAGTAACACTATCCCCGCGAATGGCAATTCAACAATTACTCTCGATAATTTACTTGTTGCAACCAGCGATGCTCCAGCGGCTCCTGCTAATTTAACAACCACTCCTGCATCCGGCCAAGTAGCTCTTAGCTGGACAGCTCCAGCAAACGGAGGTAGTACTATTACCGATTATATAATTCAATATAAACTTTCTTCTGAACCCTCTGTTTGGGCTACTTTTGCTGACGGGACCTCAGCCGCAACCACAACAATTATAAGTGGTCTTTCTAATGGTTTATCGTATGATTTTAGAGTTTCGGCTATAAATGGAATAGGAACAGGTAGTTTTTCAAGCGTTGTTTCATCTATCCCAAATCTTTATGTTCCGTCTGCACCTCCTGGTTTAATCGCTAGTTTTAATTCTAATAATCGAATTAACTTATTATGGACTACACCTATAACAGATGGTGGAGCAAATATTACTGATTATTTAGTAGAATACAAATTAACGTCAGAGCCTACAGTTTGGACTACTTTTGTGGATGGAGTATCAACATCAACCACATCTGTGGTCACTGGTCTTACTGGCGGCGCAACTTATAATTTTAGAGTTTCGGCGATAAATTCAGTTGGCACAAGTTCAAACTCAAATATTGTGACTAAGAAAGCTGGAGCCTACTTACTTTACGATGATTTTACTGGGACAACTATAGATACGAATAAATGGATAGAGTACGATTCAGTGGCGAGCGGCGGAACAGCCGGAAAAGTTCAGCAGAATAATGCGCTTAGCATGATCGGTACGAGTAATTGGACTACTAATGCTTTAAAATCTGTCCAGACTTTTGATCGAAGTATTGGCGACATAGTTATAGAAACAGATTGGACAATTAGCGATTGTTCCTCGGTAACGGCTGTCGGTGGAATTTCCTATGGCGATTGGGTGACGAATGGCACGGTTGCCAATAATACCCTGATGCTCCAGTTCAGTAATGGGACGTTTAAATTATTTCATTGGCCATCGGCTATTTCGTCGTCTGCGTCATGCACGAGCGGCGTGCCTATCCATATAAAGGAAGTTATTTATAAAGCTGGCGGCATGGATGTATTTTTAAATGGTAGCAGCACGGCCAGCGTTTCTCTTAGTGTAATAAATGCCCCCTCCACATTTAATAACCAGCCAATATCATTCCAGCAATTTAATGCTTTAAATTCATTCTTTGATAATTTAACAGTTTCAAATACCGGTTATACGATTCCGGATAAAACAGTTGGCTTATTATCAACCCCACGAGATAATAGTGTCGAATTATCTTGGACAACTCCGGCAAATGGAGGTAGCGCCATTACTGACTATCTCATACAATATAAACTTTCTTCTGAGCCATCTGCTTGGATAACTTTTGTTCATGATGCCTCGTCCTCTTCGGCCGCTTTCGTTACTGGACTTACTAATGGCCAGAGCTATGATTTTAAAGTTTCAGCTTTAAATATAAATGGAATAGGTACAAGTTCTGATATTACAACTGCTGTTCCAGTCTCAAGTGTTCCATCTGCTCCGAGAAGTTTATTAGCAACTAACACAATAAGCAGCCAGATAAATTTATCTTGGAACGTGCCTATAACAAATGGTGGGGCGAGTATCTCAGATTATTTAATAGAATATAAATTAAGCTCGGAGCCAACTGTATGGACAACTTTTCCCGATGGAGTATCATTGGCAAGTTCGACGATCGTCACAGGGCTGACTAATGGTTTATACTATGACTTTAGGGTTTCCGCTATAAATAGTTATGGGGTTGGGACAAATTCTTCTATAGTTACAAAAGCGGCCGTTAATCCGACTTCAGTTCCACCTGTTGCAAGTTCAGTCGCTATTGTTGGTCAATCTCATGTTTCCGAATATTTACTTGGTTCATATGTTTACTCCGATGAAAATGCAAATCCGGAAGGGCTAACAACTTATCGTTGGCTAAGGGCTAATACTTTGGGTGGAGCTTATTCGCCAGTCTCCGGAGCGACAAATATTAACTATACGGTTAGTACTGACGATTTAAATAAATATTTAAAACTCGAAATTACCCCAGTTTCAACTGTGACCCCATTTACCGGAACGCCGGTTTTGAGTAATGCCATCGGACCAATTTCAGCGCCCACTTATATTTATCACATATTATCTACGGGGCAAAGTTTATCTTTGGGCGTTGCTGGTACTCCGACTCTTTCTACTTCGCAGCCGTATAATAATAAAATGTTAAATGGTACAAATTTTACAGCTCTTGTTGAGGGAAGCGCCGAAACACCTGCGAGTGCAATGGGCAATGGAATTACTTTTGTAAATGGACAACAAATAGTTGTGACGAAACATGGCGTCGGGGGCACTGCCTATTCTGGACTTAAAAAAGGAACAACCCCGTATGCCAATGGTATACAACAGGCAATAGACGTTAGGAACGCAGCGACCCTTCTGGGAAAAACATCGCAAGTACTGGGCGTGACTGTCGTTCACGGAGAAACTGATAACGCTGGTGGCAATGCCCCTTATTATGAGGGTTATTTGGTAGAGTGGCAGCAGAATTATGAGGCGGATATTAAAGCTATAAATGGTCAAGTCGGGACAATACCTTTATTTACTGATCAAATGGATTCCTGGACGACTCAAGGACATGCTACTTCCGGTATTCCGATTGCCCAACTTGCTGCCGCAGAAGATTATCCGGGAAAAATAATTCTCGTTGGTCCTAAATATTTTTTAACTTATGCAAGTGGACCGCATCTAACTAATACTAGCTATAGATGGTTAGGAGAATACTATGCGAAAGTTATTAAGAAAGTTTATTTTGATAAAATTTCCTGGAGACCGCTTTCACCCGACTCCGTTAATTTAATTGGAAACGTAATCTACGCAAAATTTCATGTACCGACTGGGTCGCTCGCTTTTGATACAACGCTTGTCAAGCAAAAAAGTAACTATGGTTTTGAATATTACGACTCCGCTTCTTCAACTTCAATTAATTCGGTTGAAATTATTAATTCAGATACCGTAAAAATAACTCTAAGTAATAGTCCAACCGGAACTAATCAGAGATTGCGTTATGCCTACACTGGAGTAGCATCTTCGGACGCTGGCGCGCAACCAGATGGTTCACCTCGCGGAAATTTACGGGATACAGATCCAGAAATTTCTCTTTCCGGTAATACTCTTTATGATTGGGCTGTTAATTTTGACAAAGCGATTGCTTCTACGTCAGATACTAATTTGCCGGTTGTTACTGAATTTAGTTTGCCTGCAACATCCAGCTCTTTGACAGTAAATATTTCTTCATTTAAAGCCACCGACGATTATTCGGTTACCGCTTATTTATTAACCGAGTCTTCTTCAACTCCTTTGTTGGGAGATTCTGGTTGGCTACCCGCAGCGCAAACAAATTATACATTTTCTACCCAAGGAACGAAGACCCTGTATGCTTGGGCGAAAGATGAGGCTGGTAATATCTCAAATGCAATGAGCGCATCAGTTTTAATTTTATTGCCGGCAACAAGGTTTACATTTAGTGGCCCAGCATCAGGTTACGTAAATAGTGTTTCGACAAATTTTACAATTACTCCGGATAATTCATATACCGGAACAATTACAATCGCCGCATCAGGGTCAGGTAGCACTGGTATGGCAAATATTATTTTAACTTTTGTGAATTCACAAAGTCCTCAAACATTCACAATCACACCTATTAGCGAAGGAACCGTTATTCTAACGCCAACTAATAGTGGGGGCTTGGCTAACCCATCAAACATAACTTACTCTGCTAACGCAATCCCGCCAGGGGCACCAGCAATCTCGTCCTTAACCGCAAATAATATAAATTCTAGTGATATAAATATTTCGTGGCTTACTGATACTTTATCATCGAGTAAGCTTGAATATGGCTTAACAAATAATTATGGAAATACTACGACTGAAACTGACACCTCTCCTAGAGTAACTCAGCATAGTGTAAATTTGGGCAATTTATCATCTTGTGTTACATATTCTTACCGTGTACGCTCAAAAAACTCTTTATTAAACGAAACAATAAGCTCTGGTAGCACCTTCACGACTGGCGGCTGCACCGCTTCCTCGACTGTTTCGGAAAATATAAGCTCTCAAATTGATAAAACGATTGGCGGCACATTAATTTTAGAAGATGTTAATTCGCATGGTTTAACGTTAACAATCCCTGTTGGCTTCGCTACATCCAGCGCTAATTTTCAAGCTCACCAATTGAATAAAGATACGGTGCTAGAAACTATTTTTACTCCAAGCGGAGTATTCTCAGCCGGCGATTACGTTTATGAATTAAAAGCCATGTCCGGTATCGCTAATGTCATTTCAGTTTTTGACACCCCGTTAACAATTACAATCGCATATGACGCAAGCGATATTTCCGGTTTAGACGAATCAAGTCTTAAAATATATCGCTGGGATAGCGGTGCTTGGACGCAGTTAAACAATTGTACAGTCGATACGAGAGCTAAAATAGCAACTTGCGAAACAAACCATTTTTCAACTTTTAGTCTTTTTGGTCAAAAAATAGTAAATAATAGTAATCCCGTTTTGCAAACGGGGAATTCTATGCCGATCTCTTGGACGCTTGCACCATTAACTCCGGTTGGTGGATTTCGGGTAAGCGCCGATAGCCCAACCAACAACCATGAAATTAATTTAAATTTTGTTGCGGGCGATGATACTGATAAATTAGCTATCTCCAATTTTTCCGATTTTAGAAATGCTAGTTTAGAATTATTTACTAAAACTAAAATTTGGGATATCTGTGCCGGATTAGAAGCTTGTAGCTATGGCTTTCACAATGTTTATGTTAAGTTTTATACTAAATACGGTGTAAGCTCAGATATTGTTAACGCGACGGTTAATTATAAGTCGTCAATGCCGAGTACGATAGATAACAACAAGCCAAGCGTTTCTGTGAAAAAAATGCAATTTACTAAAGACTTGAAACAGGGGCAAAAAAATAACGATGTAAAATTATTACAGCAATTTTTAAATTCCATAAATTATTTGGTTGCTAAATCTGGCGCTGGTTCAAAAGGTAAAGAAACAACTTTTTTTGGTTCGGCGACTAAGGCTGCCTTAATTATATTTCAAAAAACTAATAATATAGTGCCCGCCAGTGGTTTGTTTGGACCAATGACCAGAAAATTAGTTAACAGTAAATAGAAGTTTCTTAACTATTTCTTAATTAAATAAAAATAATATGTTTATCAAGCTTTATTTAATTGCTTTGCCGGTATTTTTAGCTATTGATATGTTTTGGCTCGGGCTAGTTGCGAAAGGTTTCTATGCTAAACAACTTGGTTATCTAATGAAAACGAATGTTAGCTGGGTGCCGGCCATATTATTTTATTTGCTTTTTATTGTTGGCCTTGTAGTCTTTGTTATTATTCCTGCGCTTGATAAAAATTCATGGAAGGAAGCCCTAGTATTGGGAGCACTATTCGGTTTGATTACTTATGCGACTTATGATTTAACTAATCTGGCGACAGTAAAAAGTTGGCCTCTATTAGTTACCTGTATTGATTTACTTTGGGGCGCAGTTTTGTCGGCGGCGGTTTCTATAATTACCTACTTAATCGCAACTAAAATTGGCTTATGAATTACTATCTAATACTCGCCCTCATTCTTTTTGTCTACATGAGTTGTTGGTTTATTATTTCTATCCTTAGAAAAAGAAATGATATTGCTGATGTTGCCTGGGGTCTTGGTTTTGTAATTTTAACTTGGTCATCTTTTTTTATCGCAGAAAATTATAGCATTCGCAGTCTACTCGTAAATAGTTTGGTTAGTATTTGGGGTTTTCGTTTAGCCTGGCATATCTATACTCGTAATAAAGGGAAGGCAGAAGACTATCGATATTTAGCCTGGAGGAAAGAATGGGGAAAGTGGTTTTATCTGCGTTCATATTTTCAGGTCTATCTTTTACAAGGAATATTTTTATTCTTAATCGTCTCACCAGTTTTATTTATCAATCATAATATAGGTCAGCAATTTAATTTTTTTGATGGGCTTGGTCTTCTCATTTGGCTAACAGGTTTTTTCTTCGAAGTTGTCGGGGATGCGCAGCTGGCAAGTTTTATTAGTAACCCTACCAATAAGGGGAAATTAATGCAGACTGGTTTATGGAAATATAGTCGTCATCCTAATTATTTTGGAGAGGTGACACAGTGGTGGGGCTTGTGGTTAGTCACCTGCAGTCTTCCTGGCGCTTACTTAAGTATCATTGGGCCTTTAACAATAACATTCCTTATCCTAAAAGTTTCTGGAGTACCTTTGCTCGAAAAGAAAATGGCGGAAAATTTGGCTTTTGCAGAATATAAAAAAAGAACGAGTGTTTTCTTTCCGCTACCACCATGTATAATGCGCTCTAGTTAGGAACCATCTGCGGACAGTTTATTAAATAGCAATAAAATTAGGATCTAAGCTCAAATATAACTAGTGCCGAATAGGCACTAGTTTTTAATTTGTATAAATAAGTTCTTGCACTCATCAGCTTCTAGCATTGACAGTATCAGAGATATTATGCTATATTATTTGTTCCTTTAACAATTAAACAAATAAAAAATAATAAATAATGAATTTAACAGTCTTTAAAATTCACGAAGGTCTCCGTGCCCTAAAAGTTACGGTATTACATCGTCAGGGTGGCCGCTGGTATAGCGCGGAAATCAGTCTTCTCTGTCACGGACTTATGACCGAGGTCAGTTCTCACCCCAGTTTCCCGGGATATCTTGTCCTTTTCGGACATTATACAAAGGAAGAAACTCTGGCAGCAATTATGGGCGGACAAGCCTATTCCGCAACCCCACTTATTGGAGTCGAGGATCGCCGCTTGCCCTTTAGACCGGGCTTTATTTAAGTCTAAAAAACAAAAATCAAATTCACGCCGCTCTAACAATCAGCGGCTTTTTTATTCTTAAAATGTCGTTTTTGGGCTATAATTATAGATATGAAATTCATTTCTCAGGTTTACGAAAAACAAGCATTTAAAAATATTTCCTGCGTCGGGCAAAATATGTCTGACAAGGATTTTTCTGACTGCAGTTTCGAAAAATGTGATTTTAGTGAATGCAATTTTTCGAATACATCTTTCAACTCGTGTTCGTTTTTCGGTTGCAACCTGACAAACATGAAAGTTAATAATTGCAGTTTTCAAGGAGTTCTTTTTGAAAAAAGTAAATTGCTAGGAACGCGATTTTCAACTCTCGATTCTTTATTAATTGGATGGACTTTTAAAAGTTGTGTAATTACAATTTGTGACTTTGGTGATTTAAGTATTAAGGATAGTAAATTTATTGATTGCGACATAAGGGAGGCAGATTTCATAAATACAAATTTAAGCGGCTCAGATTTTTCTGGTTCGAGTTTAAGTTTATGTAAATTTCATAATACAAATTTAGAAAAGGTAAATTTTATTGGTGCTCGAGATTATTATATAAATCCAGTTGATAATAAGTTAAAAGGTTCTCGTTTTTCTTATCCTGAAGTTTTATCCTTGTTGGATGGTTTTGGCGTTAAAGTTGAATTTTAAATAGTGTATTTTTAGATAATAAATTTTTATAATATTTTGTATGAAAAATAGAAAAATTAGTTTAATTATTTTTGCTTTTATTCTTATTTCTGTGGCGACGATTTCTGGAGCTTATTGGTTCCTTCATCCTTCTCGAGTTAAAGAAGCGGCAACGGCCAGTAACGACGTATCTCAAATTAAGATTGAGCCTAACGAGCCTAATATTGGCTTTACTCCAAGCTATCAGGAAGAACGCACTCCGCTGGCTGAGGTTTCTAATTATTTAGCCCTTAAAACAAAGTATGGGCTAGCGCTTTCTGTAGCCCAGGAGAAATATCTAAATGACAATCGCTTTTTACTAATTGATTTTAATCAGGTCCCATTTTTAAAGGAGGGAATTAATTTTGATCAGTGGTTAGCGTCTTATGATTCTCTTGGCGGTGGTTCAATTTACGACCGAAAGCCGGAAGACTCTTTATTAATTAATTCTGATATTGTTTTACATGCCTATCATAAATATTTTGAATTAACACTTGAACAGTTAGAGCAGAACGAACTTAATTCTTCGCTTGGCGAATTTCTATCCGCTCTTCATTCTAATTTAGCTGCGGCCGCTGCAAAAAGTAACGGCGAGCTAAAAACACGCTACCAGAATTTAGAAGCACAAATAGTTTTAGCTCGAGTTTTGTATGATAATAAAAATTCTGCTAAACCATCTTATTTTTCAAATCCTGAAGAAGAGCAAAAATATTATGAACAAGATAAAAGCGTAGATTCCCTGGAGAACGCCGAAAAGATATTATCAAAATATTCAAACGATTTGCCAAGTAGTCTCGTTGAGGGTATAAAAATAGATTTGGCTGGTATTTATGCGGCGAAAGAAATTGGCGCCTCACCTCTTTTTAAACAATACGATGACCAGATTAAAACCGACTATACCCAATTTACGCCACGTAGCCACTATGCAAAGAATTCATTCCTAAGATCATATTTTAGAACGATGATGTATCTTGGGAGAAGTAGTTATTTACTTAAGAGTGATCTCGGGATTATAGATGCTAATTTATTAGTAAAACAAATGAGTCTTAAAAATGGAAATCCTGCAGCCCCATTTGATTTTTGGCAAAGAATTACAAATGTAACCAATTTTTACGCCGGACAAAGCGATGATTTGTCTTATAAAGAATGGCTTGAGTTTGAGAAGGGTGTACTTGGCTCAGATATTAGTTCCGATGAAACCCTAATTGCTCCGGAGAATGTAAAAAAGTTAGCCGAGAATATCGATAAACTACGAATGCCGAAAATATTGTCTGACGTAATTATTGATGAAAATATTGCTTCGAAAACTAAAGCCGATTTATTACGTCAGTCTCTTTCGTTCCGCGTTTTTGGGCAAAAGTTTTCTTTTGATGCTTGGATATTAAATGACTTAACAGCCGGTCAAGAAAAAACAGAAGTTAAACTTCCTTCAACCCCGTCTGCTTTATTTGTGCCCGCTGCCTTTAACGATACCAGAGCGATCGAACATGTAAAGAATTTTCTTCTTAATGAAAGTGGCTTTAATTCGGGCGATGTTAGCAGCTTTTTAACGAAAATGGATTTAAAAAAGAAGGATATTACGAAAGTCAAAGAGAAAGAATGGTTTGAATCTCTCGGTAGCTCGTGGCTCTATGTGCTTGGTTCATTAGCGCATAATTATGGCAGTCACTATCCTTTATATATGCAGGCCCCCTCATACCTCGATAAACAAATCCAAACCTTCTTGGGTTCATTTGCCGAACTTAAACATGACACCCTTCTATACGTAAAACAAAGTTATGCCGAGCTTGGAGCGGGCGGAGAAGAGCGGCCGATTCCGCCAATTGTTAAAAGTTTTGTTGAGCCGAATTTAGAATTTTGGAATAGGTTTAATAAATTATTAAACCGCACGGATGAGCTTTATAGAGATAATAATTTATTCAAGGATAACGAGGCATATGATCGCTTGCGTCAGTTCAAGGATATGTCTCAACTCTTTACTAAAATGGCTGAGAAGGAATTACGCAGCGAAGTGATAACTGATGATGAATACGAATCTCTAAGAACAACTAAATTCTCATTCATGGCTCAACCTTTTAGTCCCTTGAATCCAGATGAGGACTCAGGTAAAACTGCCTTAATAGCTGATATTCATACTGATATGCTCCAGTCGCAAATTCTTTACGAAGCAACTTCCAAGCCTTATTTCATGATAGCTCTTGTCGGCAACGAAAGCTCACCACGCGCAGTCGCTGGCCTAGTTTATAACCACTATGAGCTCACCGATAAGATCGGAAAGCGCTTAACGGATGAAGATTGGAAAAATAGAGTTTATTCGGATACTAGTTTATTGCCGCAGAAAAATTTTTGGTATCAGTCTCTAATTATTAAATGAAAAAAAGAATAATATATTTAATTTCCCTACTTGTTTTGGTGATTATTACCGTAGGTTTTTTCGTATTCTTTAAACAATCAAAAAATGGGGAAGTAGAAAAAAATATTCCGGGTGAAATAAATCAAGTTCGCCCGATTGGTATGCTATATAGTGATGCCTCGCCATATTTATCAGCGATTAGATTGGCCAAAAATGTAATAGCCACAAGTTCTGTTTCTGGGCTAATTGTTCCGCATCACTTACTGGCGAAAGATTTAATGGCCGACACCTTCGCTTACGCCTCAAAAGGAAATTATAAACTTATTGTTCTTTTAAGCCCCGATCATTATAGTGCCGGCAAGACAAAAGTTTCGGTAACTGAGCGTAGCTTTTCAACTGTTTTTGGCGAGATAAGTTCGGACTCGGAATTAGCAAAAAAACTTAAAGAATCGCCGTACGTATCGGAAGAAAATTTTTTTTATCGCGAACATGGCCTGCAAGCGGAGTTGCCGTTTATTAAGTATTATTTTCCCGATGCAAAGTTGCTTGCTATTACTTTTAAGCCCGGCATTTCTCAACTAGAGCTTGACCGTCTAGTCTCTGTTCTGGGCAGGGAACTTCCACTGGACTCTTTGATTATTCAGAGTACTGATTTTTCCCACTACTTAAGTTCTGCTCAGGCGGTGGAGAAAGACACAGAAACCATTAAAGTTCTTAAACAAAACGATTGCGAGAAAATATTAAGCCTCAATCAGCCAGAAAATATTGATTCCTTGGCGGCCGCTTACGTTCAAGCATCATTACAAAGAAATGTATTTCAATCGTCAATAAGTATATTGAATCATAAAAATTCTCAAGATTATACAGCTGAAAAAATTTCCTCATCGACTAGCTATGTCTCGGCTGCTTATATACAAAGTATTAAAAACGAAAAATTTGTTGAGCCCGCTGAAAGTATAAAATCAAATAATGCAGAATTAATTTTTGTTGGTGATATAATGCTTTCGCGCTATATTGGTGAGCTGATGAGTAAAAAAGAGGATTATAGTTTTCCTTATAAGGAAATTAAACCATTTTTGTCGGAGGCGGATTCGGTGTTTGGTAATTTAGAAAGTCCGATTTCAGATAAAGGAAAATCTACGGGAAGTTTGTATCCATTTAGAGCTGATCCTCTTGTAGTGCTTGGTTTAAAAAATGCCGGCTTCACTGTTATGTCTGTAGCGAATAATCACGCCTTTGATTATGGCCGAGAGGCTTTTACTGATACGCTTAAAAATATTAAAAACGCTGGAATCTCTTACGCGGGCGGAGGAGTAAATTTTATGGAGGCTCATAATGGCGCCTATCAGGAAATTAATGGTGTTAAAATAATATATCTCGCTTATACTGATTTATTAGCTAAGAGTGACGCTGCGAATGATACAGCGGCTGGCGTGAGTTACCTTGATATTAGTCAAATGGTTAAGGATATAAAAGTAGTAAAAGAAAAAGCAGATTTAGTTATTGTTTCATTCCACTGGGGGAGAGAATATGAAACGACGCATAACGCCCATCAAGAAGAAATTGCTCGGGCTGCTATTGAGGCGGGCGCTTCTTTAATTATTGGGCATCACCCGCATGTCGCGCAGGACCTAGATTTGTATAAAAATGTTTATATTGCTTATAGTTTAGGAAATTTTATTTTTGATCAGAATTTTTCTCCGGAAACAAGTTCTGGTTTAGCGCTTAAAGTTACTATAAAAAATAAAAAGGTTAGTAATGTGGCAACTGAAACAATTTTGTTTAATCATAATTTTCAGCCCTATATAAAAAAATAGTTCATAAAAAAATATGACAGATAAAAAACATATAATTATTTGTTAATCATACATATTAAACCTTTTCGACAAACAAAGATACACCCTAATTGGTGTATCTTTGTTTAGATAAGGATTCCGTCTTACCTAGATATTAATCTTTGTCGTTATGTCCTGAGTTTCCTTTGCCCATTTTATTATCATGCTCTTTGTCATTTTTATTTTCGTTTTCGTTATTTCTTTTATCAGCATGAATTTTTTTATCTTTGGTAGTTATTGATACTGAGTTTGATGCTGGGGAGGTGCTTCCGGCGGCATTAAACGCAACTACTGTATATGAATATGTTGTTCCGGCTACTATTGAAGAATCCATGAAGTTACGATTTCGAGATGTGCCGACAACAATACCATCTCTTAAAACTCTATAACCCTTAACGCTTGCGTGGTTGATTGGCGCATCCCAAGTCAATTTAATTTTTTTATGATCCTTAAGGTCAGCTCTTAAACCAGTCGGGGTATTAAGAGTAATAGCGCTGCTTACAGCAGTCGTTGTTGCGGTCACCGAGCTAGAAGTAGCAGATACATTTCCATTAGCATCAAAGGCGCTAACGTTAAAAATGTATGAAGTCGAAGAAGCAAGACCGGTACTAATATAACTATTTATCGTTGAAGTTCCAACTTGAGAATTATTGATATAAACTTTATATCCAGTAACTCCGACGTTATCGCTTGATTTAGTCCAAGTCAAATTAATTTGATTAGGATAAATTGCGGCAGCGCTCAAGTTTGTCGGCACGCTAGGTGTAGTCGTATCGATAATTAATAAATCACCGACATAGTAATTTGCCAATGCGTTATTAGCATTTACATTGCTTGCATGTTTACCATTAAATAAACTGCTGCCGTCGATTCCACATAGACTATTAATAGCGACTTGTCCTCCGGGATGGAGTGTTAGATAACTTGTGACATTATAAACCTTGTTATTTACGATGGTCCAGCAATCCGCGGCTACATTATGTACGCCTACTTGCTGGCTTGTATATGTATTTGCGGCCAAAGCTGGGGTAGCGAAGGGAAGCAAAAACACAAGACCTAACAAGAGTGAAGAAAGTTTTTTCATAAATTTTTTAATTAATTAATAAAACCTTTATACTATATGATACAAAGCGGATTGTCTTTTGTTACATAGCGTTATATAATGATACTTACCCCTTGTAACATTTACCCTTAATTATTGTATAAATAGATAGAAGATATGCGAAAGAATAGGGATAATTTTTTGCCTTATTATAACCAATATAAAGATAAAATATATAATTATTTTTTATATCGAGTTGGTTTTGATAAGCCCTTAGCCGAGGATTTAAGCTCGGAAGTGTTTATAAAGGCCTTAAAGAGTTTTGATGATTTTGATAAGACCAAAAAATTCCAGTCTTGGATATATATGATTGCCCATAACCATTTAGTTAATCACTATAAAATATCTGGTCGCGTCGTTCCCATAGAACCATTAGAAAATTTTCTTCATTATACTGATAGCAGCGCTGAAGAAAAGTATGAGCTCGCGAGAGTTTTAAAAATAATTGATGCAATGGAAAGCTCTGAATCAGAAATATTGCGATACAAGTTTATTGATCAGCTGAGCAATGACGAGATTGCCGAAATTCTCGAGAAGGAAGAGGGCGCCGTCAGGACGCAAATAAGTCGGAGTTTAGTAAAATTAAGAGAAATATTAAACAGTAATTCTAAATAGTATGGAAAATCTGGAAAAGCTCTTGTCGGAATTACCGCAGAATAAATTAAGCCGACAAGCAGATTTAAAAATTAAATTTAAACTTTATAAAATTATAATCCTAAATAACTTAGCGAGTATTTTTGATTTCTCGAATTTGCGCATCTTTTCTACGAATAAGGCTTTGGGCGTGGCCGCAGTGATATTATTAATCTGTGGCACAACTTCGGTTTACGCTTATGCCAGCAATGATATTTTGCCAGGTAGTCAGCTCTATCCAGTTAAAATTGCGCTTGAAAAAATAGAGCAAAAAATTACAACAAATAATACAGCTAAAATCGCTAATCTAGAAAAATTTTCTGAACGTCGTCTGAACGAAGCGGTTGTTTTAAGTCAAAAAAAGCAGGAGTCCGAAAAAGAGGGCCAAAAGATAAATGAAGACATTAAAAAAAATATTGCTACTGAGCTTAGTAACCATGAGGCGGTCGCTAATCACATTAATAATTTAGAAGAAGGGAATAATGTCGAGGCATTAATCACTGAGACTAAAAAGAATGATCAGGCAGAAATAAATTACCTTGATAAAATTGGTGAATATGCAGCGAGCAACAAGAATCAAGAAATTTTAGATAAGGTAAATGAAGCTAAGGATAAAATTAAAAAACAGGAGTATAAACGCGGTAACGGTAATGGGTGGAAAAAAGATGAGCAGTTAAATGAGGGAGTATCTAAACAGGATAAAATAAGTGAAGATAATGCCGCACCCGCTATTAGCACGTCAACTGAAATTATAGAAGCAAATAGGAATGAAAGCTCTACTCCCGAAATAAGAAGCGACAGAGAGCGTAGACGCGAAAGAGATAATGAGGATAGATAACTCAGAAAAATATTTGAAGAGGCGTCTATTTTCTGATAAAATATCAATATGAAACTATTAAAAACTATTCAATTTAATGATATCGCCGCTGACGAGCTCGCCGATTTCGAAATCAGAAAAGCGGCTAGGGCGGTTGTTCTTGATGAGAATAATCAGGTTGGGCTTCTTTATGTTAAAAAATATAATTATCATAAATTACCGGGTGGTGGCCTTGAAGGAGAGGAGAATATTAGTGAGGCATTAAAGAGAGAATGCCTTGAAGAAATCGGGTGTAATATTGAAGCCGGAGAAGAATTGGGAGAAATTATTGAATATCGCGATAAATGGGCGCTTAAGCAGCATTCGTATTGTTATCTAGCTAGAGTTGTTGGCGAAAAAGGTAAACCAGATTTTACGCAGAAAGAAATTGATTACGGCTTTGAAATAAAATGGGCGTCGCTTTCAGCCGCTATTGAGTTGTTAGAAAACGATGTACCCGAAGGATATGAGGGCCCATTTATTCATATTAGAGATAGTCTGTTTTTAGAAGAGGCATTTAAGATATTGGGAGCTAAAGATAAGGAATAATTTGCAAATAATTAATCATTATGTAAATAAAAAAAGGAGATTGAAAGATCTCCTTTTGTAATGCAATTGAGTGGGAATTTTTATCCCGTGAATTTTAATGATTATAAAAACCGCGGCCGATTGAATCAGGAATCATGTAAAGCGACATTTCGTTTAAATTGCAAAAATCAATAATTTTTGCGTCGTTTACTGAACCACTCGATGTGACTATTGTAGTAACGCCGAGATTATCCAAAGCTTCAGGCCCGTCAACGAAGGGGAAGAAACTATCACTAGCTGCACTTGCTCCTGGAATCGAGTGTTTGCAATCTTTTGCTATTTGACCAGCAAGTTTAGCTGCTCTAACGCGAGTTTGCTGTCCCACGCCGTTACCGATTAATTGACCATTCCGGACCAGCGTGATTGTGTTACTATTTGAAGTATCACAAATTGCCTTGGCTAATAGTAAATCGCTTTCTTCGTCTATACTAAGCGCTGGCCCATATTTTTTTAAATTTGGATCGCTCAGATTAAGGATAAAATTATAATTTGGTTGACTTAAAAAACCACCACGGACATAGCGAAATATTTCTCCACTATCAAGGCATTCATCGGTAAGGAGCTCCAAGTATGGATTCGATAGCAAACGACATTTGCCTTTTTTTCTGGCCAAGATTTCAATTGCTCCTTCTGTGAAACCGGCCGCGATAATACCGTCTAAAAGACGTTTTTTATTTGGGCCATCGCTTACTATTATTTCGGCCTGGCTTTCGTTAATGGTGAAGTTAAACATGAGTAAGCCGCCAAAAATTGCAATTGGGTCGCCGTTGACCATTTTTCTGATGACTTCTTCCGGGTCGTCGTCAATTGCGGCGCCACAGCAATTACCATGTTTGGCACCAAGCGCAATATTTGGTACTCCGCGCAGGTTCTTATCAAAACTTGCCGCAATGTGCGTCATAGTTTGGAGTAACCTATCAAGGTCGCACAGATTATTATAACTTGGCTTGTCACCCGCTACTAATTTAAAATTATGTATGGCCAAAAGGTCATTGACTCCTTCATCCTTATAAAGTGCGGCCGGTGTTTGATGGCCGTTTTCACCGTATTTACAAGTTAGGTGCTTACTCCCGATAAATCCCTTATAGCCATCTTGGCTGTGATAGTTAGCTGAGATGAGACAATATTTTGCGATTGTTGCCTCAGCTTTAGCAGCTAAATAGTTGAGATATTCGCTCTCGTTCGGTGAGCCAGCTTTTAACCACTCGATGGTCTTTTTTCTATCTTCGGGAGCGCAAACTACAATTCGTCTTCCTTTGGCTGCTGAGCGCAGCATCGTTGGACCACCGATATCAGTTTGTTCGATTACTGATTCCGGAGTACTGTCGGCTTTTTTTATTTCTGCTTCAAGTGGGTAAAGGTCAACGCAAGCAAGGTTGATAAAGGGAATACCAAGATTCTCTAGTTCTTTGAGATCAATCAGATTGTTTTTGGCTAATAATCCAGCGTGGACTTCGCGTGATAAAGTAACAACGCGATGACCGAGAATAGCTTCTCCGCCAACCAGCGAGGAAACATCTATAACAGCTACGCCGGCCACAGCTAAATGTTTAGCGGTACCGCCTGAGGCATAAATGTCAAAATTCAGAGATATGAGTTCTTTGGCGAACTCGACGATACCATTTTTATGGTATACGGAAATTAAGGCAACTCTTTTTTTCATGGTTACTTGTTTTTTGGGTTAATATTATGGTTTATTCTTAATCTATTGTTAAGTTACGAGAAGAATTATTGTAACATTTAGAGCTCTTTTGTCAATTATCGTTTAAAATTAGCAGTCACTCCTTACGGCGGAAATAGTTGACTAAATTTACTTTAGTTGCTAAAATAATCAATAGTTAAATAGTATTAATTTATATTCTATATTTTATGAGTATGCGTAGATTTTTTACCAGAAAAAAAATTATCTGGTCCATTATTATCATTATTGTTGCCGCCGCTGTTTGGTACTTTATTGCTAAAGGCAAGGATGTGTCCGGCAATGTTCAAACCGCCGTTGTCATCAGCCAAAATTTAAAACAGACAGTCCTAACTACCGGTCAGGTTGTCAGCGCCACTAATTTAAATTTAAGTTTCCAGGGTAGCGGTGTCGTCAAGGAGCTTAAAGTTAAGGCAGGCGATAAAGTTAAAGCCGATGACGTTCTGGCAACTTTAAATCAGGGAAACGCTGCTGCCGCTTTAGTTAGCGCGGAAGGAGCGCTTGCTCAGGCTAACGCTAATTATCAACGGGTTTTAGCTGGAGCAACGATTGAACAGATTAGAGTTTCTCAGGAATCAGTTAACGCCGCTCAGGTTTCATATAATAATGCGAAGGCGCAACTTTTAACCGTTCAGCAATCAACTGCCGCAACAATCAGTCAGGCAGAAAAAACTTTAGCTGATTTGCAGTCACCGATTGCGACCTCTGATAATAAGCGCTCAGCGATTATTTCTGTTATTTCTGCTCAACTTGCTTCTATCAAATCCGCCCTTGATCAACAGAATCAAATTTTAAACGATAATAATTTAAAAAATTCTTTTGGCGTGACCGATGCCTCGGCACGAGAGAATTTCAAAAACACGGTTATTCAAATCCAACCGCTTCTTAATACTGCTAATGCTAGTCTATCGACAGCGATGGCTTATAAGAGTGATGCAAATATTGATGCTGCTGTTAATGATGCTTTAAATTTATTAAATAGTAATATTTCTTCTTTAAACTATTGCTTTGTAGCTCTTGTTAATTCGGTTCCAAGTAATGTTTTTAGCCAGGCTCAACTCGATGCTTATAAGGCAGCTATTAATGCAGCGCTAGCCAGTGAAAATCCGGGCACGACTTCAATTCGATCAGCCAGACAGGCGCTTAGTGATGCAATAACATCAACTCAAAATGCGGTTACCAATGCTCGTTTAGCGCAAGCGCAGCAGATTTCTTCCGCTCAGAATCAAATTAATAGTGCTCAGGCTTCTTTACAGCAAGCACAAGCAAACCTTGCCCAGCAAACCGCTCACGCAAAACCAGCTGATATCAATATTGCCCGTGCACAAATTTTATCTGCTCAGGGTCAAGTTGAATCAGCGCGCGCCAATCTAAATAATTTAGTTATTAAAGCGCCGGTCGAAGGAACAATCACTCAAGTTAATATTAAGGTGGGTGAACAGGCTAATGCTATGCAGCAAGTGATGGTTCTACAGGATATTAGCAGTCTCCATACTGAAGCCTATGTTAGTGAAGCTAACGTCGCTTCAATTACTATTGGTCAGATAGTAGATTATACATTTGATGCTCTTGGCCCTGATAAACATTTTGATGGAAAAATATTAACGATTGACCCAGCGTCAACTGTAAATTCTGGTGTTGTTAATTATCTTGTTAAGGCATATTTACCTGTTATTCCGGAGATTAAACCGGGCATGACGGTGAACATGACTATTCTCGTTGCTAGCCGCGATAACGCCTTGGCCGTGCCAAGCAGTGCGGTTATCAATACCGGAACACAGCATTTTGTTCGAATTATTGATGACCCAAAAAAGAATACTTATCATCAAGTCGAAGTTAATGCCGGCCTACAAGCAGATGGTGGATTAATTGAAATCAGCTCTGGTTTAGAAGCTGGGCAAACTATTGTTACTTACATCAAGCCCTAATTAATTTAATTTCTATGAATTTAATTAATGTAAAAAACTTAAAGAAGGACTATGGGAGTGACGATTTGATCACATCCGTTCTTCATGATTTAACTTTCAAGATTGAAAAAGGTGAATTTGTGGCCATCATGGGCCCATCAGGAAGTGGTAAGTCAACCCTGATGCATATTTTAAGTTTTTTGGATCGTCCAACAAGCGGTGTATATGAATTTGAAGGACGCAATACCGAAGACTTTAATGATCGTTATTTAGCCGAACTTAGAAATGAAAGAATTGGTTTTGTTTTTCAGTCATTTAATTTACTTCCGCGAACCTCAGTTCTTGATAATGTTAAATTGCCTCTTCTTTATAGTAAAAAAAAGAATCATGATCAATTGGCCAAGAAAGCGCTCGATGCTGTTGGTCTGTCGCATCGTTTGAATTATTATACGAATCAAATTTCTGGCGGCGAAAAACAACGCGTCGCTTTGGCGCGTGCTTTAGTATGCGAACCGGCGGTAATTTTCGCCGATGAACCAACTGGTAATTTAGATTCGAAATCAGGAAACACCGTCATGTATATTTTGCAGCAATTAAACGACCAAGGACATACCGTTATTTTAGTAACGCATGAAACTGATACCGCTAATCATGCAAAACGTATTTTGCGTATTAAAGATGGTGATTTAGTTTCCGATGAATTAGTCAAAAAAAGAACAATTGCTGTCCCGGATCAGGATTTAGTTAAATAAATAAAGCGAAATTTTGTGAATATTTCAGCGATTGTAAAATTAGTAATTAAGAATCTTTTGGCTCGCAAAGGGCGATCGCTTTTAACAATTCTCGGAATTGTTATTGGCGTCGCTGGTGTTATTATTATCATTTCACTCGGCGCCGGTGCCCAAAGTTTAATATTAGGACAGGTTACTAAATTAGGTAGTAACCTTTTATTTATTGAGCCGACGAAAAATATTGAAAGTGGACGACCAATACCGGGCTTGATTATAGCTACTCTGGTTAATGGAGATGTTGATGCAATTCGAGATAAAGGGCGAGTTTCTCATGCCAGTGTTGTTAATGCGGCTGTTAATGGACTCGCGACGGTAACTTGGGGAAACAAAACCGTTGATTCAAGTTTTTCGGGGACAGATTATTTTTATCCGCAGGTAGTAAATTTTACGATGCAGGCTGGGCAATTTTTTAATGCCCAGGAAGACCAAGGCGCAGCTAACGTTGTTGTTATTGGCTCAAGTATCAGTGAAAGTTTATTCGCCGAGTCTGGGGTCAACCCAATCGGTCAAGTTATTAAAGTTAAAAGCTCTATCCAGGCAAACGCTGGCGGAATTCCGCTTAGAGTTATTGGCGTTATCGCTCCGCGGGGAAGTTCATTTTTTCAAAATCAAGACGAGATGATTTTCATGCCTTTAACTTTGGGACAGAATCAAATTCTCGGTATCCATTATTTACAGGGAGTTTATGTTAAAGTCGATTCTTCGGA
Source organism: Candidatus Falkowiibacteriota bacterium (assembly GCA_037132255.1). Lineage (GTDB taxonomy): Bacteria > Patescibacteriota > Patescibacteriia > Patescibacteriales > UBA12465 > UBA12465. Next base: position 38,959 of record JBAXPN010000003.1, read on the forward strand.
ATATATCGATCAAACAATTAGTGACGTTGCTGCCGTTTTGAAACAACAACATCGTATTCAGAATGATGCTAATATTGATTTTGCTGTTCGTAATCAAGCAGATGCTGTTAAAATATTATCAACTATTACTGATGCCTTAAAATTATTTTTAATTGCCATGGCCGGCATCTCTTTAGTTGTTGGCGGTATTGGGATTTTAAATATTATGATGGCGACGGTCGGAGAGCGTACACGAGAAATCGGCTTGCGTAAAGCAGTCGGTGCGACTAATGGACTTATCCGAAATCAATTTTTACTTGAAGCCAGTATGTTAACTGGTTTAGGAGGCGTCATCGGGATAATTATTGGAGTTGTGGTTTCATATTTAGTTTCTCTGCTAATGCAACATCTCGGTTATGACTGGGCGTTTATTGTTTCCTGGGTGTCGATTGTTTTAGCAGTAGGAGTATCGGTTTTGACCGGTGTAATTTTTGGATTATTGCCGGCGTTCAAGGCCTCTAAATTAGATCCAATTGAAGCTTTAAGATACGAATAATATGTGGACAGCCTTTAGACAAGCGAATAAAGTATTATTAGCTAATCCGACTCGGACTGTTTTGACGACCCTGGGAATAATGATTGGTATTGCGACGGTTATTTTAGTTTTGTCTGCTGGTGCCGGCTTTCGCTCTTTAATTGATGATCAAGTTGCCTCACTGGGCACAAACACATTATTTATTGCCACAAAAATTCCTTCAGCTAATAAAAGTATTGCCGCAGCCGGAAATGAAATTGGCGGCGGTGTTATTATTACATCTTTAGTCCAACGTGATTTAGACGATGTAAAAAAATTGCCAAATGTTTCGAATGCTTATGGTATGGTAACCGGCCAGGCAGTTGCCAGTTACCGTAATAATCAAAAGAATGTTATTTATTTAGGTTCATCAGCTACACGATTTGAAGTTGATAAAACAGCTTTAAAGTCGGGACGCTTTTTTACAGCGAGTGAAGATAATAGCGGGACGCAAGTAATTATTTTAGGAAATAAATTAGCCACAAAATTATTTAATTCTGATGAACCAGTTGGAAAATTAGTTCGTCTCGGTAATTTAAATTTTTCTGTTATTGGTGTTTATGTGCCATCTGGTGGTTTGGGTGGCGGCACAGATGATTATGCTACAATTCCGCTTGGTACAGCACAGAAAAAAATGTTGGGAATTAATTATATTATTCGCGGCGTCGTCCAAATAAAGGATTTAAATTTGAGTGATTATACGGCTAATGAAATTACTAATCAACTACGACGTAATCACGGGATAACTGATCCGAATAAAGATGACTTTATTGTTACGACTCAAGGTCAGGTAATGGAAATATTTAATACTATTTTTGGTGGTATTACTTCATTGTTAATTGCTATCGCCGCTATTTCCTTAATTGTTGGTGGCGTCGGTATTATGAATATTATGTATGTTGTCGTTACCGAAAGAACGGCGGAAATTGGTTTGAAGAAGGCGCTCGGCGCAAAGAATAGTGATATTCTTTTAGAGTTTATAGTTGAATCGGTCATGGTAACGGTACTTGGTGGGGCGGTGGGAATTATTTTTGGAGCTGCGCTCACATGGATACTCGCTTTCATTGCAATAAAGAGTGGTCTTGCTTGGACATTTTTTGTTCCTTGGTATGCGATTGCGATTGGCTTTGGCGTGTCGGCAGTTATTGGAATTAGTTTTGGCGTTTTGCCGGCCCGAAGTGCAGCGCGTCTTAATCCAATTGAAGCTTTAGGGCATGAATAAAAATTATATGAAAATTAATCGAGAACAAATGCTCCACACTCTAATTGAAAAACTCCACCACGCGCTTAAGGAAATGCACGCTGGCCAGAGTTTTAATTTCGGTGAATATATTTTGAGTCGGCCGCAGGTTGTGATCCTTTTTTGTATCGCCGAAAAAGAATCGGGTGTGTCCGTTAAAGAGCTGACCATGCTTATGCAGGTAACTCCCGGCGCGGTTACTCAATTTATTGATTCTTTAGTTGAAAAGAAATTAGTTATTCGGGAGGTTGACGAAGCCGATCGCCGTTCAATAATAATAAAATTGACACCACGAGCCAAGAAGCAATTCAAAAATTTTAAATGTTCGTACTTTTCAACTGTCGGTCAGGTCTTTGAAGATTTTAGCCTAGCAGACTTAGAGCAGTTCGGTCTTCTTTTAGAAAAAATTAAAAGTCCGGCTTTAAAAAATAAGCATATATGAGTATCTATATTATCTTTAAACTTAAATGACAATTTTTCAAAAACATAAAACATATTGGATCAAAAAAACTTTTATTGCTAGCGTTATTCTAGGTTTAGTTTTAATGGCGGCCAGTGTTTTAATTAATAACTATGCGCAGGCATTTGCTGCGAGCCATATTAGTAATTCCGTTACTGATATTTTACTTGATAATATTCCGCCGCGTGATGTCCATTTAATCTATTCCGAGGGCGCTATTATATTTGTTTTAATATTAATCGCTGTTCTTTTTTATGAACCTAAGCATACCCCTTTTGTTTTAAAAAGCATTGCTCTTTTTATAGTTATTAGGTCTCTATTCATGGTCCTTACTCATTTAGCGCCACCAGTGTCGGCCATTTATATTAATCCGACTGATTATGTGCAGAGTTTGAGCCAGGGGGATGATTTATTTTTTTCTGGCCATACCGGCTTACCGGCTCTTTTGACTTATATTTTTTGGGAGAATAAATATCTCCGTTATCTATTTCTTGTCTGCACAATTATCGGCGGGACAGCAGTAATCCTCGGTCATCTCCATTATTCAATCGATGTTTTCTCGGCTTTATTTATTTCTTTCGGTATTTTCCATATTTCTAAAAATATATTTTATACGGATTATAAACTTTCATCTAAATAATTATGAAAATTAAATCGATTAAAGCTCTCCAAATTCTTGATTCCCGAGGAAATCCAACTCTATCTGCAACAGTTATTCTAGAGAACGAAATCAGCGGTTGGGCAGCAGTGCCAAGCGGCGCATCAACTGGAAGCTATGAAGCAGTTGAACTAAGGGATGGTGATAAAAAAAAATATGGCGGAGCCAGTGTTCTTAAGGCGATAAATAATATTGAAAACAGAATTGCCCCAGCTTTAATCGGATGCGATGTTGAAGATCAAACTGGAATTGATAAAATAATGATTGAGCTTGATGGCACAGAGAATAAAGCGGTTCTTGGTGCAAATGCAATACTGGGCGTTTCGCTAGCAGTTGCGCGAGCGGCTGCTTCTAGTTTGAATCAAGAGCTTTACCAGTACTTAACAAAATTTAATCCTTCATTCTCTGGCGTGTATCAAATGCCAGTTCCAATGATGAATGTTTTAAATGGAGGAAAGCACGCTAATTGGGCGACTGATATCCAAGAATATATGATTTTGCCGGTTGGTGCGAAATCAATTTCTGAGGCGGTTCGAATGTGCGCTGAAATATATCAAACTTTAAAAAAAGTTTTGGAAGATAAGGGATATAGTATTAGCGTTGGTGATGAGGGCGGATTTGCTCCCGTTGTTTCCTCTAACGAAGAAACTTTTGATTTACTAACTCAAGCGGTTGAACAAGCTGGTTATAAACTCGGGCAAGATATTGTTTTTGGGATTGACGCTGCGGCTACGGAATTTTATTCTGATGGTGTTTATCATTTGAAAAAAGAAAACAAGATAATGACGAGCGCTGAACTTATTACTTTTTATCAAGATTTAAGCAAGAGACATCCAATTTGCTCGTATGAAGATATTCTGGCTGAAGACGATTGGGCGGGATTTAAAAATTTTACAGAAGCATTTAAACGCGAAGTTCAAGTTGTCGGCGATGATTTATATGTGACTAATGTTAAGCGCCTGGAAAGAGGAATTGCTGAAAAAACAACTAATTCAATCTTAATTAAATTGAATCAGATTGGAACCCTAACTGAGACCGTTGGCGCAATTAATGAAGCGCGCGCAAATGGCATGACGGCGGTTATTTCCCATCGTAGTGGCGAGACTGAAGATGTTTTTATAGCCGATTTAGTGGTCGCTATGGGTACAGGACAGATAAAGACGGGCGCTCCTGCTCGAAGCGAGCGGACGGCCAAATATAACCGTTTGCTGGCCATTGAGGCAGAACTCAACGGAAAGTCGGAGTATGCTAAGTTTCCATTTCTTGCCTCGTTTTAAAAAAAATATGCTATAATATATTTGTATAAAAGCGTCTAGATTCGGAAGTTATTGACAAAATCTTATATTTATTGTATAATTATTTGTTAACATAAACCATAAATAAAATCGGAGGTGTGATGAGAATGGCATGTATTATAACTGTTCTGGCTGTATTCACGGTAACTCTAATAGTTATATTAGCAGTTGTGAATTACATTCTACAAATTTACGCGGCCGACTATGCTTTTATGGCCGATCTTTACAAGATAGTGAGTGATCTTTCACTCGGTCAAGCGATTCTTTCTTTCTATGGAATATTATTCATTTGCGCCATGTTTGCTTTTGGCGCGATGTATTCTCCGGAAAGAATCGCCGAGTAGGACGCTCAAGTCCCAATTTAAAACCATTTTTCCGCAAGGCAAGATGGTTTTTTATTTTTTTGAATTTTGTTATGAAATGTCTAATTATTTTGCTAAACTATAGTTAGTAGTAATTACTATATTTATGATAAATATCACCCTGCCTGAGAATATTAAAGGACTATCGACTCAAGAAGCCAAGAGCCGATTAGAAACTGACGGATATAATGAGCTGCCGAGCGAGAAGAAGCGGCGACTTTTTAGAATAATAATTGATATTTTAAAGGAGCCGATGATCTTACTCCTTATCGCTTGCATCACAATTTATATATTCACCGGCGATTTGCGAGAATCTTTAGTTTTGCTTATTTCAATTTTGTTTATTATTGTTATTACCGTCTATCAGGAAAATAAAACTGAAAGAGCTCTTGAAGCCCTTAAATCTTTAGCGAGCCCACGCGCTTTAGTTTGGCGCGATGCTAAGTTAATTCAAATCGATGGACGCGAACTAGTGCGTGATGATGTAATTTTTTTGAAAGAAGGTGACCGGGTGCCGGCCGACGGCGTCGTTGTTTTAAATAAATCTTTAAATATTAATGAATCATTATTAACTGGGGAATCGGTTCCCGTCGCTAAGAAAAATGGCGCCTCTGAACTTTTGATGGCTCGGCCGCAGGGAGATAATTCTCCTTATGTTTATTCAGGAACAATGCTGGTGTCTGGTCAGGGAATTATTGTTATTAAGGCAATCGGACACGACACTGAAATTGGAAGAATTGGAAAAATATTAGATTCAGTTGAACAAGATAAAACCCCTCTACAAAAAAATTTCGCACAACTAGTTGAATACATATTGATTATCGCAATTATTTTATGCCTCGGGGTATTCGGATTAAATATATTAACGGCTCATGCGCTTATTCCCAGTATTCTTTCGGGGATAACTTTAGCGATGGCAATTCTCCCGGAAGAGTTTCCGGTTGTACTCGCCATTTTTTTATCTATTGGCGCTTGGCGTTTATCGCAGCATCAGGTATTAGTCCGAAAAATGAGCGTGGTTGAAAGTTTGGGGGCAGCGACAGTTTTATGTGTCGACAAAACCGGGACCCTAACGATGAATCAGATGAAAATAGCGAAGGTATATTTAAATAATAAAAAAGAGTTAGTAGATTTAAAAAAATTATCTTTAGTTAATATAAAAGAAGCTAAAGATGAGTCTTTGCGAGAAATAATAAAAGCAGGCGCGCTTTCTAGTAATCGCCATACCTTTGATCCTCTTGAGGGGGCAATTAAAGAATTACGCCGGGTAATTTTTCATGAAGACATTTATAGTAGTTTACAATTAATTCACGAATACCCGCTATCGAGTGAATTTTTAGCTATGGCTAATGTTTGGAAAGATGGCAATAAAAATACTGCTTATGTTAAGGGATCGCCTGAACAAATAATGGCTTTAAGTAGTTTGACCGAAACGGAAATAAATGAAATAGAAATTGCCATCAAAGCAATGGCTGAAGAAGGGCTGCGTATTTTAGGGATTGCTAGTACTGACACAGAGGGCTCCGCCAATGATTTGAAAAAAATTAAATTCAGATTTTTGGGTCTTATCGCATTTATGGACCCAATTAGACCAGCGGCAGCCCTGGCCATAAAAGAATGTTACCGCGCTGGAATAAAAGTTAAGATGATAACAGGCGATTATTCCGGAACAGCCCGGAGCATTGCGCGCCAAATTGGACTTGAAAATCCTGAGAATGTTGTGAGTGGGGATGATTTTATAAATTTGAGTCCGGAAAAATTAAGTGAGAAAATAAAAACAAGTAGTGTTTTTGCACGGATGATGCCGGAATATAAATTACAAATTATAAGTGTTCTGCGTCAAAGCGGCGAGGTTGTGGTTATGACCGGCGACGGCGTTAACGATGGTCCAGCGCTTAAAGCCGCTGATATTGGAGTTGCAATGGGCGAGCGCGGAACTGATGTCGCGCGCGAATCGGCCGGCATTGTTTTACTTGATGATAATTTTTCATCTCTTGTCAGTGGAGTACACGAGGGCCGAAAAATTTATGATAATTTACAGCGTGCTGTCGTATATTTAGTTTCAGTCCATATCCCGATTGCCGCCCTATCCCTTCTCCCTATTATTCTTGATTGGCCTCTGATATTTTTTCCGGCGCATATAATGTTTTTGGAATTATTGGTCGATCCGGTCTGCTCAATTGTTTTTGAAGCTGAGCCAGCAGGTACAGGGTTGATGTCGAGAAAGCCTCGTAATTCAAAGAAGTCTATTTTAAATCTTAATTATTTAATTATAAGTCTGGTTCAGGGCGCGAGCATCCTTCTTTTTGTCTTTTCCATTTACTATCTGAGTGTATATTATGGTCTTGAGGCTGGAAAAGTTAGAGCTTTGACATTTAGTACTTTAGTTATTTCTAATATATTAATGATACTAGTAAATCGTTCTTGGTCGGATAGTATATTTAAAATTCTAGCGAAAAAAAATCAGTTTTTATGGCCGATCATCGGGGCGGCGAGTCTGTTTTTAATATTTTCTATCTATAACCCATTCATGATGGACGTCTTTAGCTTCTCATCTCTTAGCTTGATAGATTGGATATGGCCAATAATCTTTGCGCTTGGTCCGGCTTTAATATTTGAATTGATTAAATATTTTAGCGCTCATAAAGCAAAGTAATATTCTTTAAAATTTATAAATAAAAAAGCATTGGTTATCCCAATGCTTTATTGTTTTTGACTAATGCGTCAGTCTAAGTTTGGCTTTTTCCAGAATTTTGATTAATTTCGGATCGTTAATATATTTTTCGTCGTTATCAATGAAGTCCTGAGCTATTACTGGTTGTCCATTTCTTTGGTAGCTGATTGCTTTTTTTATTCTTTGTAGTCGGTCTAATTGTTTTGCAATTTGAGCGCGCTGTGTTTTGTTTTCTTCAAATTCAAGCCAGAGACGAAGAATATATTTTCCGCGCGGACCTAATTGTTCACAGATTTGGGTCATGGCAAAGAATTCCTTTTCATATTTTTTTTCTTTACTCCAGCGATGTTCGGGCGGACAAAATTTGTCAGTTCTAGCGTCGCCTACCTCATCGTCTGTTTCTGGCCAATCGTGGACTTTCAGCATCGCAACTAATCCGTTAATGTAGGGATAATTTTTTTTGGCCATGTCGATAAGATCATCGGTATGCTCGCCGACAGTCTCCGGTTTTTCTACCTGTCTGTCTACCCAGCCGGTTCGGGGAATTTCATATTGTTTTTTTATTATGCTCAGAGCATAAGAGCGTCGTTTTTTCTTAAATTTGAATGGTGCTTGGCTATAGGAGTTTTTCATATGTCTGTTTTTTTTAAGGTTCTATTTTACTTTGTTTGATTGCTTATATTATAATTCCTTGGCGTATTTGTCAACGTATTCATTGATTTTAGCTAAATTTTAAGCTAGTATTTATATATGGAAAAGATATATATTAAGAATCGGAAAGGGCAAAAAATCGCGGTCATTATCGAAAAATGTCAGAGTTCCCGGGGCCTAGTTTTTATAACTCATGGCCTTGGAGATTCAAAAGATTCTCCGCATATCAAAACCTTTGCTAAATGTTTTCGCGATAATAATTTTAGCCTTATTAGATTTGATACCACAAATTCATTCGGTGAAAGTGATGGCCGTTTTGAAGAGGCCTCGATTACAAATTACTATGAAGATTTAGAAGATGTGATCGCCTGGGCCAAAGATCAGTCGTTTTATCATGAGCCTTTTGTCTTATGTGGGCATAGTTTAGGAGCAACTTGCTCGGCCTTATTTGCCGAAAAATATCCGGAGAAAGTAAAAGCGTTGGCACCTATTTCTTGTGTTGTGAGCGGAACACTAAGCAAAGAACAATATACAAAAGAAGAATTGGAAGATTGGCAAAAAAGCGGCTGGCTTGTGGAGACCTGGCCAAATGGCGAAGTGCGTTTACCATGGTCGTACATGGAGGATGAAATGAAATATAATATATTGACCGATATTAATAAACTTACAATGTCGACTATACTAATTGTCGGTGAATTTGATCATTGTACTTCTCCGCGCCATCAACAAATATTATTTGACGATCTTCCTGGGCAAAAAGGAATCTATTTAATTAAAGGAGCGCCGCACACATTTCGTAGTCCGGAACACCTGAATGAAACTTATAGTATTTTAGATAAATGGCTTAAGACTTTTTAATCTCAAATCATATGAGTGAATTATTAAATATTGTCGATGATAATGACGAAATTATTGGGGAGGTTAGCCGTGAAGAAATCCACCGCCTCGGTTTACGCCATCGCGAAATACACGTCTATTTTGTGACACCTTCCCGTGAGCTCATTCTTCAACACCGGGCTAAAAATAAAGACACATACCCAGATCTATTAGATGCGACAGTCGGTGGTCACGTTGAGATTGGCCACAGTTATGAGGATACTGTGTTAAAGGAATGCGAGGAAGAAACTGGAATAAAACTAGAACTATCAGATTTAATTTTTATTGATAAGATAAAGCGCGAGTCAAAAGATATTACTACCGGAAAAAATAATAAGGTCTACGGTTGTCGTTATTTGTACATCTATCGGGGCGACCTAAAAGATTTAAAAATTGAGGAGGGAAAGGCTCTCGGCTTCGAGCTTTGGCCGATAGAGAGCTTGCTGACGCTTAGCGAAGAAGAAAAGTCTCGCTTTATACCATATATTCTTGAGGTAGCCAGAACGGAATTGTTAAATATTGTGAGCAAATTAAAATTCTAGATTTGACATTTTATCCCAGAGCTATAAAATATGGTATTATATAAATACCTATGGTTAACGGGCTCAAAATTGAAAAATGGCTTAAAGCCCTTATATTCACAGGACTGCTTGTCTTAGTGGCTATTATTTTTTCACAAAAAACTGAGCTAACGTCTGTTGATTTAGGTCGCCATCTCGAAAATGGAAAAATCGTTTGGTCAGATGCTCATGTTTTGTCACGTAATCTCTATTCATATACCGAGCCAGATACGCGTTTTATCAATCACCATTGGCTTACGGGCGTTATATATTATTTAGTATATCTTCTTGGTGGCTTTACTTTATTATCGGTTATAAATATTATTATTATTCTGGCGGCTTTTATTTTGGCTTTTAATCTAGCCAAGAAAAAAGCCGGTTTTTATATACCCGCTCTAGTCTCGATACCGGTAATTTTTTTACTCAGCGAACGCGTCGAAATTCGACCGGAAATATTTAGTTATTTTTTTCTACTTTTAACCTGGTTTGTTCTAGATAAAGCGGAAGAATTAAAAAAACCGCGCTTATTATATTTCTTAATTCCTTTATTTATACTTTGGGCAAACATTCATATATATTTTTTTATTGGGCTAGCCTTAATTGGTATAAAAGTGCTTTCAAAATTTTTACCGGTGTTTATTGAAACGGCCGGGGATATTAAAGAACGTTTAAAATCTGCCTGGCTTATTTCTAAAATATCGCTTATTAATTTCGGTCTCGTATTTTTAGCTTGTCTATTTAATCCAAATTTTATTCGCGGTCTGCTTTATCCTTTTAATATTTTACGAAACTACGGTTATGAAATAGCGGAGAATAAATCCATTTTTTACTTAGAGAATTTAATGGTGAACGTGAATATCACACTTTTTAAATATTTACTTTTCTTGCTTGTTTTAAGTTATGTCGCCTATTTCTTTTTCTCTAAAAAAATTAATTACTTCGGATTACTTTTAGGACTTTTCTTTTCATTTCTTGCGCTCTTCGCTGTGCGCAATTTAGCGCTCTTTGCGCTAGCGAGTTTAATACTACTTAGTGCTAATTTGGCTTATCCCATTAATTTTCTTAAAAATAATGTTTCCTTTTTTAATCGTGAGGCGCAAGAAAAATATAAGCTTTATTTTATTGGATTCCTCCTTTTGCTCGTGCTCGGTGCGAATTTATATTTAATGCTTGATGCTAACAAGGGAAGGCGATTTATTAAAAATACTTTTGGTTGGGGCCTGGAAAAGGGCAGCGAAGATTCAATAACGTTTTATCGCGATAATAATCTCAGTGGTCCAATTTTTAATAATTATGATCTTGGTGGTGCTTTGATTTTTTGGCTTTATCCGCAAGAAAAAGTTTTTGTTGATAATCGACCGGAAGCGTATTCAAATAGTTTTTTTAATGAGATCTATCGCCCGATGCAAATGCAAAAAGATAAATGGCTAGAATACAGCGCGAAATATCAATTTAAAACAATTTACTTTTCTCATACTGATTTTACGCCTTGGGCGCAAACTTTCTTAGGGCAAACAATTGATGAAAATTGGGCCCTAGTTTATTTCGACCGCTATACGGTTATTCTTTTAAATAAAAAAAACAGTGATGCTGAGACGCTAAAGAAACTGGCTTTAAGTCCGCAAGAAGTTAGAACGCGCTTGCGTGAATTAGCTGCTGATTCTAGCTTTAAAAATAAACTTAATTTAGCTTCTTTTGCTGCTCTTATTCGTCAGGTTGATTTAGCGGAAGAAATATATCAGGAGTTGTTATTTACGGATCCGGAAAATCCACTGGTTCTTTCCTCGCTTGCCGGAATTTATGCTAATAGTTCTGAAAGAAATGTTCTGCTAAAAGCGAAAGAACTGTTTAACCGTGGTTTGGCCGGAGGCTACAAACTACCGGGGATATATAATCAGATTGGTTTAATCGACTGGCGGCTTGGCGATTATCCGGCGGCGGAAAAAGATTGGCACTCAGCTTTAAAACTGGAAAGAAAAAATGAGAGTGCCCTCTATTATTTGAAACAGATTGATCAGTTGAGACTAGAAGGGAGTATAAAATAAAACACCGGCGCTTAGAGGTCGGTGTTTTTAAATTTTTCTTCAATTAAGGTCCTTATTGCGAGAAGTCCGTCACGGGCTTTTATTTTTTTGCCGTCCTGGTAGCTACGGCGCTGATAATTAATTGGTACTTCGATTATTTTATAGTTGGCTTTTAATAGTTGGGCGGTTATCTCTGGTTCAATTTCAAAGCGACGCCCGCTTAGTTTAATTTTATTAAGGCAAGCGCTCGGCATTAATTTGAAGCAGGTCTCCATGTCTGTTAGCTGACTGCCAAAAAGAATATTAGTTAAGCTCGTTAAAAAAAAGTTGATCAGATAGTGAAAGCTTATTTTTTTATTTAAAATAAAGCGGGAGCCATAAATAACTGTCTGTTCGTCTTGGCAGCTAACAATTTCCTTAAATAAAATAATAATATCTTCCGGGTTGTATTCAGCATCGGCATCGCAAATGATAAAATAGTCTCCGCTTATTTCTTCGAGGCCGCGTTTTACGGCCGCTCCTTTGCCCTGGTTGCTTGCTTGGTTAATTAACTTAAAATTATAGTTCTCATGCAATTTATTTAAGACCTCAACGGTGTTGTCAGTCGAGCCATCATTAACAATAATTATCTCGGCATTCAGTTTTAAATTAAAGATTGAGGGTAGGTATCCGGCAGCAATCTTTTCCTCGTTATATACGGGGACAATAATGGAAAGAAGTTTATCGGTCATATTAATTTTTAACTGTCATTCTTTTATAAAACATTTGTTTGATAAATTCGACCATTAGTAAATACATCGTTACAAGAATAAAGATGGTTAAGAGTGCATACCAGGGGAGGGGAGAAAAACCAAATAATTCTCCAATGCCCTTTTGTGTTAAGAGAAATCCGAGAGCAACCGCACCGAGTGTTGTCATGAGCAGATATTTGCTCGGGCGAGACTGAAAGAAAGGAATTTTTTGTGTTCTAATGATATAAATAACAAATGTTTGCGTAGCCAATGATTCGAGAAACCAACCGGCCTGGAAAGTCGCAACATCAAAATGGAAGACGGCGAATAAAAGGTAAAAAGTAAGAAGATCGAAGAGCGAGCTAATCGGGCCGAAAATCATCATATATTTTTTGATGAAATTTATGTTCCAATGTTTCGGTTTTTTAAGATATTCAGTGTCGACATTATCAGTCGGGATGGCTAGTTGCGAAGTATCATAAATAAAATTATTGAGAAGAATCTGGCCGGCGGTCATTGGAAAGAAGGGTAAGAAAAGACTAGCGCCAATTAGAGAAAACATATTGCCAAAATTTGAACTTAGAACCATAAGGAGATATTTCATGGTATTGCCGAATGTTTTTCTCCCTTCAATAACCCCCTCCATTAATTCTTTGAGACCTTTTTGAAGAAGAATAATATCGGCTGTTTCCTTAGCAACATCAACGGCGTTATAAACGGAGATGCCAACATCGGCAGATTTTAAAGAAGGCGCATCATTGATTCCGTCGCCGAGATAGCCGACAATTAATCCGTTACGTTTTAACTCGATTATAATTTTTTCTTTTTGACTCGGAGAAAGACGAGCGCAGATAGTCGCTCCATTTATTTTTTTAAATATTTCTTCATCGCTTAAAATATTCAAATCTAATTCTTCACCGGTTACTATTCCTTTAATTTCTAAATTTAAGTCCTCACAAATTTTCTTCGTTACAAGAGGACTGTCACCGGTTAAAATTTTAATATCAACTCCGTGCTCTTTCATGAAGACAATTGTCTCTTTAACATCTTCTTTTGGCGGGTCATAAAAAGCCATGAAACCACGTAATGTTAAGCCTGATTCTTCGGCCATTTCATAGCGGTCCTTTTTTTCCGAAATTTCTTTTTCCGCGATAGCGAGAATACGCAAACCATCAGCGCTTAATTCCTCGTATAATTTAATCGCCTGCTGTAAAATTTCCGGGCTTAATTTATTTTTAGTTTCGCCCTTGAGATAAGTGCTGCAAATTTTAAAAATTTCTTCTGGCGCTCCTTTTGTTACCATAGTCAGGCTACCAGCTTGTTCATAAATAATCGACGAACGTTTACGATTAAAATCATAAGGCAATTCTTCAATTTTGGTGCAATCATTAATATCGATTTGTTTATGTTCAAGTATCGCTTGATCAAGAATGCTTTTAATGCCGGTTTCAAAGTAACCGTTTATATAGGCGGCGTTTAAGACGGTTGGAGAATCGGCGCCGAATATATCGACATGTTTTATGACAGTTATTTTGTCTTGAGTAAGCGTACCTGTTTTATCGGTACACAATACATCCATCGAGCCGAAGGTCGGAATTGAATTCAGGCGCTTAACAAGGACGCCATTTTTTTCCATTTTCATCGCGCCCTTAGACATATTAACGCTCATAATCATCGGCAGGAGCTCGGGCGTAACGCCAACAGCCACGGCAAGAGCAAAAAGAAACGAGTCGAATAAGCCCTTATTTAAAATGGCATTAATAAAGAAAATAATCGCGACGATTAAGGCGATAACGCGAATAATAAGGTAACCAAAACTCTTGATGCCTTTTTCAAAAGCGTTTTCTGTTGCGGGGCGGATAATGTTTTGCGCAATTTTTCCAAACTCAGTTTCCAGCCCGATATTAGTAACAAGGAATTCTCCAAAACCGGAAACAACATTTGTTCCAGAAAAAATAATGTTATTTTCTTTAGCATCTTTTTCAACCGGCATACTTTCTCCGGTCAGACTTGATTCATTAAGATAAAAATCATTAGCGTTAATAATTTTTCCGTCAGCCGGCGCGATATCTCCGGCGGCTAAATAAATAATATCTCCCGGAACAATATATTTAGTATCGAGTTCCTGTTTTTTGTCATCACGTAGTATTTGCGCTCGAATCGCAATCCGCCTCGCTATTTTATCGGCTGCCTTATCGGATTTATGTTCCTGGTAAAAATTTAAGACAACACTCAAAAGAATCATCGTTAAAATAATAACCATGCTTCGGATTTCCCCAGTTGCTCCGGAGATTGAGGCGGCGCCAATTAGAATTAAGATTAAGGGGTTTTTAAAATAACTGATAAATTTTATAAGGGGACTAACCTTTTTCGCAGCCGCGATTTGGTTATAGCCAAAAACTTTTGAGCGCTTAATAGCCTCTATTGTGCTTATGCCTTTCGGACTGGATTTACTGAGGAGAAATAGCTTATCAAGGTCTAGATTTTTGAGCTGGTCTGAGTTTATTTTAAGATTATTCATATTGTATTATTACCATTCCATTATAACATTATTTGCTCACTTCCAAAACTTGAGCCCGGAATTTTTCGGCTTTTAGTGTTGAGTCTTTAATTGGCTTAATTAGACGATTTATAAGCATATTTTTGGGCTTATGCTTGATTCTGCTTAAGTTCGTCTCGGCAAGGGCACATAATCGTTTTAAGTCAGATATGATTATTGGTGCGGCAATTTGAGCATATAGCAGATTTAGGATAAGCGGAGATTTGCTTAGTTTAAGTTTTAGACGCTTTTTTCTCGCCGCCATAACTATTGGCCGGTTAGCATTTGTGATTAGACCATTTTTTAAGTCCTCAAGCCAGTTCTGACTATCATCCGCCAATTGCTTGGCAGCCAGAGCATATCGAAAGAAATTTAGAGCAGCACGCGTTCGGACTCTATGTTTTTCGAAAGACAAATAATCAAAGAGAGCAAGCGGGGCAAAGGCAAGCGCTAGAGATTTGTTAGATAAATTTTTTAGTTTATTTCTGGGCGGAATTTTACTCGCTATATTTATAATTCCATTTTTAATTTTCAGTCTCTTTTGTAACAGCTCATTACTATTGGCTCTATCGAGATTATTGAAGGTTTTTTCTAGACTTGAATAATAATTAGGCGATAAGTTTAATCGGTAGACGATCTCCAAGTATTTGCGAAAATATTTGTTGGCCATCGGTAAGTCTAGACGACCGCCCTCGTCATCATAGATATCGTCATATATATTCAAAGCGCGCCAAAGAAAAATTTGTGCGCGCTGTAATTTTGGCAATATTTTTTTAACTTTAATTTGCTCTTTTTTGCTTAGTAATTTACTGAGCCAGAGTGGCCAATAAAATACTTCTTCTTTAGTCATTTTGTGTTGGGATATTAATTATAAAACTTGTGCCGACATTCTGCTCGCTTACTACTGCAATTTTTCCGGCGAAATCAGCCTCAACGATATTTTTGCTTGTTGCTAAACCTAGGCCAAGTCCGTGGCCATCTTGTTTTTTCGTGCTAAAAAATGGTTCGAAAATTTTATTTAAGTTTTCCTTTCTAATTCCTGCTCCCGAATCAACAACTCTTATTAGAATATTTTTATTGGTCCTCGACAATTCAATCGATATTTCTTTCTGCTTTGAGTTCTCGCAAGCATCAATCGCGTTAGCCAAGAGATTGGCAATTACTTGTCCGAATTTAAGCGCGTCGCCGCGCATCGTAATTTCTTCGTCTATCTTGAAATTGATGTTTACGTCGGCGCGTCTTGATTTATAAGAAAGAATTTGAATTGTTTGATTAATCTCTTGATTGAGCGAGAAAACACTAATGACATTTTCGCGTGAAATTTGTTTTTTTATGCTGGCGATTAAACTCTCCATTTTATTGGTTGCCAGGAGCGCTTGGCCAAGATAAGATTTAGCACTAATGATTTTCGAATCAGTTTCGGTTTTTATTTGCTCTAAGTTTAAAGATACGGCGGTTAGTGGATTAATTAAATCATGGAAAATCCCTGAAGAGAGGCGGCCAAATTCAGCGAGCCGGTAAAGTTGATTTATCTTCTCGGCTTGTAGTTCTTTAATCTCTTTGGTTCGCGCTTCAACTTTAATTTCCAGGGAATCACGCTCTTCCCTTAGGAGTTTTTCGCTTTCTCTAGCTCTACTAAGAGATTGATTAATTGTTCTAATAAACAACCAGGCCACAACGGCGATTATAAAGAGCAGCACCGCATAGCTAATAGCATCTCCGATTTGAGCTGGTTCGCTACGCCAATAGTATTGGACACCGATAATTTTATGACCCTGTAGATAAGTCAGAATAATTATAAATAGGGTAATAATTGTCGTGCTAATAAAAGCGAGACGATCGCCGAGAAGAATTCCAGAAATCGTAATAATCAAAACAGCGAGTAGTAATCCCGCCGGTAAGTCTGCTCCCCAAATAAAGAAAGAATAAAACATGGGCAGCGAAAAGGCGATTAATAAAAAGCTAGCGGCCGCTTTAATATTGCCGCGCCGGCTTAAATACAATAAAAAAAATAAAAAAATAAGGATACCAATAGTTGCTCCAAGCGGGAGTCCACGTTTTTCAACATATATAATATAGTCGATTATGCGAATAAGATTGAGAATAGAAAATGAAATTAACGAAAAGACAATAATTATATTTAGGATATATTCTTGACGGCGGATATTTTCTTCATTAGATTTTGGCGTAATTTGTTTTTTTAGAAAATCTATTATTTTCATATGTATTATCAAAACACTTCCGAGGAAAGCGGAAGTGTTTCTTTGATATTAATAGCGCCAAGGAGTCCCCGGATTTGAAGCGGCTGCTAGAATAGCTGCAAGCGTCGCTAGTTTTTTATTTATTTTTTTCATAATTAATAAATTTAAATTTGCCAGAGCAATTTCGACCTTTAAGGCCTTTCGGCTGATTGCTAAAAATAGTTTAGCAGGCAAGATATGAAAATAATTTAAAAAAGATAAAAAAATATTTTATCTATTTGTTCTATTTTTGTGTATCAATTTTATAACCACGGTTAGAGGCGGTGAAAATATAATGCTCAGTTTCATTCTCGAGCTTTTTTCGTATATTCATAATATGGACTTCGACTGTATTAGAGAAGGGATCGGCGTTTTCGTCCCAAACGTTTTCGAGAATATTTTGCCGAGACAAAAAATTTCCTTGATTAAGCATTAAATATTCGAGCAGAGAGAATTCGCGCGAAGACATCGGCACGCGAATACTATTTTTCGTTACTAAAAACTTATCCGGATCAAGTTCAAGATTACCGAGAGTTAATACTTTGCTGCTTAGTTTACGAGGGCGGCGAAGAATAGCGCGCAGCCTGGCAAGAAGTTCAGAAAAGGGAAATGGTTTAATTAGATAATCATCGGCTCCTAAATTAAAAAGCTCGAGCTTATCATTAAGCTCACTGAGCACGGTTAGCATAATAATTGGGGTCGCGAATTTTTCCGCCCTTAATTTTCTTACGATTTCGAAGCCACTCAGACCAGGCAAATTGCAATCCAGAAGAATTGCATCGTATATTTCATTCCGAGCTAAGTCTAAAGCCTCTAAGCCGTTGGCGCTTGAGTCAACTTTAAAGCCGACATTCATAAGCGATAGGGATAGAGAGATAAGCATGTTTGGATCGTCCTCGACTAGAAGTATTGTCATATATTTAATTTTATAAAAATATTAATAAATTAACAATTAAATTATCCCCACCATCGTATTAAGACGGCGGGGATATTTTAAGGCAAAAGAACATCCTCGAGGTCATACTTGCCGTAAGGATTTAAAGCGCAGTTTGGGCAATTTGTATTGTTTGTCCAGCATAAAGCAAGACGCCAAAGGAAAAATTTATTTAGACAGGCGTCTTTATTGAAACATTGATGATTTTTGCAATATTTACCCATAATGTTCGTTTTTATTTATTATAATTGATGTTAAATAAAGAAAATCTAAAGAAGTTAGTTATTTGGGGATAACCTTAGCCGAGTCAACTCGGCGGTTTGCCTTTCTGGGCGATTCGCGATACTATTATTAATAATATGAGTCCAAAAATATTCAAAATTGGCCGTAAAAGTGAATTATTAGAGGTTTTAAGAGATAAATCCTCGGATCCCTTTTCTATTAAAGAAGGGCATTTTAAGTTCGGCCAGTTAAAAGATAATTTTTACTATAGTGATTGGACCGAACAGTCCTTTTTGTCTGATACGGGACGAAAAGAGATGGTCAGTCGAACTTTTAATTTTGATAAAATTAAATATTTCTCTTTGGTTATTTTGCTTGCCTTAGCGATTATTATCGGACGTTCGATTTGGCTACAGGTTATTAAAAATGATTATTATCGCCTACTCGCCGAAGGTAACCGATTGCGCTCGGAAACGATAGAACCAAAAAGAGGAATTATATACGCGAAAGATTTACGGCCTCTTGTTAGAAATAAGGCCAACTTTGTTTTATATTTACGTCCGATTGATTTGCCGAAAAATGAATTAATTCGTGATGATTTGATTCGAAAAATTAGTGCCATTTTAGATAGTGGTAAGGATCAGAAAAATATAACGGCGGTGGTTCGGGCGAGCGCAAGCAGTTCTTTGGATTTGGTCACAGACGAACCTTCGTTTTATCAAATAAAAGAATCTCTTGCTAAAATAAAAATGGGTTCGCTTGAATCTTATCAGCCTTTATTTGTGGCTGATAGTATTGATTATGATAAGGCTATGCTAATTTCAATCGAGCTTCCTAGTTGGCCCGGGGTATTCCTTTCTAGCAAAATTAGGCGTGAATATCTTTTACCATCAGCCACGACGACGGCGACATTTTTGGGAGAAAATAGTTTGGCTCATGTCTTGGGATATACGGGGAAGATTAATGATGGAGAATTAAGCGAGCTCGGCAAAGAGTATTCGATGATTGATTATATCGGTAAAGCCGGCTTGGAGTATTCTTGGGAAAAAGAATTAAAAGGTAAGGCTGGCTCAAAAAATATTGAAGTTGATGCTTTAGGACGACAGAAGAAAATTATTAATGAAGTCTCTGCGCTTGATGGCTCTAATTTACTTCTTTCGCTTGACCTTGATCTGCAAGAAAAAGCGGAGGAAATAACGCGTTCATATATTTCTAAAGCCGGTCTTCATCGTGCTTCAGTTATTATAATGAATCCGAACAATGGTGAAATTTTAGCGCTTGTTTCTTTGCCGGCCTATGATAATAATTTATTTGCTAAAGGTATTAGCCAAAGCGACTATAATATTTTTTTAAACGATAAAGATCAGCCCCTATTTAATCGAGCTATTAGCGGTGAGTTTCCGTCCGGCTCAACGATTAAACCAATATTTGCCGCCGGCGCTCTGCAAGAAAAAATAATTACCGACACAACTAGCTTCTTAAGCAACGGCGGATTGAGAATCGGCGAATGGTTTTTCCCTGATTGGAAGGCTGGCGGGCATGGCACGACTAATGTTCGCAAGGCGCTGGCCGAGTCAGTTAATACTTTCTTTTATTATATTGGTGGTGGTTATGGCGATTTTAAAGGTTTGGGTTTAAGCGGTTTAGTAAAATATTCGCGATTATTTGGGCTCGGAGAATTAACTGGAATCGATTTGCATGGTGAACGCAAAGGTTTCGTCCCGACTCAAGCCTGGAAAGAGGAAACAAAACATGAACCTTGGTATATTGGCGATACTTATCATTTTTCAATCGGACAGGGAGATGTTATTGTAACTCCGCTTCAAGTCGCCAATTATACAGCGGCGATTGCAAATGGTGGTACTCTTTATCAGCCGCATTTGGTCAGTAAAATTTTAGATACAAATAATCAGGTAGTAAAAGAAGTTGCTCCGAAAATAATTAGAAGTAACTTTATTGATCCGAATAATTTACAAATAGTCCGTGAAGGCATGAGGCAAACAATTACCGCTGGTAGCGCCCGCTCTTTAAGTATTGTTCCGGTTGCGGTTGCCGGAAAAACCGGAACAGCGCAATGGTCAACGAAAAAAGGTCCGCATGCCTGGTTTATTGGTTTCGCTCCCTATGAAAAACCAGAGTTAGTAATTACAGTTTTAGTTGAAGAAGGTGTCGAGGGAAGTACCATGGCCGCGCCAATCGCTCGCGATATACTTAAGTGGTATTTTACGGTTCATCCGCCAATTGCCAATTAATATTTTTATTTGTTATATATTTATTATGAATATACCATTACCAATTCATTTATTAATCCATTTCTCGCTGGCGATTTTATCTGGTTATATGGCTGGTCGTCATTTTAAAAAGCTGGAAATCGGGATACTGCTTGGTTTTATCGGTGGCTTCTTAATTGATCTTGATCATGTCTTAGAATACCTAATAGTTTTTAGCGGTCATTTTAATTTGCGATATTTTTTACAGGGAAGACAGTTTTTAGTTAGTGACCAAATTCATCTTTGGTTTCATGCTTGGGAGTACGTGCCTATTTTAATAATTTTTGGCCTTCTTCTTAAAAAACGAAAAACTCTCGAAGTAATTGCCATTACTCTCGCTTTTGCTATGGGTATTCATTTAATAACCGATTCAATAATTAATCGCTGTCCGCCAAAATTTTATAGCCTTGCCTATCGCGCCAGCCTAAATTTTTCTTCGCCGAAATTAATGAGTATCGATGGCTATCAGGAAAATTTAAAATTAAAACAAGAATTAGGCTTATAGAATAACGGAATAATTAGTAAAAATAGCATAATTAGCACTCTCTTGACTTGAGTGCTAATTTTGTTTATAATGGTTTATATGATAAGCGACCGTAAAAAATTTCTACTCGAAACAATAATTAAAGAATATTTAAAAACCGCTCAGCCGGTTTCTTCTGGCGTATTAGTAGAAAAGTATAAATTAGATATTTCAACGGCAACGGTTAGAAATGAAATGATGGAACTTGAGGAGGAAGGCTATATTTATCAGCCTCATACCTCGGCGGGCCGCGTACCGACGGAATTAGCTTATGAATTATTTTTACTCGGATTTAAGGAAGCTAAAAATAAGAAAGATTTAAAAGATTCAGAACATGATGCGCTTGAAAAATTATTTCGCCATGACGAAACTGCTTTTCGTCAAACGGCCAAGGCGGTTGCCGAGCTGGCTAACGGCGCAGTGTTTTGGGCTTTTCATAAAAATGATCTTTATTATACTGGTATAAGTAATCTATTTACCCAGCCGGAATTCAGTCGCGTTGATATGGTTTGCGACGTTTCCGCAGTTATTGATCGTCTTGAAGAAATTATTGATGATATTTTTGAGGGTCTAGATTACGGGGAACAGGTATTAATCGGATCAAAAAATCCCTTTGGCAATTTTCTAAGCACGGTACTAGTTAAATATAAAAATAATAACGCTTCGGGAGTATTTGGAATATTGGGCCCAATGCGAATGGATTATAGCCGTAACTTAGCCCTAGTTGAATTTATTAAAAAGAAATTTGAATAATATGAAGGAATTAAAAAAAGGAATTTACCGCCACTATAAAGGAGGCGAATACCGTATTTTAAACGAAGCGCTGAGTGAAGCCACAAAAGAACCCGTGATAGTTTATCAGGATATTAGCGACGAAAAGAAAATTTGGGTCAGACCGAAGGCAATGTTTATCGAAGAAGTCGAAATTGAAGATGAAAAAAAACCGCGCTTTGAATTTATTCAGGAAGAAGAAATTGATTCATTCGAAAATAAGTATTTACGCGCCCTTGCCGATTACCAAAATTTACTAAAACAAAGCGGCCGTGAAAAGGAAGATTTTATAAAGTATGCGTTAGCAGATTTCTTGCATAACGTTTTACCGGTATATGATCATTTAAAACTGTCGATGAATGGTTTAAGCGAAGAAGAAATAAAGAATCCATGGGCGCAAGGAGTTTCCCATGTCCTTAAACAATTCAAAGACGTTCTTGTTCAGCATGGTATCGAAGAAATAAAAACAGAAGGTGAAAAATTTGATCATGAAACAATGGAGGCGCTCGAAGGACAGGGAGATTCAGTTAAAAAAGAAGTAATGCCTGGCTATAAATTAAATGGTAAGCTTATTCGCCCTGCAAAAGTTATAGTTGAATAATTAATTTTTAATTAATAATTCTATCTGTATCTACTGGAGCACCAGTTTTACGGAAAGAATAATAAGTCTATGTCACTTATAAAATGGACCCCATTTTTATCGGAGTTTGACGACATGGATAAAGTAATGGAATCCATGTTGCCCGCCGTACGCGGCAATCAATTCGGGTATACCCCGGCAGTTGATATGTATGAAGATAAAGATAATATTATAATTGAAACGCAATTGGGCGGGATTGATTCAGAGAAAGTTGATATATCGATAGAAAATAATGTTTTGTCGATTAAGGGTGAAAGTGAAAAGAAAAGTGAAGTCGAGGATAAGAATTATTACCGTAAAGAAATTCGTCGCGGATCTTTTTATCGCTCTATTCCTCTACCAACAAAAGTTAATGGTGACAAGGCGACGGCTATTAATGAGGATGGAATATTAAAGATCACTATCCCAAAGGCCGCAGAGACTAAACCGAAGATAATTAAGATTCAGTCAAAAAATAAATAATTAAGAAAAATAATATGAAATATTTTTCTGATGTTTATAAGAAAGAAACCAAGACCTGCGCTAAAATGTTTGAAGAAAAACAAGGCTGCGCTTGGGGAAGATGCGAAACTTGTGGCGTCGTGCCATTGCTCTATAAATTAGAAACTGGCGTTGTTGTTGACGACATGGAAGATTTAAAAAAATTAAAAGAAGAAATTCTGAATAGCTAATATTCAAAATAATTATATAAAAAAATATGTCAAAAATTCTAGGAATTGATTTGGGAACGACCAATTGTGCCATGGCAATCATGGAGGGCGGACTCCCGAAAATCATTGAAAACATCGAGGGGAATAGAACGACACCATCGGTTGTCGCTATTTCTAAAAATGCTGAACGTTTAGTCGGCCAATCCGCGAAACGTCAGGCTGTTATAAACCCAGAAAATACTGTCTATGCAGTAAAGCGCTTAATCGGTCGCCATTTTGGGGAAGACGAAGTGCAACGTGATTTAAAAAATGCGCCTTATAAAATTGTTCAGGCCGGTGAAGGTGTGAAAGTAAAAATGGGCGACAAGGATTATAGTCCTCAAGAAATCTCCGCGATGATCCTTTCTAAATTAAAAGCTGATGCGGAAGCAAAATTAGGCGAAAAGATTACTGAAGCAATTATCACTGTCCCCGCTTATTTTAATGACTCGCAAAGACAGGCGACAAAAGACGCCGGGGCAATCGCCGGTCTTGATGTTAAACGTATTATTAATGAGCCGACGGCAGCAGCGCTTGCTTACGGTTTTGATAAAAAACAAGGTCAGAAGATTGTCGTTTACGATTTAGGTGGCGGTACTTTTGATGTTTCTGTTCTTGACATTTCCGCCGATACTGTAGAAGTTAAATCAACTAATGGCGATACTCATTTAGGTGGCGAAGATTTTGATCAGAGAATTATTAATTGGATTATTGAAGAATTTAAGAAGGACCAGGGGATAGATTTATCAAAAGACACTTTAGCTCTTCAGAGAATTAAAGAGTCGGCCGAGAAAGCGAAGATTGAATTATCAACTGCTCAAGACACTGAAATTAATCAACCATTTATTTCCACCGACGCTAACGGCCCGAAGCATTTAGTTATGAAACTTTCACGCGCTAAACTTGAAACTTTGATTATCGATTTAGTCGAGAAAACAATTGAGCCGTGTAAAAAAGCTTTAAGTGATTCTGGTTTTCAATTAAGCGAGATTAATGAAGTTTTAATGGTTGGCGGTATGACCCGTATGCCTTTAGTGCAACAGAAGGTTAAAGAGTTTTTCGGCAAGGAACCGAACTTAACTGTTAATCCGGATGAAGTTGTCGCCATGGGAGCCGCTGTTCAGGCCGGTGTTTTGCAGGGTGATGTTAAAGATGTCTTGCTTCTTGATGTTACGCCTTTAACACTTGGTATCGAAACTTTGGGCGGCGTTGCTACTCCGCTTATTGAAAGAAATACAACTATCCCAACTTCAAAGTCGCAAGTATTCTCAACTGCCGCGGATGGTCAAACGGCCGTCGAAATTCATATTGTTCAAGGTGAGCGTCCAATGGCGCATGACAATAAAACTTTAGGGCATTTCACTCTTGATGGTATCCCATCTGCACCACGTGGCATCCCACAGGTTGAAGTTAAATTTGATTTAGACGCTAATGGTATTTTAAATGTCTCGGCGACCGATAAGGCGACCAGCAAACAACAGAAAATTACTATTACAGCTTCTTCTGGATTATCAAAAGATGAAATTGAGAAAATGAAGAAAGAGGCTGAGCTTCATGCTGAAGAAGATAAAAAGAAAAAGGAAGAGGCGGAAATAAAAAACCAGGCCGACGCTGTCGTCTTCACGATGGAAAAAATGATTAAAGAGTCGGGCGATAAGATGAAGCCAGAAGATAAAAAAGAATTGGAAGATAAAACAGCCGAACTCAAAAAATCAAAAGAAGCTGGTAACTTAGAAGAAATGAAGAAGCAAATGGAAGATATAAATGCCGTTGCGCAAAAAATTGGCGCGGCTATGTATCAACAGCCGGGAGCGGGTGCGTCTGGCGCTGATCAGGCAGGGGCCGCAGGAGCGGAAGCAGGAACGGATGAAAAAAAAGATGACAATGTTGTAGAGGGCGAAGTAGAAGAGAAAAAATAATTAGTTATTCTCAGGTTGCCTCTCTAATTTAGAGGGGCAACTTATTGAATAAAAAATTATGTCCAAAGATTATTACGATTTATTAGGTGTTTCTAAAAATGCTTCCGCCGATGAGATTAAGACCGCTTTTCGAAAAAAAGCGCATGAGCATCATCCGGATAAAGGAGGAAATGAGGAAAAATTTAAGGAGCTTAATGAAGCTTATCAGGTTATAGGTAACGCCGAAAAACGACAGCGCTACGATCAATTCGGCGCAGCGGCTTTTAATGGTGCTAATGGAAATGGTGCCGGCGGCTACGGCGGTTTTGGTGGTTTCCAAAATAGCGGCGGTTTCGGCAATATGAATTTTGAAGATTTAGGAGATATTTTTGGCGGCTTCGGTGATATTTTTGGTTTCGGCGGCGGTCGTCAAACTAGTAAACGCCAGACACGCGGCCGAGACATGGAAATGGCTCTAAATTTAAGTTTCATGGAAGCGGCTTTTGGCCTTGAAAAGGAAATTAGTTTTGCGAAGAACGTGACTTGTAATAAGTGTCATGGAGACGGTGCTGAGCCGGGCGCAAAAGTTGATACTTGCATGACTTGTAACGGTAGCGGCAGGGTAACAAAAATTCAGCGAACTATTTTAGGAAATATCCAAGCTCAGACGACTTGTTCAACTTGTGGCGGAGAGGGGAAAATATATAGTCAGAAATGTTCTAAATGCAGTGGAAGCGGTGTACACCATGAAACAGCTAAAATTAAAGTAAGAATCCCTGCCGGCATAAATGATAATGAATCTATTCGTTTAACTGGACAAGCCGAGGCGGGAGAAAAAGGTGCGCCAGCTGGCGATCTGTATTTGCGCGTCTCAGTCAGTGTTCATAAAAAATTTATCCGCGAAGGATATGATATAAAAACGGAGGAAAAGATTAATATTAAACAGGCAATTCTCGGCGATAAAATAGATATTGAAACTATTCATGGAATAATGAAGCTTAAAGTTCCGGAAGGAACTCAGTCTGGGACGATCTTTAAGCTTAAAGAGAAGGGAGTAATAAAATTAAATAATCGTGGAGTTGGCGACCAGTATATAAAAGTTATTGTTAAAATTCCAAGTGCAGTTAATAAAAAGCAAAAGCAATTATTAGAAGAGTTAGGGATATAATTATTTATTTATAATTAATTTTTATGATTAAAAAATCCTTAGTTTTCGTTCCGGTCTTTGTCTTCGTGTTTTTATTAAGTGGCTGCACTATCATTCAAGAAAAAAAACTAGATTCAAATTTTTTGGAAAATAATAAAAATAATATAAATTTAACAGGGAAAAAAGAGACTACAGTGATTACAGAGTCTCAGCCAGAAAACACAGAGTCAAAAACGACAACCAATACTAGCTCGAAAGAAGTTGAGGTTAGTGGAAAAAAAATGATTGTGTATGGTTCTGATAGTATAAAAATTATTTATCCTGAGGATAACACGAAAATTAATGTCGGAGATACCTTAACTGTAAAAGTAAATATTTCTGATTTTGAAAAACTTGATTCTTTTATGCTTATATTCCAGGGTAACACTATTTTTGAAAAACCAACGGGGCCCGTTATGGAATATAAATTTATAGTGAACGGAGAGAGTATCGAAAATCAACCTCTCGCTGTCCTCGGAAATTTTTCTGACAACGGAAAATACTTTCGGTCCGATGATTCTAAATTAATCCAAATTAACCCGCTTGAATTGATAAAAGACTTCAATGTTAAACCCGAAGTAATTATGATAGAAAAGGGTAAGACAAGGAGGCCAAATTATGAAGCCATCTTCCCAACAGCAATCTCTATGATTGGAGAGACTAATTTATTTAAAGTTTTAATAAAAGATGAAAATTTATTATCATATGATAATAAAACTAATTCGTTCACGGCCTTAGCTAAGGGCGAGACGATGGCGAAGGTAAGCTATAGGGGGATTACTAAAAATGTATTTTTTAATATTATTCAGTATGAAAAGCCACCTATTGATTAAAAAATAAAAAAAGTTTTATAAAAGTTGATATATAAACTTACTTTTATTGCCAAATTTATGCCTCACATTCATGATAAAATTGATTTCACGGTAGAAGTTTTTATTGTTTATAAAGATCGAGTACTTTTACGGAAACATGATAAATATAAAATGTGGTTGAGCGTTGGTGGTCATGTCGAATTAGATGAAGATCCTAATGAAGCTGCCCTTAGGGAAGTGAGAGAAGAAACCGGCCTCAATATTAAGTTGGTCGGCGAGGTTAAGAAATTTGCTCCGCTGGCTGGCTATAAAGAATTAATGTCCCCGCGCTTCCTTAATCGACATTATATAAACGAAACCCATGAGCACGTCACCCTGGTATATTTTGCGACGACTGACGATAATAAAGTGATTCAAGGCGAGAAGGAGATAAGCGACGATATTCATTGGTTCACGGCGACAGAGCTTGATAACAGTCAGTATACTCTCCGGGAAAGTGTAAGATATTACGCTCAAGAGGCATTAAAGGAATTAAATGATTAATTCAGTAATAATCAGGTAAATATTTATAATAAAATAGGCTAAAATTGGCCTATTTTTTTATATGATTGACATTATTTTGATAATATGTTATAATTCTTTCATAGTACAATCGCACCTTAATAAAGAGTTAATAATATTTATCGGATTCTCTGAGCCTCTTAACGGAGGTTGAGAAAATCCCATAAATTATTATTAACCTTAAACTTTACAAAATGACACCTAAAAAAAGAATGAACCGCAATGTTCTCATTTGCCTATTATCTGGTAGCTTTTCCGTCGCGAGTGGAATGATAACATTCGCTATTCTTTTTTCGAACGATAAAACTGTCGCCGAAAATATGGTCGGCATTGTTCTTGCCGGCCTCGCCCTGTTTATAGGCGTTATGCTATTTATTCTTGCCTCTTATCTTAAGTTAAGCTGGTGGAACGGTCTGTCGGTTGACGGTAGAGCAGATGAAATTGCCACCGAATTAAAATCGGGAAAGCGCGATTGGTATTTAAATCCGATGCAATTGGGTAATTACATGTTTGCTCCATTGCGTCCAAGTAAAATGAACGAGCTGGGTGGCGGCAAGCACATTAAAACGAACCGTTTGATGGTTGATAGCCTCCTTGCCGAAGGCAAGCTCGAAAATGATGAAATGACCAGAAAGATTCTTTATCACTTCGATTCAATTTTGTAAATTTGTTTAGAGTTAACCCTATGAAAAAGCCTACTGCTTATCGTAGGGTTTTTCATATCTGAAGATAATTCTTGATTAATTATCTATAATTGACTTTTCCCTCTAAAATGCTATAATAAGCTTGTATTTATTATTAATTTCATGTAAATTTATGAGTAATTGGCTAAAAAGTATCTTTGGCGGCAATCATGACTGTAAAAACTGTGATCATTGTTCTTGCGGCAGCGATAAGGACGGACATAAGGAGGAAAAACCAGCGGCTACTCCAGTCGAAAATGTTGAAAAAGCACAATAATTTTTTAATTAAACTTAGAAACGCGATCTTTCGCGTTTTTTAAGTAGAAGAATACAATAATGTTTATCGACACTCATGCCCATGTAAATTTTGCTGCGTTTCGCGACGATGCTGAAGAGGTAATACGTCGATCTTTGGATAACGAAACTTGGATGCTTTTAGTTGGGGCTGAGTTTAAAACCTCAAATCGCGCTTTACATTATGCAAATAAATATGAGAAAGGTGTTTACGCGGCCGTTGGTTTGCATCCAGTTCATCTTGAAGAAGGCTTAGTCGACAGCCAGGAAGAGGATAACGCTTATAGTTTCGTTCCTCGTTATGAAGTTTTCGATTATGGGAGCTATGAGAAACTGGCGAAGTTTGAAAAAGTTGTCGCCATTGGCGAAATTGGTCTTGATTATTATCATTTAGATCCGACCAAGGATGTAGCGGCCGTAAAAAAGAAACAACACGAGGTTTTCGCGCAGCAATTACTTTTGGCGCGCAGCCTTGATTTGCCAGTAATAATTCATTGCCGTCAGGCACATGATGACTTGCTCGAAATTCTTCAAGAATTTAAAAAAGAATATGGCCATATTATTCCGAATGATCGCCCTTGGGGAGTTATTCATTGTTTCTCCGGTGATGAAGACTTGGCTTGGAAATATTTTAAATTAGGGCTCCTTATTTCTTTTACTGGATTAATTACCTTTAGTAAGCAATGGGATGATTTAATTAGAAAAATTCCACTCGACAAGATGATGATTGAGACGGATACGCCCTATATGACCCCTGAGCCTTATCGTGGTCAAAGAAATGAGCCAGTCTTGGTTCAATACGTGGCTAAGCGTATCGCTGATATTAAAAGTATCAAAATAGAGAAGGTGGCGGAGACTACTACGAGAACGGCACGTGAACTATTTCGAATTTAGGCCTAAAATTAGAATAAAGCGTAAAATCGGAGTGTTGACAGGTAGGCGTTTATGCGCTATAAAACAAGCGGACCCTTTAAATGAAAGGGCGTTTAAGCCCTTTTTATTTTTGCGCTAATATTATGAAAAATGAGTCTTGGGCGCTAGCTCTTAGAATAATAGCAAAATTAACTGGCTGGATTGCTTTTCCGGTCATTATTGCGACTTTTCTTGGTTCTTGGCTTGATAAGCGATTTGATACCGCGCCATGGCTGTTTTTGGGAACGATTGGCGCGTCATTCATAGTTTCAATGTACGGTCTTGTTTTAAATGCGCTTAAAGAGTTTAAAAAAATTGACGCTGAATACGAAAAAAATAAAGAAGATAAAAATAAATTAATCAAAAAATAAAATGGTGGAGGGGATTATCCATGAAAATACTTTATTTGCAGAGCCGATAGCCCATATCGGTAGTTTTCCGATTACGAATTCTTTAATGACATCAGGAGTAGCTTTAATCATCATAAGTACACTCGCCTTATTAATCGGACGTAAAATCAAAAAAGTTCCGACTGGTTTGCAGAATGCGATGGAAATGATTATTGAAGGCTTTCTAGATATTTTTGACGGAGTTACCGGAAGCAGAAAAAAATCTTTGCAGTTTGCGCCACTTGTTTTGGCTTTTTTCTTTTTTGTGCTTATTAATAATTGGATGGGTATTTTGCCTGGAGTCGGTTCGATTGGACAAATAATCCAAACAGATGAAGGTAAATTTTTTATTCCCTATTTGCGCGGCGGAACGGCTGATTTAAATACTACTTTAGCTTTAGCGACGATTGGGGTAGTTTTAAGTCATATCATCGGCGTTATGTCGGTGGGAGCCTGGAAATATTTAAATAAATTTATAAACATTAAAGCCTTTCTAGAAATTCCGAAGAAAATTAAGAAAGACCCAATGGTTCTTCTGGTAAACCCGATTAAGGCATTTGTTGGTTTAATTGAAATTATTGGAGAAGTCGCAAAAGTAGCGAGTCTCTCATTTCGTTTATTCGGAAATGTTTTCGCGGGCG
Organism: Candidatus Falkowiibacteriota bacterium; assembly: GCA_037132255.1. Classification (GTDB taxonomy): domain Bacteria; phylum Patescibacteriota; class Patescibacteriia; order Patescibacteriales; family UBA12465; genus UBA12465. The sequence goes on from JBAXPN010000003.1 coordinate 69,247, forward strand.
AAGTTTTACTCGCTTCGATGTCGGCAATTCTTGCCTTTGGTATTCCTATTCCTTTTCTGTTTCTCGAAGTTTTAGTCGGCTTAATTCAGGCCTTAATCTTTGCGATGTTAATACTTACATATTTAACTATTAACACGACAGCTGAGGAACATTAATTAAAAATTAAATAAAAGCGGGATAGAAAAAATATATTCTTTCATCCGGCTAATAAAATTATGGAAAATGTAATGTTAGCAAAAGCCCTAGCCATCGGCTTGGGTTCTATCGGTCCGGCGCTAGGTATCGGTTTCATTGGTGCTAAAGCCATGGAAGCCATTGGTCGCAATCCGGAAGCAGCTGGAAAAATTTTAGTGCCTATGTTGCTCGTTGCGGCTTTCGCCGAAGCGGTCGCCATTTACGCTCTTGTTATCGCTTTCAGCATCAAATAATATTTTGACGAATTTCTCCTGAAATTTTCGGGAGAAAACGCTAGATTATTATTTACATTAATATGGAATCATTAATTTCAACCTTTCACGTCGATCTTAAATTATTTATCGCTCAGTTAATTAACTTCGCGATAGTTTTTTCCGTTCTCTATTTTTTTGCTTTTAAGCCCCTTGTTAAAACAATGACTGATAGATCTGAGAAGATTGATAAAAGTCTAAAAGACGCCGATGCGATTGAAAAGCGTTTGGCGCTAACTGAAAAAGAAAGAGAGGAAATTATTAGTGCTGCAAAAAAACAGGCTAATTTGATTGTTGAAGAAGCAAATAAGCGAGGCGAAGAAAGACGCGCTGAAATGATTGTTAAGGCGAAGGAAGAAATTGGCCAGGTTATTAATGTAGAGAAAGAAAAATTAGCTCGCGATAAAGCTGAAACCTTAAAGGAAATAAAAACTGAAGTGGCTGGGCTAGTAGTAATGACTGTTGAAAAATTGCTTAATGAAAAAATGACAGGTGATAAAGATCGTGAATTAATTAAGAAGATGGTGAAATAATTATGAAAATATCTGTTTCACAATACGCGAGAAGTTTATATGATTCTGTCGCCGGTAAAAGCGAAAAGGAGATTAAGGCTGCCTTGAAAAATTTCGTCGAAATTCTTGGACGAAACCGGGAGCTAAATAAAGCCGAAGAAATTATTTCTGTTTTTAATGCAATTTGGAGTAAGGATCACGGAGAATTAAGCGCCGAACTTATTAGCGCTCGTGAACTGGGTCCTACGGCGCGTGAATCAGTAACTGATTATTTGAAAGAAAAGACTGGGGCAAAGAAAATTATTTTAAGCGAAAATATTGATAAGAAAATAATTGGTGGATTTGTTTTAAGATATGATAGCAAAGTAATAGACGGAAGTTTAAAAACAAGCCTTAACGATTTAAAAAATAAAATTAGTAACTAGATATAAAATTATATGTCAACTACAAAGGATTTCATTATTGAGCAGCTCAAATCGGAGATATCCGGCTATAAGGCTGAAATCAGTGAAAAATCAGTCGGCAAAGTCCTTAAGGTTTCCGACGGTATCGCTTTAGTCTCCGGTTTAGCGGAGGCGATGATGAGTGAAATTTTAATGTTTAAAACCGAGAAAGGCGAAGTCGCCGGAGTTGCCCTTAATCTTGAGGAAAGTCAGGTCGGCGTTATTATTTTAGGCGACTATACTTCAATCAAGGAAGGCGACGAAGTTCATGCTACTAAAAGAATTTTAGAAGTTCCGGTCGGCGAAGCCATGATTGGTCGCGTTGTTAATCCGCTCGGTGAACCGATGGACGGAAAAGGAAAAATTGAAACATCAAAATTTTATCCAATTGAAAAAATTGCCCCCGGTGTTATTACTCGCGCTTCAGTCAAAGAACCGGTTCAAACTGGTATTAAAGCGATTGATGCGATGATTCCGATTGGCCGTGGTCAACGTGAACTTATTATTGGTGACCGACAATTAGGAAAAACGGCGATTGCGATTGATACAATCATTAATCAGAAGGGTCAGAACATGAAATGTATTTATGTTGCGATTGGTCAGAAAGAATCAAAGATTGCTAATATTGTTGCGAAATTAACCGACGCTGGAGCAATGGAATATACGACAGTTGTTTTAGCTGGAGCTTCTACTTCGGCTTCATTATTATATATCGCTCCTTATTCCGGTTGTGCGATGGCTGAATATTTTTGTGACAAAGGTGAGGACGTTTTGGTTGTTTATGATGATTTATCGAAACATGCTGTCAGCTACCGTGAAATTTCTTTATTACTTCGTCGTCCACCAGGACGTGAGGCTTATCCGGGCGATGTTTTTTATCTTCATTCCCGCTTACTCGAAAGAGCTTGTAAATTAAATAAAGAATATGGTGGTGGTTCTATCACCGCTCTTCCAATTATTGAAACTCAAGCCGGAGATTTATCGGCTTATATTCCAACTAATGTTATTTCTATAACTGATGGTCAAATTTTCTTGGAACCAGATTTATTTTATAAAGGAAATCGTCCAGCCGTTAATGCTGGTTTATCAGTTTCCCGTGTTGGTTCATCCGCTCAGATTAAGGCGATGAAAAAAGTAGCAGGGAAGATGCGTCTTGAGGCGGCTCAATATCGTGAGCTCGCCGCCTTTGCACAATTTGGTTCTGATTTAGATCCAGAAACAAAAAAGAAATTAGATCGTGGCCAAAGATTATACGAAATATTTAAACAAGATCAATATCAACCATTATCAGTTGCTAAGCAAGTTCTTGCTTATTACTCTCTTATTAATGGGTTCATGGATAATGTTCCGGTGGAAAAAGTTCGTGAGTTTGAAGCTGGTCTATATAAGTATGCCGATTTAAATGATGATGCGCTTAAATCAATTGCCGAGAAGAAAGAAATAGATGCTGAAACTGAAGATCAGATTAAAACATTAATTGAAGACTACAAAGCTACAGTCGAATACCTTATTAAGTAAATTGTTAGTTTAGAATATGGCAAAGACTAAGGAAATCTCACGCCGAATTAAATCGGTAACTAGCACGAAAAAAATAACCAAAGCAATGGAGGTCGTTTCGGCTGCAAAAATGAGAAAAGCAATTGAGGCAGTACTTAAGACTCGCACCTATGCAAATTTAAGTTGGGAAACTGTTTTGCACTTGGCTAAACTAGAAGCTAGCCGTAATGAGTCGCTTCACCCTTTACTTAAGAAGCGCCAAACAATTAATAAGGTTGCCATAATTTTAATTACCTCTAATCGCGGTATGTGTGGTGGTTATAACGCAGCCGTTATTAATAAGGCTAAAGAATCAATAGCTAAACATCCTGTGCCGACCGATTTCATTTTGGTTGGTAAAAAGGGTTCGATTATTCATCGTCAAAATTATAATGTTGCTGCAGAATTTACAAAAAGCGATATTATTACCGACGCGCGTGATATCTACCCGATTGTAAAAATGGCACTCAGCGATTTTGCCCATAAAAAATATGATAAGATTTTAGTTGCTTATACTGATTTCGTAAATCCGGCGAAACAGATTCCTCGCGTTAAGCAATTGGTGCCAGTTGAGGTTGAATCTACCGATCAGTATTTAGGAATTGTCGGACAAGATCCGAATGTTGGGCTGACCCCGGAAATGCTAAGTGAAAAAGTAAAAAAACATTTAAGCACGGAAGACTATAGTTATGAATATACTTTTGAGCCAAGCCCGCGTGAAGTTTTAGATAAAATGATTCCTCGTTTAGTAGAAATTCAGTTATACCAAGCATTTCTTGAAGCCAACGCTTCTGAGCATAGCGCCAGCATGACCGCGATGCATCAGGCGACTGAGGCGGCGAGTGACATGATTAGTGAATTAACCTTATTTTATAATAAAGCGCGCCAGGCGGGAATTACTGCGGAAATTGCAGAAATTAGCGCCGGAGCAAACGCCTTAGCTGAATAAAAAATAAAAATAATTTGAATAATATGAGTGAGACTAAGAAAAATCACGGGGTCATCAAACAGGTTATCGGCGTTGTCGTCGATGTCCATTTTGAAAATATATTACCCGAAATTTATAACGCTTTGGAAATTGATTTAAATGGTAAAAAGCTAACGCTCGAAACCGAACAACACATTGGTTCAAATATTGTCCGTTGCGTTGCCATGGGCTCGACCGATGGTTTAAAAAGAGGAGATCTAGTTATTGATACCGGAGCAGCTATCTCAGTCCCAGTTGGGAAAGAAACTCTCGGCCGCATTTTTAATGTTTTGGGTGAAGTTGTTGATGGTGGCGAGGAAGTTAAAACAGAAAAAAAATATCCAATTCATCGTCCCGCGCCAAGCTTTATGGATCAATCAAACAGCACAGAAATTTTAGAAACGGGTATTAAGGTTATTGATCTTATTTGTCCGATTGTAAAAGGAGGTAAAGTAGGCATGTTTGGTGGAGCTGGTGTTGGTAAAACTGTTATTATTCAAGAGTTAATTCATAATATCGCTTCTGAACATGGTGGTTATTCTGTTTTTGCTGGTGTTGGTGAACGTACTCGTGAAGGAAATGATTTATATAATGAATTTAAAGAGAGTGGCGTTATTGATAAGGTTTCAATGGTCTTCGGTCAAATGAATGAGCCACCTGGCTCACGCGCTCGTGTCGCTTTATCCGGTCTTTCAATCGCCGAATATTTCCGCGATGAAAACAACCAAGATGTTTTATTCTTCGTTGATAATATTTTTCGCTTTACTCAAGCTGGCTCTGAAGTATCTGCTCTGCTCGGACGTATGCCTTCAGCGGTGGGTTATCAACCGACATTGGCTTCAGAAATGGGCGAGCTTCAAGAACGTATTACTTCAACCAAGAATGGTTCAATTACTTCTATTCAAGCGGTTTATGTTCCAGCCGATGATTTGACTGATCCAGCACCAGCGACAACTTTCGCGCATTTAGATTCCACGGTTGTATTATCCCGTTCTTTATCTGAACTTGGTATTTATCCAGCAGTTGACCCACTTGATTCATCTTCTGTTATTTTAGATCCAAAAATTGTTGGCACAGAACATTATGAAGTTGCGCGCGGTGTCCAAAAAATTCTTCAACGTTATAAAGAACTTCAAGATATTATCGCTATTTTAGGTATGGAAGAATTATCAGTTGAAGATAAGATTATTGTTGCGCGCGCTCGTAAGATTCAGAAATTTTTATCACAGCCCTTCTTCGTTGCGGAAACCTTTACTGGCCGATCAGGAAAATATGTTAAGCTGGCCGATACCGTTCGCGGTTTTAAGGAAATTCTTAACGGTCTCCATGATGATAAATCAGAAGATAGTTTTTACATGAGAGGTGGAATCGAAGAAATTAACGAACAATAATTTAGAAATTTGAAATAATTTATGTCACAAAAGACAATAAAATTTGAAATTGTTACTCCGGAGCGGGTTGTTTTACGACAAGAAGCTCTTCAAGTAACGGTCCCGACAACTAGCGGCGAGATCACGATACTACCTGATCATATTCCTTTGATTTCGATTTTGCGCCCTGGCGTGCTTGAGCTGAAACGCATTGATAATGTTGTTGAAGTTATGTCGGTTTCAGGAGGTTTTATTGAGGTCTTAAAAGATAAGATTGTTGTTTTGGCTGATTCCGCTGAGCGCGCTGAAGAACTCGATGAAGAGAGAATCAAGGATGCCCAGAAACGCGCTGAAGAATTGAAGAAGAGCGCTAAGGCGGCTGATGATATGGAATTTGCCGATATTTCTGCAAGACTAGAAAAAGAATTAGCCAGAATGCATGCCGTTAATCGCTGGCGCCGACTTAAGAATATTGATACTAATAAATAATCATGAATATAGTTCGTTGTAAAAAATAATATGTCTAACAATTTTGAGAATATGAACATGAATATGCAAACAAACACCCCGGAAAATCATGATCAGCATCAAGAATTATTTGATGACGCCTGGAAAAAATCAAGTGAGAATTTTCTCATTAAAAGTTTGAATGACGGCAAAACTCTTGATGAAATATTTGCCGATCTGCCTGGCTTTAAAGAGGCCTTTAGCGCTGAGAGTTTATTAAATAATCCTGATTGTTGCTTTGAATGCTCTGATGGGCGCGTTGTCACAAGTGGCGTTAAGGTTGCGATTGCCGGCGAAGGTATTCTTCTCGGTGACGCTGACCGTCAAATTCTTATTGATGTTCTTAAGGGGAAGAATATTCCTATCACTGGACACGAGGGCTGTGGTGCGGCCGGGATGGCTCACCCTGGGCCCGATAGCGATAAATATGGTTATGCAGGTGCGGAAAAATTAGCGTCTGATACGGGGAATAATTATAAAGAGGTTTATCACGAATCTTTTCGCAGTAGCGTCCATGACGAACGCTCATTAGTGCTTGACGGTACACTTCGCTTTAATTGTGCAGCCTGGACAGAGTTTCCTCCTCAATTTATTGCTTCTTCCGCCGGTTTAGGCTTAAGTGATGCTTATATCGAAACTGAAGCTAAGGCTTTAACGGGGATTGCACTTGGTGATCATGGTCTTGGCGAACGTTTTTCAGCCGAAAATCCTTTTTACATTATTATCTCCGCGAAAGATCAGACTCAACTTGATAGTTTAACTGCTATCAGTGAATCGGCAGTTAAGGACTTCGGTAATAGAGTTTTGGTTACTGGTTTTATTGCTCCGGAAGCTAAGTAAATTTTAAAACAAAAAATAAAAGGCCATTACTAAGATGGTCTTTTTTATTTACTTTATTAATTTCTAGATAAAAAGAATGAAGAATATTAGCGCACCAAGAATAACGCGGTACCAACCGAAAGCCGAAAAATTATTCTTTTGAATATATTTCATGAAGAATTTTACACCGATAATTGCCGTGATAAACGAGGCAATAAAACCAATGAGCCAGATTAATAAGTCATGAGAACCGAGTCCCATGAGGGCGTCGCGACTTTTGAGAAGGTCTAGTCCTGTTGCGGCCAGCATTGTTGGAATAGCTAATAGAAAAGAAAATTCAACAATATTTTTTCGGTTTACGCCCAAACTTAAGCCACCGATAATTGTGGCCGCGGCGCGTGATACTCCTGGAACGATGGCGAGCGCCTGAAAGACGCCAATAATGGCCGCCTGTTTATAGGAAATTTTTATTTCATTGTTTCCAGCCTCAGCGCCGAAATTAGCTAGTTCTTTCCTGCTCGTTTTTTTAGAATAATATTTTTCAAAAATAATTAAAATTATACCGCCCAGAAGCAGGGCACTGGCGATAATGTGGTTATTGTTCATTAAATAGCTTTTAACTATTTTATAAAATAATAAACCGATTATGGCCGTCGGTATAAATGCGGTTACGAGTTTGCCAATTAAGCTCCAACTGGACCAGATTTTTTTCCAATAAAGAATAACAATAGCCAGAATAGCACCAAGTTGAATGGATATTTCAAATGTTTTGAGAAATTCGGTTTGTGGAATTTTAAGCCATTCGGCCGCGATAATCATATGCGCCGTAGAGGAAATCGGTAAAAATTCGGTGAGACCTTCGATTACTCCTAAAATTAAAGCATGTAAAATTGTCATAGTATCAGCGGTTATCTCCTGAGCCGTTAATTAAATTACGGCTTAAACGTGACTTAGTTTTGTCTAAATTTGTTTGGGCAACGTCGTCGAAGTCTATTTTAAGTTCCTCGGCTAGCTGAGATAAATACCAGAGAACATCGCCCATCTCTTTCTTAATTTCCTCACGGTCGATATTATCAATCTGCTTATTTTTATCTCGCCAGATTTTTTTGATTTTTTCGGCTACTTCTCCAGCCTCACCCATAAGACCAAGGGCAGTATAAATAAAAACCAGGTCTTTATCCGGAAAACGGGCCGTCTCGCTCGCTTTTATTTGATATTCGCGAAATGTCATATTGTTATCATTATGACTATATTTTATCTTAGTTTGAGGAATAAATAAACCCACTTCAAGTCTACTCATTTTTTTGCTATAATAAGGTTAGTAATTTATCTAAAATATATTTATGATAACTAAAAAAGGATCTAAAGTGCTCAAGAAAAAACCGATCGTTGTCGCCGTCTCTGGTTTTTTTAATCCGCTTCATGTTGGGCATCTCGAAATGATTGAAAAGGCGAAAAAACTAGGCGATAAACTCGTCGTAATTATTAATAATGATAAACAGGTTAAGCTTAAGGGTCGAGTTCCTTTTATGTCCGAAAAAGACCGCATGAAAATAGTTAGTGCTTTGCGCGATGTTGATCAAGTATTTTTAGCGATTGATGATTATAAATTAGAAAATGGTGAAATACCGGTAATTAAGTCTTTAGCTAAATTAAAACCGAATATCTTTGCCAACGGTGGCGATCGCCATAATATTAGTAATGTTCCAGAATATCCTATTTGCCAAAAATATGGGATTAAGATGGTTGATGGCCTGGGTAAAAAGATTCGCGCTAGTTCGGAAATGATTAAACGCGCGGCTAGTACAAAAATCGAAGAGATGAAGAAAAAAAAATAGCTATGCGAAAAATTACCAAATATTTCTTAATTATCGTCGCAACTTTTTTAGCAACCTTCTTGGTTATCAGTCTTTTTTACATTCGCTTGGCTTATCGCTCTTTCCTCGCGAATGAGCATGATTTTCCGCCAGCAATCGCACGTTTTTTTGAAAAAATAACTAATCAGCCGTCCACACCGGCCATAGTTTTAAAACCGGAGTATACTATCAAAATTCTTGAAGGATGGGCTAGCCGCGATATAAGCCAATATTTTGAACAATCAGGTCGCATGCATGCCGATGATTTTTTAAAAGTCGCCGGTTTTCCCCAAATGGATTATCGTCGTAATAAAAGTCTAACCGCTCCTCAAGATTTCTCCACGCAGTATTCCTTTTTGGCCGATAAGCCCAAATATTATGGTCTGGAGGGTTATTTGTTCCCAGATACGTATCGTGTTTATGCTAGTTCAACAGTTACCGATATTATTGAAAAAATGTTAGACAATTTTAATGAAAAATTAACACCAAAAATGCGCGCTGATATTAAGGTGTCGGGCAAAACTATATACGAAATAATTACGCTTGCTTCAATTATTGAGAAAGAGGCACCGATAAATTATCAAACAAATAATAATCGCGATGCGCGAATAATCGCCGGAGTTTTTTATAATCGTCTAGAGATTGGTCAAGGTTTACAATCGGACGCAACCCTTTCCTATGTCTATGGCGATAATAAGCCAGCCCATAGTGGCGAGGAGTTAAATAATAGCTCACCATACAATACTTATAAATATCGCGGACTGCCGCCGGGACCAATTTGTAACCCTGGGATTTTAGCTATTGAAGCCGCGATATATCCGATTAAAACAGACTATAATTATTTTTTAACGACAAATAATGGAGAGGTTATTTATGCGCGAACATACGAAGAGCATTTGCAGAATAAATATAAATATTTAAAATAAGAAATTATATGTTTGAGAGTCGAGAGACAATCATACCATCAGGGGTGGCGCCTCAAAATTTAAATAGCGACCAAGGTAATGGGTCGCCCCTAAAGAAGATAATAATAATTGGAGGTCTTATTTTACTCCTGCTTATTTTGGTTGCCGGCGCTTTGTTTGTGCTTAGTAAATTTTTAATAAAGAAATATAACCCCAATATTCTGCCTACCGAAGAAACACCAGCCACTAGCACGCAAAATATTTTACCGAATTTAAATTTACCGGCAACCGCAACTTCGACAATCGCCACAACGACTTTCTCAAATATAGCAGTAGAATATTTATCTTTTGCAGATTTTTATAAGTTACCCGAAGGCAAAATTGATATTAAATTAAATGATTACAGTCTTCCTTTAAATATCAAGATCGATGTTTTAAATTATTATGATTTATCTCGAAAGTTGAGTTTAGATCCGGTTTTGAATGATTTAAATACGAATGGATTTGCTGAGATTGACAATCCTTGGGTCAAAGAAGTCACTGATTTTTATTCTATTTATTCTACTTTAGAAAAAAAACAAATTCCTTTTTTAATTACTTCTGATTTTATCCTTTATTATCATCAGACTGTGCTTAAAAAAATATTTAAAGATATCGAAGAGAATATTTTTTATGATAACCTCTGGAGTATTAATAAGGACTTGTATAATTCCGCCAAAAATCGCTATGAAGCGCGACTGTCGGCGATAGGTAATGTTAACGATTCTATTCTCGAGGGCGAACGACTCGAGGCTGCCTTCTTTGCAGTTGCCCTCGAACTTCTTAAGCCAGCCGATAATCAAGTAGCGCCAAAAGGAACTCTAGATGATAAAAATAAATTTGTTACAACTGAAACCGAGCGCTTTTACTTTGTCACGCCACCGTATCTGCGCGATGACGTGCTTAAAGAAGTTAAGTTAATTAGAGACAGCAAGGAAAAAGTAAAGTCGCCGGTTATGCTTTATACTCGAGACTACGCGGATTTCGTCGTGCCGGCTGATTATCGCAGCAATGCGCGATTAAATAATTTTTACTTAACTACTAAATGGCTTAATTCTGTTTTTCCCTTAAATTATCGCGATAAAAATTGTCCTAATTGTTTGCTTGATCGCGAAGATTGGCGTTTAGCGATGATTGCGGCGAGTTTTATATCGAGTGATTTTTCCGATTTGCCTGAATTAAAAAATAAATGGGCCCGTATTTATAAGGTCATATCCTATTTTAATCCGCTTCGCGAGGATTTGAATTATGTTTATTATCGCGATGCTTTAAAGTCTGTTTTTGGTGAGGCTTATAAAATTGATGAACTATTTGACGATAAAAATCCGGAAGCGAAAAACAATATGGTAAAATTACAAGCCAAATTGAATTCTTTGGAGTTCTCGCCATTTCTCGGAGCAATTGATAAAAAAAATCCAGATACAAATTATCGTCTTGGCTTTAAAATGCTAGTTGAAACCTACTTACCAAATGATTATATCTTTACCCATTTAACTTATCCGGTTGTTGATTCCTTTTTGGGAACCAGCACAAAAGCGAATAATATAACTGCATGTTATGTTAAGAGTGCCAGTCGTCGTTGTAATGGTATTGCGCTTGATGCCGTTAATGTTGTTTACCCAATCGCTCATAACGATTACTTTACAGAAAATAGTTCTTATCTTAATTATGATAAAGAAATCATAAACTTAAGAACAAAATTTAATGAAGACGCTGTCTGGCATACGACAAATTATTGGGCGAGTCTATCGTCAATTTCTGCATATTTAAATACCCCGAGTGTTAATTTGCCTTTATTTAGTCAAACATTAGCTTGGCACGATCGAACTTTAACAACAGCGGTTAGTGCCTGGGTAAATATGCAATTGCCTTTGGAAAAATTTTCTGTAAACCAATTATTTAAAGGTCAGGGATTCAATAATTTTTCCCGCTTTAATGATAACTCCTATGTTGAACCTAACCTAGCCTTGATTGATGAGCTTTTAGCAACTAATCTTATGATGCAAAAAATGTTTACAGCGCTCCAGGTTAATCAAGAAGTAGTGGCTGTGCCGAATGCTCTTATCTTGGCTAATGAAAATCTAACGGCTCTTAGAACGGTTGTCGTTAAGGAATTAACCGGGCTTCCCCTTGAGGCGGAAGATAACGAAATTATCACAAATTTTGCTAAGCAATTAACTATTAATGAACCAATTAATGCGAAGAAAATTTTAACTCTTAAAACTCCGGGACTAAAAAACGGCTTGAAGGAAGACGTCAGCCGTTTGAAATTAATGATTCTTATTCATCGGGAAGGCGATGACAAAGTTTTTTCAGTAGGACCAGTCTGGGATTATTCTGAGAGTCGATAATTTATTTTACTCCGAATATTTAAGGTAGATATTTAAAAATATAGACTTCATCATTAATCTTTTCCAGACTATCGGCGCTAAGCTTAGCTGCACTTATAACGCGGGCGCTTTGAAACCAGTATTTATTGACGATTAAATATGATTCTTTAACCCCAGCTAGAGCCCTGGCATTTGCCATGGTTTCGCGACTGGGGTTTTTGTATACCATATCTAAATAATATTGGTATAGATCGCCGCCCGTTGGAATTGGATAGAAATAAAGTAGACCTTTCTCAGTTTGATAGTAATGATCAAAGCCTAATTCTTTAAGCGCCGCCACGCTGACCTGCTGATTGGCAAGAACTATATACGGTCCCTTTGCGGTACTCTCAATCAATTTAACGGCGGCGATATCATTAACTCCAGTGCTATAGCCGCGGGAATTAAAATATTTATCAAAACGGGGATAGGAAATATATAAACTACTTGAAATTAGAGCGAGGCCTATAGTTAGCCAGATTATTTTGACGGCTATTATTTGCGCAAGATTTTTTGTTATGAGGTGCTGGACACTGGAAATAATAAGAGGCAAGAAGAAAATAGTGATAAGAACGAGCAGGCGAGAGGCGAAATTTGTTTGTTCGTAATTTATTAAATCCGTAAATAATATTTGGCTTGAAATAAGATAGGCACAGACAAGGGCAGAGTTGATGAATAAGATATTTTTAAATTCGGGGCGATCAATATGCCGCGCAAAGAGAATAAGGCTAACAATAATTAATAATATTAACCAAAGATTATAATTGAAGCTAAAAAAATAGACAAAATTTAAAAGCCAATCTTCTTGTCCGGAAACATTAAGAGTAGAGAAGAGATTTTGTATCGGATTAATTATGAAGCTTAGATTCCAACCGATTTTTTTTAAATCGCTACCGCCGGAAATAAAAAGAGCGAGCGGTAAAACAAGTGCACTGGCTAGCCAAAGCATAGCCTTTAGAGATTTATAAGTTTTCACTTTAAGTTCGGGGGCTTTTTTATTGAGCCATAAAATAAGACACCAAGATAAGGCGGGAATTCCGGTTAAAGGATGAATGGCGAGAGTAGCGAGTGCTAGGAGGAGTGACCAAAGAGGATTTTTTCTGGTGATGCCATAAACAATCGTCAGGATGAGAAAAAGATAACTGAGATTTTGTGGGGTTGTGGCAATAAAAGGAGAAAATGTTATAGCTAATAAAAATAGTGCTGTTAAAAAACGACTGTTTGCGAATTCATTTTTTATGGTAAGGCGATATATAGCCAGCGGTAAAAAAATAGCAGCGAGAACAGGCACAAGAAATTTATTGAGGAGGTAAATAGATAAGCCGCTTAATTTATGAAGAATAACAATAAGACCATACTCACCGAGGTAATAGAAAGGTTTCGGAGTTACTAATCCTTTTTTATCAATTAGTTCCATGGTCGCTTGGTGGATAAAGGGATCAAAGCCATAGCCGATTTTGTAAATAATTGCAGCCACGCTGAAGCTTAAAAGATAGTGGGCGCTTAGCGCTACTAATTTGCTTGTCGCGGATAATTGTTTTTGAAGCAGAATAGCAACAAGAATTAAGGAGCTAAGCGTATAGCTAATAAAGAAGATGCTGTTTGTGACCTGCCAAGGCGAAATAAGGGCACGATCACTTTGATTAGAGTATAAAAGATAAATATTTAGCAAAAAACACAGAAAATAGACAAAAAAGGGCCAATATTTCAGATATCTTTTCTTAGAAATATTTTCTTTAATATTAGCTATATTTATTGTATTGGCCAGGGGCAGGAAGAGAGACTTTTTGAGAACGAAAAAACTACCTATAACAAGGGCGAGAATAAGAGCGATAGAGCCAAAATTAAGGGCGTAGAGGTAGTAAATTCCGGCGCTAAATATTATTGTGAGCGAGATTAGGGCTAGAGCATAATCAGGCAAATTTAGGCCATTTTTAGTGATATTTCTTTGTTCTTCCATATTATCTTCATAATAGCAAATTCTTGCTAAAATAGGCAATTTTAGGTAACATTTAGATAATGAAAATCCAATGGCAAAAAATATCAAACCTGCTCATCGTCAGTCTCTTGGCGCTGATTTTTTTTATTGCAACTGCTAGTTTCAACTTATTGACGCAGGATAAAAACTATACAAAATGGACATCCCCCGATGAGACGGCTAATTATTTTTTTAGTAAGCGCTATAGTGAAACTGGGGAATTAGGATATTTTGATTCGGCCGCCGTTATCGGCGATAATTTGGTCATGCCACGGAGTTTGCGAAGCGATTCCGGATGGGTCAAGCCAGTTAGTTTCTTAGGTATTATTTTAAGCTATGGGACGATAGGCTCATTACTCGGCGTAGGAATAATTCCGTTTCTAACGCCTCTATTTGCCGCTATCGGTATAATTATCTTCTATTTACTGGTTAGCTATATATTTAAAAATGAAAGAATCGCTTTAATTTCCGCTTTTTTACTAGCTGTTTTTCCCGTATATATTTATTATACGGTACGCAGCATGTTCCATAACATTTTATTTGTTGTTTATTTGCTTATTGCCGCCTATCTTTTCGCTCTCGCCCTCGGCTCAAAAAATAAAGTAAATATTTGGGAGAATATTAAGACAAAATTTTTTTCTTTTCATTTTGATAAAACTAGATTTTGGCAAATTATCGCCGCCGCCTTTGCTGGAATCTTTGCCGGGCTCGCAATTATTACTAGAACTTCAGAATTGCTTTGGCTCGCACCCGCCTTCGGAATTATTTGGCTTTTTTATGCGCGCCGTCTTGGACTAATAAAATTAATTATTTTTTGTGCCGGTATTTTTCTCGCTTTACTTCCGGTTGCTTACTGGAATAATATTTTATATCAAAATTCTTTTCGCGGTGGATACAATGAGATGAATAGATCGCTCGAAGAATTATCCATGGCGAGCGGTGACGTTGTTCGCTCGACTTTTCAAGGGCAAATAGAAAAATATAGTGAGTATTTTACAACCGTAACCCATAATATTTTTTATTTTGGTTTTAATTCTGCGCAATCGATTAGTATGTTCCGTCACTATGTACTGGAAATGTTTCCTGTTCTTGTTTTTGTCGCTGCAATTGGTGTTCTGCTTTTGCTCGTTCAGAATATTCGCCATTTTCAAAAGAAATATTTAGTTTATATTCTAGTTTGGGGATTATTGGGAGTAATTCTGGTTTTCTATTATGGGTCTTGGCGCTTCAATGATAATCCAGACGCGACTCACTTCACAATCGGAAATTCCTATACGCGCTATTGGTTGCCAATTTATCTAATGCTTCTGCCGTTTGTATCCTTTGCGATAGTTCGGATTTCGCGAGCTGCTCTTTTAATTGGCACCAAGACACCAGCGCGAGTTAGGAAGATATTGGCAGCTGGTTTGCAGGCATTAGCCGTTATATTTATTGGGTTCATCGGTATTAGCTTTGTGCTCTATGGCTCTGAAGAAGGCTTAGCTTATCTTTATTATAATAATCTGGCTGAGCGAGCAAACGCTGAACAAGTTTTTTCTTTGACGGCTCCTGGCGGAATTATTATTACCCAATATTATGATAAATTCTTTTTCCCCGAACGCCGAATAATCATGGGCAAATTACCTAACGATGAAATTTTAACGGCAGTCGAGAAATTAACTAAGTATTATCCGGTATATTATTATAATTTCTTTTTGAATGATAAAGATGTTGCTTATTTAAATGAACGTAAATTTAGTCCTTATCATGTCGAGATGAAGTTAATAAAAAAAATTAATGCTAAATTTGGTTTATATCAAATAAGCGCTAGTGTGCAGGGCGCAAATAAAATAAATGAAGAAAATAAATAAAACATATCATATTATAACAATAGGTTGCCAGATGAATGTCGTTGATAGCGAACGTCTGGCCGCTTTTTTGGAAGACAAGGATTATCGTTTCGAAAAGGATCTTAAAAAAGCGGGAGTAGTTGTTATTAATACTTGTGGTATAAGGCAGATGGCTGAAGACCGGGCTTATGGTTTAGTTAATACAATTAAAAAAAATAACCCGGCTGTTAAAATAGTGCTTTCCGGATGTTTGAGTAAACGTGCGGACGTTAAAAAACGCTTAAAGGGAAAAGCTGATATTTTTATACCGATTAATGAGATGCTTCAGTTGCCGGAACTTCTCGGCGGCAAGGACTTTGTCCCCGAGTTTAGTTTAGATGAAGTTCGTTTAAAGCAGGGCGAGAAATATTTAAATATTTTACCGAAATTGACTAAAACTTTTTCGGCCTACGTCCCGATCGGCAATGGCTGCAATAACTTTTGTTCTTATTGTGTTGTTCCTTATGCGCGCGGGCGTGAAGTTTATCGTCCAGCTAAGGAAGTAATTGCCGAAGTTAAAAGTCTAATTGCGCGCGGCTACAAAGAAGTCATGCTGATCGCTCAAAACGTTAATAGTTATCATGATAAGAATTATGACTTTCCGAAATTGCTCGACACTATCGCCAAAATTCCCGGAGAATTTTGGCTTCGCTTCTCTTCGAGTCACCCTAAAGATATGAGTGATGCCTTAATCAAAGTTCTTGGCTCAACGGATAAAATTTGTTCACATCTGCATCTAGCTGTTCAGTCGGGTGATGATGAAATTCTAAAAGCGATGAATCGTAAATATACGGTAAAACATTATGAAAATTTAATCGCTAAAGTAAGACAGGCTAAAACGGGTATCGCGATTACAACCGATGTTATCGTCGGCTTTCCCGGAGAAACAAAAAAACAATTTGAAAATACTGCCAAACTTTTTCGAAAAATTAAATATGATTTAGCTTATATCTCTCAGTATAGTCCGCGCCCCGGAACAGTATCGGCAAAGATGGATGATAATGTGTCCAGGATTGAGAAAAAGAGAAGAGAACAAATTCTTGATACTATTTTAAAGAAGACTGCGCTTGCGCATAATAAGAAATATATTGGTCAAGATATTACGGTGCTTCTTGAGGGAATTAATAAGCGTGGAAAATACTACGGGAAGATGAGTACATATCAAACGGTTTTAGTTAGAGCGCCCAAAAAAGTTAATCAGAAATTAATTGGTACTTTTGTAAAAGTAAAAATTGCTGAAATTTTACCATTTGCCTTGGAAGGGGATTTAATCAAATAAAAAAAGTCCGCTCAGCATATTGCCTTCGCGGACCCCTTCGAATAAGGTCATCAGTCGATCTTAACTTACTTCTGTTTTTTCGGTTACGATGTTTGACCATTAATCCTGGAATGACCTAACACTTTTTCGCCTTTGCGCATTGTGTTTAAACCGCCGGTAGCCGGATTGGCATTTTTTTTCGAGTTCATTACGAACCCGGGTGGGAACTGATGTTTCACTTGGTCTCCTTTCTTTAAAGGGTTAATAATTAATTGAGAGTTCTCCCGATTTTTTTACGCCTTTGCGTCTATTTTACGAAAGAACTATGATACTTATATTATATACTAATGTTTTTAGCCATGTCTAGTAAAAAGAGTAAAATTAATATTAACCCCCTTAAGCCAAAAGTCTTGGTGATTTTAGGTACGACCTCGGCCGGTAAGACTGGTTTGGCCGTTAAATTAGCCGCTGGCCTCAACGCGGAGATAATTAGCGCTGATAGCCGCCAGGTGTATAAGGGCATGGATATCGGCACGGGGAAAGATTTGGCAGAGTATAAAGTTAATGGCAAAAAAATTAAATATCATTTGATTGACGTTGTTAGTCCTAAGCAGAAATTTGATTTAGCTAAATATCAGAAATTAGCTTTTAAAGCGATTGAGGATGTTTTGTCACGCGGAAAATTACCGATTATTGTTGGCGGATCCGGACTTTATCTGCAAGCGCTCGTTGATAATTATAAATTAACGAGTGCTGAGCCTGATTTAAAGAAAAGGGCACAGCTTGAAGAATCAAGTTTAGAGGAATTATATAAAAAACTTGAAAAAGAAAAACCAGAATTTGCAGCGCGACTAAATAATAGCGATAGAAATAATAAACGACGCCTGGTTCGGTACTTAGAAATACTTGAGACGCCGGGCGAAGAAGGAAATAAGAAAGGAGAATCTAAATATGATTTTTTAGTGATCGGTTTAAATTGTCTGGATGATATTTTAAAAATGAGAATCTTGAAGCGTTTAAATGATCGTTTAGAAGAAGGACTTGTCGAAGAAGTAAAAGGCTTGCATCGTGATGGAGTTTCTTTTGAACGTTTAATCGGCTTTGGTTTAGAATATAAATTTGTCAGTAATTATATTCAAGAAAAATTTGAGTACGAAGAAATGATTACTAAGCTTAATACCGCCCTCTATCGATTTGCTAAGCGCCAAAAAACTTGGTTTCGTCGCTGGGAGAAGCAGGGGCAGAAAATTGAATGGCTAAAAGATTTGTCTGAGGCAAAAAAAGTAGTTGCTAAGTGGTTGAAATAAATATTAGTAAGCGAAATACAAAAAAGCCCTCAACGGGCTTTTTTATTATACTTTTGCGATTATTTATTTTAATAATTTCTCTAAAATTTCTTTCGCGATTTTTGGGTTAGCCTTGCCATGCGTTTCGGCCATAACTTGGCCAACGAAAAATTGCATTAAGCTAGCTTTTCCGCCTAGGTAGGCGCTAGTCTGTTCAGGGTTTCTCGCGATGACATTTTTAACGGCTGTTTTAATTTCATCTGTATTATCCATTTGTTGAAGGCCCATTAATTTCATGATGTCAGTCGGGTCGCCGCCGTTATTATACATTTCTTCAAGAATCCTTTGACCAGCTGAAGAGTTAATTTTATCTTGGTAGATAAGGCTGATTAATTCGGCAAAATTTTCGGCTGTTAGTTTAAGATCGCAAATTTTTTTATTATCTGTTTTAAGATGTTTTAAGAGTTCGCTCGTAATCCAATTGCCGGCAGTTTTGGCGAGGCGCTTTTCTTGGCGATCTTCGTCGTCACCATTCGCTTCAATCCAGGCATCGAGTTCAGAAATAACATGCTCGGTCCAATCGGCTAACTTTTTATCAGCAATTAAGGTTTCGGCAATATCCGCGCTAAAATTATATTCTCTAATAAATCTTTCTTTTTTAGCGGCCGGCAATTCTGGAAGCGCAGTTTGTAGTTTCTCTAACCACTCCTCGCCAATTTTTAATGGCGGAATATCGGGCTCAGGGAAGTAGCGGTAATCGGCGGATGTTTCTTTAACTCTCTGGCTAACTGTCATTGATTTATTTTCATCCCAACCTCTAGTCTCGGCAATTATTTCCTCGCCCTTATCGAGCGCCGCCATTTGGCGTTCAATTTCAAAATTGATTGATTTTTCGACAGCGCGGAAAGAGTTAATATTTTTAACTTCGACTTTATTATTTAATTTATATCTCTTCAATGGTTTAATTAGTCCATCTTTATATTCCCATTTGCCATTAGCCTGAACGCTGATATTTGCTTCACAGCGCATTTCGCCTTTTTCCATATCAGCATTACTAATATCTAAATAGCGTAGTATTTGCTGATAGGCTTGGCAGAATTTTTTTGCTTCGGCCGCATCTTTAATCACCGGCTCGGTAACAAGTTCCATAAGCGGTGTGCCGGCCCGATTGAAATCTAAGAGGGTATAGCCTTTGTCTTTGAAGTGAGTTGATTTTCCCGTGTCTTCTTCAAGATGAATTCTAGTAATCTCAATTTTTCGTTCATCAATATCTAAATACCCATCGTAGCATAAAGGAAGGTCGTATTGAGATATTTGATAACCCTTCGGTAGATCGGGGTAGAAATAATTTTTGCGATCAAATTTAGAAACGCGATTTATTTTACAGTGGAGAGCTAAGCCAGTCATGAGTGTCCAATTAATTGCTTCTTGATTTGGCACGGGTAAAGTTCCGGGGTGGCCAAGGCAAATCGGGCAGACTGTGGTATTGGGCTCCTTGTCGCCTGAATCATTATTGCAAGCGCAAAACATTTTGCTCTTTGTTTTTAATTCGGCGTGGATTTCCAGACCGATAATGACGTCGTATTTCATATAATTAAAATTTTCCCGTACTCCCGAAACCGCCCGCGGCGCGAGTTGTTTCGTCGTCGATAGATTCTTCGCTAATAGCTAAGTCGCTTACAGACTGAATTAATATTTGAGCTATTTTTTGACCAGGAACAATATTAAAAAGCTCTTCGCTTAAATTTTTAATAATTACTTTAATCTCTCCACGGTAGCCAGAGTCGATTACGCCGCCCATCGTTTTAATTCCGCCGAAGGCCACTCCGCTCTTATCCCAGATTAAACCAACATAGCTCTCGGGTATAGCCATTCTGATGCCGGTTGAAACGAGTGCTTGAGCGTAAGGAGGAATTGAATAATAATCATTGGCATATAAATCATAACCAGCGTCGCCTAGATGTGCTTTAATCGGCAATTTAGCACTCTCGCTTATTTTTTCAATGCGAAGAATATTTTTAGCGCTGTGAATTATATTTTCTTGGACAGGGATTAGGATTGGAGCTTCTTGTATTGGCTCCGCTTTAAAGTCAGGTGTCGTATTGGCAACCGTAATATCAGTTTTGCCGTTATCAGTAATAATATCCCCGATAGCTTGGAAGCCGGAGTAATTATAAGTTTCTTTCGGTCGGCTGATTTCTTTAGGAGTAATTTCTTTTGGCCCCTCAAGCAGATCGCAAACCGTGTCCCAAATTTCTTGATGAATTTCTTCAATCGCTAAATTGGCATTAATTTTCCACCAACCATATTCTTCGCGTAATTTTAAATGAGCCCAGCGGACTTTCGTCATTAAGTCTTCGTCGTTTTCATGTTTATGATTATTTTCGATTGCCTGACGGAAACGTTCGCCGTCAAACAGAAAAACTAAATCCTCATCAATTAAATGTGAATTTATTTTTTTTAAGTACCGCTCTTCAACACCAGCGCCAAGACCCCAGGCGATGCCCGTGCCTTTATAATCTTCGGCAACGACATTAATACCCGCTTTAAGTTTGGCGATTAACTCATCTTGAAATTGAGTGCGGTTTAAGGCCTGAATAGTCTGGGCTTCGCGCGGGCTTAAGTTAAAAGGATTCCCAGATCTTAAATAATCGTTAAGAATTTCGCCGGATGGTAAGAGAGAATAAATAGCATACTTTAAGTATTCCGCTTGATAACCGTTGGCCTTTAGCCTCTCAACTAATAATTTAGCCTGCGTACTTTTGCCGAGGTTGTTTATTCCGTAGAAGACGATTAATTTTCCGGGATACTTATTCATACTATTTTTCTAATTCAATAATAATTTTTTCGATTTGATTATAGAGGCTTTCTAGATTTCCATTATTATCAAGCTTATAATCCGCGGTGGACATGACTTTCGCGATATCAAGCTCAGCTTCTTTTTGGCCATCAGCTAAAAATTGTTCGTAAGTTTTTGAGGCGTCGTCGGCATTTTCTCGTCGATTTATTAAACGTTCATATCGCGTTTTCGCTTCAACTTCAATACTTAATAGAACGAAGCCAGACAAAAGTTTTAGATGGACTATATCAGCTTCTCGGCGTATACCATCTATAACAATTATTTCGTGAGGATCATTCTTAACGTCTTCGGCTACTATCTTTGCGAATAAATCTTCGCCGAAATTTTGACGCAGAAGAGTCGAAAGATTCTGAAGGTTTTCACGAACGATTGGCAGATATAAGCGGCCCAAAACATCACGGAGAATTGTTGAAAAACGATGACAACTCGCGCCGTAGTTATCCTCTAAATATTTTTTTGTGACATCTTTACCGCTGGCAACTTCTCCGGCGAGTGCGATGATGGTTTTTTTCATAGGATTATTTGGCGGTGATATCAGCGAGACCGCGGCGGACATCCCAATCGTCTTTATCTAGGTCAGAATATAATTTTAAATTAGGAAACATCTCTAGAACCGCTTTATGCATTTTATGTGCGACTTGGCGGAGAGTCGGATGCACCATGCGTCCGGAGCGAAGTTCAATTACATAGAAGGCAGCGGGAAGCGGGTAAGTTGTTTGGCAAGCGACATTAAATCCCATCGCAATATAATATTGTTTTATTTCTGGAGTCGTATTAAGAGATTTAATTTTTTCGACTTGGCTTAAAATAAGAGCATCTGCTTCTAGCCTTAAATCTTCTGGCAATTGTTCAGGATACCAAGAATTAAAACCGAGCGATGTTGTTAGAAGCGGCATGCGGCAAACACCGTTGCGGTGGCGCTGTATATCGCGGAAAGAGCCAAAGTCTAAAAGAAAATTAAAGGTAAAAGTTCCGAGGTCGGCGAGAAAATTTGGCAAGCTAGTTTTAAGCGGGCGTGTATCAATCATTTCTTGATACTTGGCTAATTCCGAAGCTTTAATAGTTGAAGTCGCAGAAAAGTCGATTGGGTTCTCTGGAGCAAAATAGCTAGCCTCCTTAACAGTTTTCGCTCGGTATTTTTCTTGAGCCTCATCAAGTGAATGAGAAAAACTATGAGAGTATTTATTTCTAAGTTCAGTTAAAATATTTTCCGCTACTTCCGCTACTTCCGCTAAAGGATGATGGCGGAGAAGGGCGAGTTTATCCCAGGCTTGACGAAGATTGGTGTGCCAGCTTAATTGAGTAGTAATACCAGCCGGCAAGAAGCCGCGCATGATATCAAAACCGCGCGCCTTAATCGCTTTTAGATATACCCCTTCGTCTTCAGATTCTTGGCGCGGATATTTTGTAATTAAAAAATTTTGAATTTTTTCTTGATTATTAACATAGAAGTTCATCCAAGCCTTAATAATTTCGGCGGAGGCCTCAGTATTTAGGGGATCGATAATTTTTCTGGTCGACATATCGATATAGCGGGTGCTAGTTTCTTGGCCGCTATATAGTTGCCAGTCTTGGATTGCCTTATCACCGACGATACTAACTTCTTCGATAAAAATTGTTGTACTTCCGCAGTCGGCGATACTGGAATGGCCGTAGCCAACGTAAAAAGTTTCCATGAATTTTCCGGAACCACTCGATTTTACTTTTTCAACATGCTCGACTACGCTTTTTGGACTGCGTGAGTAAAGCGCCTGCATCATGGCTGTGTCCTCTGGGCTAAATTCATCGTAGATAAAAATGTTTGCCATACTTTAAAAATTAGAAGAAATTAATATTATTATTTTATTTCCATGTCGGAGTAGGTCGTCATGTCTTCTGAGAGTAGGGCGAATTCTAAACCGGCCTCTTTGAATATTTCTTTACTTCGCGCGCTGGCGTGATAGTCTTGAGCGCAAACGACACGCTTTATGCCGGCGTTGATAATCATTTTGGCACACGTATAGCAGGGAGTCATTTTGCAATAGAGAGTTGAAGCTTCAAGTGCAATACCCATTCTGGCCGCTTCGCAAATTGCGTTCTGTTCGGCGTGAGCCGTACGGATGCAATGGCGAGTTTGCGTGCCATCTTCGTGGATAACGGTATGCATTTCATGTCCGGCTTCATCGCAATGAGGAAGGCCGACTGGTGAGCCGACATAGCCCGTTGAAATGATGCGACGGTCGCGCGTGATAACGCAACCTGATCGCCCGCGATCGCAAGAACCGCGACTGCCGACCATCTCCATTATTTTAATAAAATATTCATCCCATGAAGGACGCGAATAGACTTCAGACATAATATTTTTTTAATGATTTAGTACTTATATTTTAATATATAATTACAATAAAATAAATCTTGACAGAAGGGTCTTTATGTCCTTATGGCCTTTAAAAAAGCCAGGAAAGGGGTTAAACTATAAGTAGAGAAATTAGCTTTATTCGGTATTTAAGAAATAAAGGACATGTTTGATAAATTGATTGAAAATTTAGCTAATAATAAAGAAATACATTTTAACGTCAAGGTTATTCCTGGTGCTCCTAAAACTGAGCTTCGCGAGGAAATGGCCGATGGGACTATTAAAGTTGCGCTGGCGGCCAAACCGGAGAAGGGCGAAGCGAACCAGGAGCTAATAAATTATCTAGCAAAATTACTCGGAGTTCGAAAATATCAAGTGAAAATTATCAGCGGTTTAACTGAAAGAACTAAATTAGTTAAAGTCAGTCGCTAATAAATCTACAAAAATATGGACTTATCCATTGTTATTGTTTCGTGGAAAGTTAAAAATAAATTATCAGCCAACCTAAGCGCTTTGTTTAAATCACAAGGCGATTTTAAATATGAAGTATTTGTCGTTGATAATTATTCTTGTGATGGAACTGTTGAAATGGTGAGCACTGAGTTTCCACAAGTGACTCTGATCGCTAATAAAGAAAATCTTGGCTTTGCGGCGGCAAATAATCAAGCGCTTAAGCAGACAAAAGGAAAATACATTTTGCTACTTAATCCTGATATGCAAGTTCGTCCAGATACTTTATCCAAAATGCTCGACTGGGCAAAAAATAATCCGCAGGCGACGGTTAGTGGTTGCAAGCTCATAAATGAGCGCGGTGAGATAATTCGCCATGTGCGACGTTTTCCAAAATTCCCCGATCAATTAGCGGTTTCGTTAAAATTACCACATGTTTTTCCAAAAATTGTTGATCATTATCTAGCTAGCGACTTTGATTATTCTCAAGCGGCGAAAGTTGATTCAATCCGCGGTGCTTTTTTCTTAATTAACCGTGAGGCATATGAAAGAATTAGTGCAACTAATGTACCTCTCCTAGATGGGCGCTATTTTATTTGGTTTGAGGAAGTTGATTTTTGTCGCGCAGTTTTACGTTTCGGCGGTGAGGTTTGGTATACGCCGGTTGCGGAATGCGTTGATTACGTCGGTGCTAGTTTTGCGCAAGTAAAGAGAGGCCAGGCGCAAAAATATTTTAGCGATTCAATGATAAAGTATTTTCAGAAATGGGAGGCGCCCTGGCAAACCAAAATTCTAAAATTTGTTTGGTCGGCAATAAAGATTCTCGTATAATTTTTTTTCATGAATAAAAAAATTGGAGTAATTCTAATAAATTATAAAGATTACGCCGAGCGCTTTTTAGCGCCTTGTCGCGATTCTTTGCGCGCGCAAACCTATCCTAGGGAATCAACAAATATATATATTATTGATAACGCCTCCACAGTGGAGTCCTTTGAATATTTACAAAACATCTATCCAGAAGCGAAGATATTTGCCCGCACCGACGGAAATTACGCGGCGGCTAATAATTTAGGATTTAAAGAGGCCGCGGCCGATGCCTGTGAATATATCGTTACGGCGAACATGGATACCGAGATGACAAAAGAGTGGTTGAGCGAACTTATTCGAGCTCTTGATGATAATCCGGAAGCAGGAATCGCGCAGTCAAAAATATTATTGTTTCCCAAAAATGATGAAGAAAAAAAATACCCGAAAATTAATAGTTTAGGAAATGTAATTCATTATCTTGGTTTTGGTTTTACGTCTGGATACGGTGAAGCGGATAAAGAAATTGAAGGTTGTCCAGAAATAAAGGGCTACGCAAGTGGAGCTTCATTTATTATTCGTTCTAGTGTGCTGGCTAAAATAGGCGGCTACAATGAGGAATATTACATGTATCATGATGACATGGAAATAAGTCTCAAAGCGAAATTGGCCGGCTATAAAATAATTTTGGCGCCAAAATCAGTCATATTCCATAAATATGAATTCAAGCGCAGTACAAGGATGATATATTATATGGAAAGAAACCGTTATCTAACTCTTCTGACTTTTTATCCCTTATATTTAGTAATTTTAATCGCCATTCCCGGCGTAGTAATGGATATCGGAATGTTATTTTTTTCTCTGATTAACGGTTGGTTTAAAGAAGAGCTGAAAATTTATGGATATTTTTGTCATTCTAAAAACTATGATAAGATAGTCCAAGAAAGAGAAAAAGTTCGAGCTTTTAAAACACAATCATTTTCAAGTATTGCGAAAAATTTTGCCGGTAAAATTGAATTTACCGAGATTGCTAATCCGATTTTAAAATATGTTGTTAATCCTCTTCTGAATATCTATTGGCAAATAGTTAAAAGAATAATTTAATATGGATTTATCGATTATAATCGTTAATTATAAAAGTAAGGAGAAACTCGAGAGCTGTTTGCGCTCAATTCTTTCGGCTGGCAATTGGGGCTTTAGTTTTGAAGTAGTGCTTGTTGAAAATAATTCGGGCGATGATATAAGTTCTTTGACTAGTCTATCTGATAATATTCGTCTTATTATTAGTAAAAATAATTTAGGCATGGGTGGCGGAAATAATTTAGGAATCGAAGCGGCACGTGGCGAATATGTCTTTGTGCTTAACCCCGATACCTTTATTAAGAATGATGCAATTAGCGTGCTGTATAATTATTTAAAAAATAATTCTGACGTGGCGATAGTCGGTCCAAAATTATTAAATCCGGATAATTCCTTACAGTATTCCTGTTCGCATTTTCCGAAAGTTTATATGCCGATTTTGCGCCGTACTTTTTTAGGTAAATATTTTTCTGTTGACCGTGATCATTTTCAGATGATGGATTTTGATCATAGTTCTATTAAGGAAGTTGACTGGTTAATGGGCTCGGCTTTAATGTTTAGAAAGAAAATTATTCTGGCAAACAATAAAATCTGGGAACCGCGTTTTGATAGTTTATATTTTATGTATTTTGAAGATACTGATTTATGCCGGACTGCTTGGCGAAAAGGATTAAAAGTTATTTATCATCCCGGAGCAATTATGATTCATGACCACGCTCGTCAAAGCGCAAAGTATCCTTGGTATAAAGCGATATTTCTTGATCGCTTAGCGCAAAGACACATCGCCTCTTGGGTTAAATATTTTATAAAATGGGGTATAAAATTTTAAATAATAATATGAAAATTAAAAAAGCGATATTTCCGGTGGCTGGTTTTGGTACGAGATTTTTGCCAGCAACCAAAGCACAGCCGAAAGAAATGCTTACAGTAGTCGATAAGCCAGTTATTCAATATTTAGTCGAACAGGCGGTCGCCGCCGGGATTGAAGAAATCACTTTTGTGACGGGTCGGGGCAAACGCGCGATTGAAGACCATTTTGATTACTCGTTCGAACTCGAAAAAACCTTAGTAGAAAAAAATAAATTGGATTTAGTCAAAAAGGTTCAGGAAATTGAAAACTTGGCAAAGTTTTCCTATGTCCGTCAGCCCGTTCCGCTTGGTGATGGTCAGGCAGTTCTTTGCGCGGCTCATTTAGTTGATAAAGATGAAGCGGTGCTAATAATGTTTGGAGACACTCTATATGATGCCGATATTTCTCCGGTTACACAGGTAATTGAGGCTTATGAAAAGTATGGCGAAACTATTATTGGTTTGTCGGAAGTAAGGCCAGAAGAAGTTAGCCAATTCGGAGTAATCGCCGGTAATGACTTAGGAGACGGCATCTACGAAATTACGCAATTTATTGAAAAGCCAAAAATGGAAGATGCACCTTCAAATTTAGTTCAGGTCGGCATTAATGTTATAACTAATGATATCCTACAAATATTAGAAACAATGAAAGTCGGGAAATCAGGTGAGATTAGATTAGCTGATGCCTACGAAGAAATGCTGAAACAGGGCAAAAAACTTTATGGTAAAAAAATTGAAGGGGAATGGTTAGACACTGGCAATAAATTTAATTTTATTAAAGCGACTTTAAAGATTGGCTTAAAAAATGAAGAAGTTGGCGCTGATTTACAGAAATTAATAAATGAATTAAGCACAAAATAAAATAGATATAAAATATAATTAAAATAAAAAATACCGGGATTAATCTCGGTATTTTTTTATTGCTTTAATATATTTTATTGCATTAGCATTTTATATATCCCAGTCTGCTGCCCAACTTGTGCCCAGAAATATAAATTGTCATTTTTTCCATCAAGAGCCGGGGAAGAAATTTTTTCGGCACGGAAAAGAAGAGTCGCATTCCGATTTTTAAAGTCAAGTACATTTAGTGTTGTCGGGCTAGAGAATATTAAATAATTACCGTCATTATTCCAGATAATACTATTTATCTCCTCACTGCGGCGAGTGACAAGATCAACCCGGCTATTTGTCAGATTAAAGATATAGATTTCAAAATCATTTGTATAGATGAGTGAATTATCATTCATCATCGCCCAATTTTTAATATCACGAATAACAATCGGGCCGGCGTTTAAGTCTGCCTCATCAAATAAATACAGAGTTCTATTCCTTGAGTCATAGATAGCGAGGCGGCTCATAATGTTTTTTACAAATGAGTATTCACCGCTCGCCGGTAGTATCCAATTACTGTCTAATTGAAGATTTTTTAATAAATATGATTCTAGTTTTACTTGATTTTGGCCGCTCGTGATTGTGAATAAAGAATTTTGTTTCGGCAGGTAATCGATATATGTTGCGCCGCTAATTAGCAGGGTAGTCGTTTTGCTATTTTCATCAAAGCGGTTTATAGAATTATTATTTTGGAAATATAATTTTCCATTATTATTGTCATATAGCCAATTATTTGCGCCAGCGCCGATAAAATTTGCAAAATTTTGATCGTTCTCTGCCTTAATCGGGTCAAAAATTATTCCTGACGCTAAGACCTTGTCGCTCTTAAGCCAAACACCGCTTGTTTTATCGGCTACTTTTAAATCGCGGCTAATCTCGGTTTTTAAAGTAATTATTTTTTTGCTTTCCGCGGCATAAAGATATTTATTGTCCGGGCTTAAAGTAAGAGTATTTTCTGGAGCAGCTAAAATTAATAAGGGGATATTCTCACGAAATAAATTTACATCCTCAACAAAAGTCGTCTCTCCAGAATAGATATGTATTTTTTGTTTATATGACCAATAGCCAGCTTCTTCAAGTCGTAATTCATATTCTCCCGGTAAGAGATTTTTAATTTTAGTCGGTGTGACGCGATAATCAGTTTTCCAAAATTTTATTATTGATTCTTTTTGCGCTTTGTCATTAAGATAAATAGTTGCTTGCGATGGATTAGTTGCGACGGCGAGCATTCCTGTTTTTTGGAGCACGCGGTTTAATTTGAGTGGCCAACTAATATTAAATTTATAGCCCGATGCATATAAAGAAACGACAATGGTCATGACTAAAAATATGACAATAAAGACGATAAAGAGATAGTCGCGAATTTTTTTGGACATAATTAAATTTTAGTCGATGCGCTCTATAGCCGCGCCCAGTTTTCTGAGACGTTCGTCTAGTTTTTCATAGCCACGGTCTATTTGATAGATATTATCAATCTCGGTCGGTCCTTCAGCAATAAGAGCGGCAATAACTAAAGCAATGCCGGCGCGGATATCGGGGCTAATTAATTTTTTACCGTATAAACAGGTTGGACCGCTAACGACAATCCGATGCGGATCGCACATAGTAATATTTGCGCCCATTTGCGAAAGCATGTCAGCCCAGATTAGACGACGGTCGTAAATAGTCTCTTGGATAAGTGACGTCCCATGAGCTTGAGTCATAAGAACAACGTAAGGTGATTGCAGATCAGTCGAGAAGCCAGGGTATTCATGAGTTTTAAGGTCGTAAGATTTTATGTTTTCTGATTTTTTCATCAACAAGAAATCATCCCCTTTTTCGTAGTTAACCCCGATTTTATCAAAAATAGTTAGAAGACTTAAAATGTGCTCCGGATTGCAATTGGTGATTTTAATTTCGGAATTTGTGGCCGCTGCCATTAGAGCAAAAGATCCAGTTTCAATTCTGTCGGGAATTATTTCGCAAACACCGCCGCTTAGTTTTTCGACGCCTTCAATAACTATGGTTGGCGTTCCGGCTCCGGAAATTTTAGCGCCTTGAGAATTCAAATAATCGGCTAGAGCAATAACCTCTGGCTCCATTGCGCAATTACGAAGTGTGCTTTTGCCTTCGGCTAAACAGGCAGTCATAATCATGCTTTGGGTTCCGGTGACCGCCATTGTTGTAAAGAAAAAATCTGCGCCCTTTAATTTGTTGGCTGTGATATGATAATATTTTTCTTTAATTTCAACTTTTGCACCTAGTGCTTCAAAGCCTTCGAGGAATAAATCGATTGGTCTTCCGGCGGCACCGATAACGCAACCCCCTGGATGAGGAAATTTAACCTCACCAAGACGGGCTAAAATTGGACCCACAAACATAACGGAGGTTCGAAATTTATCGGCAATCTGTTTGTCTAGTTCATTCTTGCTTAGATTAGCAGTGCTAATTACTAATTGATGGTCGCTTTCTGTAACCTCAGCTCCTAAATCGCGAAGAAGTTCAAGAGATTTTTCAACTCCGTCAATAATCGGGACATTTTTGATGGTAATTGGATCGCTTGAAAGCAGGGAAACGGGGATCATGATTTGGGCGTTGTTTTTAGCGCCACCGACTGAGATTTCACCGCTCAATTTCTGGCCACCAGTAATAATGAATTTTGGCATATTTGTAAATATTAAAATTTATCGTTTCTGAGATAACTATAACCTATTTATTGACATTTTTCAAATATCTGTTATCATTTATAAATGTTAAGCAGAAATGTTAATTTTATTAAATTTATGGCAAAAATTGCAGTAATTAAGACCGGTGGCAAACAATATAAGGTAGCAGTTGGCGACACGGTTAAAATTGAAAAATTAGAAGTCGAAAATGGTAAAAATGTGAAATTAGAGACTCTTTTAATCGCCGATGGTGCTAATTTAGAATTGGGTCAACCGTCCTTGGGTGAAAAAGTCGAAGCGGAAGTCATTGAGACGGCCAAAGGTAAAAAAGTAACAGTTGTTAAATATAAGAATAAAACTCGTTATAAGAAAACCGTTGGTCATCGTCAGAAATTTACCGCAATCAAGATTTTAAGCATTGCTTAATAATTCGCTTTTGAAATTTAAAAGTCCGTTTCTCTACTGGGGAACGGACTTTTGTATTGGCAATTTTTTGTTTTTCCTGTGTTCGCGATGTCTGTGATATCGCTTAAAGATTTTTCTGAGAAAGAGACGTCGACTTCGCTGATAGCGTAGAACGGTAAAAAATTTTCTAAGGCTAATCGGTAATTTGCGAAAATTTCGTCGGTTTGCTCGCAGGCGTCGCAAATAAAAGTAAATTACATTCATGATATTACCGATTCTCTTATTAAATAATCCGATGAAGGAAAACAAGAGAAGGGTAATAAGTGCTAATATCAGGATTGGGCCGCTTATCATTTTTCCTCCTTTTGTTTTATTGTTTATTTAATTTCGTTTCGGTACTTTAAAGCACTAGCGAGAGTCATTTCGTCGGCATATTCTAAATCAGAACCAGCCGGAAGACCTTTCGCTAAACGCGTTATTTTTAAATGATCACGTAGTAGTTTATTTAAATACAGCGATGTTGTCTCGCCTTCTAGCGTAAAGTTTAGAGCAAGAATAATTTCTTTTACTTTGTCGGCTTTAATGCGTTTCAATAACTTATCAATATTTAAATCATCTGGCTTAACTTCATTAATAGTATTAATTAGTCCGCCGAGAACAAAATATTTACCCGTGAATTGTCTCGTTGCTTCAATCGTCAAGAGATCTTGAGTATTTTCAACTACACAGAGCGTATCGCTTGAACGCGCATGATCGGCGCAGATTGGGCAGGGGTTAGTTTCACTAATCGCTTGGCAGGACGAGCAGAGAGTAATTTTTGATTTCAGTTCTTTAATGGCCGTAGCTAAACTATCAAGTGAATTCTCACTTTGGCGTAAAAGATAAAAGGCATAACGCTCAGCGGTTTTAGGTCCGACGCTTGGTAGCGCAGATAATTTTTCAATTAAAGTTTGGATTGCTTGAGGATAACGCATTTAGTTTAAGCCGGGAATACCGCCCATGTCTTGTAGTTTTTTTGCCATTAATCTTTGGGCGCGTTTTACCGCATCGTTAAAGCAGTTTTTTAAGACATCTTCTTGCGAGCTTTTTGATAATGATTCATTTAATGTAATGCTCGTAACTTCCATATTTCCGTTAAGAACAATTTTAATGCCATTTTTTTCTTCAGTAATACTTTCTTGAGATAAGGCGCTTTGCATGGTTTTCGCTTGGCTGCGTAAATCTTGGAATTGTTTTAATTTGCTGAACATAAATATATACCCGAATAAGGGTTAATTAATTATAAATAATTTTTAGAATTCTACTGGGGCATTAGAGTTTGGCATTTTACTAAGACTCTTAAAGCTTACCGTATTTTCATCAAAATATAAATCAACGCGACCAGTCGGACCATTTCTGTGTTTGGCGATATGAATTTCCGCTTTATAACGCTCGTCCATCGGCAGGTCGGCCGGATTAAATCCGCGATCGGCGGCTTTACGATAAATAAACATTACGATATCGGCGTCCTGTTCGATCGAACCGGAATCACGTAAATGTGAAAGCTTAGGAATAGCCGGGCTCGTTGCTTCAACAGCACGAGAGAGCTGAGCGAGGGCAAGAATCGGAATATTAAGTTCACGGGCGATTGATTTAAGACCACGACTGATTTCAGCAATCTCTTGAACGCGGTTATCGCCGTATTTGCCTCGACCTTCCATTAACTGCAGGTAGTCGATAACAATTAAGCCCAGGCCTTTTTCCATCTGTAAGCGGCGGGCCTTGGCGCGAATTTCCATGATTGATAATGTCCCCGAGTCATCAATATAGATTGGTGCTTCAGCGAGTTTACCCATCGCTTCTCCAATACGCGCAAAATCATTATCTTCTTCTTTGTCTGATAAATTGCCCGTGCGCATTTTCCATAAACTAACATTAGCTTGGGCGCATAACATGCGATCAACTAATTGCTCTTTACTCATTTCTAATGAAAAAATACCGACGCCCTCCTTGCTCTTAATAGCTGCTTGGCGAGCGATATCAAGCGCGAAGGAAGTTTTACCTACCGAAGGACGAGCCGCTAGAATAATCAAATCGGATTTTTGTAATCCAGCGAGAAGATGATCAAGGTCAGGGAAGCCGGTTGAGAGTCCGCGCAATTTTCCGCTGTATTTATGAAGATCATCAATACGGTCAAAAGCGGAAGTTAATAAAGTATCGATGGGGATAAAAGCATTTTTTAAATATTTACGAGAAACGCCAAAAACTTTTTTTTCTGTTTCATCAAGAATCTCATCAATTTCTTTTTCTTCATTAAAACTCATTGAAGAAATTTCAGCGGCTGCTTGCTGTAAACGACGCAGAGTCGCTTTGCGTTGGATGATATTCGCGTATTGAACAATATTGCCGGAAGTAGCGACGACGTTGGATAAATGCGCGAGATAAGAACGTCCGCCGATGGTCGACATCTGCTTTTTTTCTTCAAGTCGGTTAGACAGAGTTATGATATCGATTGGCTCCTGGTTGCCATATAGTTCCTTGATCGTATCAAAGATTATTTTATGAGCATCGCGATAAAAATCTTGCGGCATGATATTATCCGCCACTTTGATGATTGCGTCTTTATCGATTAAAAGCGAACCAAGTAAAGATTCCTCCGCCTCCAAGCTATGCGGAGGTATTTTTTCAAGTAATTGTTCGTTCGCCATATTATAATGATTAAGCATTGAGTCATGCTAAATTATTTTAGCTCATAAACAGCTATTTTTCAAGGAATTTTTTGAACTGTTTATTAACCTTTTATTAACTTTTTATTAAGCTATTGACAGTAAATGCTATAAAAGTTGAATTAAATAAAAAACGCTCAAAATTATATATTTGGGCGTTTTTTAATCCGATATTTGGGAGCCGACTGTCGGGCTCGGACCGACGACCTGCTGTTTACAAGACAGCTGCTCTACCAGCTGAGCTAAGTC
>JBAXPN010000004.1:0-89338 GCA_037132255.1 Candidatus Falkowiibacteriota bacterium
TGGCGAAGATTATGAAAAAACAGGCCTTTTACAACCTGTTAGTTCATCGATGCTCCGAGTAGTAGATGAGGTTAGAAATAGTGTGGCTAAGAATAGATAAGAATTTAACCTCTATAAATTTATAATAATTGCGTTTGCTCTTTAAAGAAGTCTCGCTCAACTGGTACGGCCTTTTCCATAGTTTTTGGATCAAATTTTTTATTCAACATTCCAATAATGCAACGACCGATATGATATGCTAAATTCGTGGGGACAGCATTTCCTATTTGTTTATACTGCGAGCACGTTGAACCGACAAAATTCCAATCATCCGGGAAAGTCTGTATGCGGGCATATTCTCTAACCTTAAGAGGTCTAGTTTCTTCCGGATGACATCTTTCAGTTTGTTTCTGAGCCGGAGCGCAAGTTAATGTTAAACTGGGTTCATCCCATGATAGTCTTCTGGCCATTCCTGTTTTCCCTCCGCCCATATAAAAACTGGACTGCATATACTCCTTTTGAATTTCTAATGGTAAATCTCTCCAATAACCACCTGGCGGAATTAATTTTAAAATTTCTTTCTTTCTTTTTGGATATTCTTGGCCAGCTGACTCCGGACAATTTTCTAAAGCTTCACGCATTGAAATTGTGTAATCTTTTTCTTTCGGAAAAAAGATAGGCAGATTCAAATCCTTTCTAACTGCTAATATGATTAACCTCTCTCTTTTTTGCGGAACATCAAAATATTGAGCTCTAAGAACTTTAAAGGCGACATCATATCCTAATTCGATTAAAACACTAAGAATCGCTTTAAGGGTTTTACCATTATCATGTTTTAAAAGACCCTTTACGTTTTCTCCCATTACTACTTTCGGTCTTACTTCTTTCACACAACGAGCTAATTCAAAAAACATTGTTCCTCTGACATCCTCAAAGCCTAGTTTTTTTCCAGCAAAACTAAATGTTTGGCATGGAAATCCGCCCTCGACAACATCTGCCTTTAACCCTTTAAAATCTATTTCTCTAATATCTCCCTGAACTACATTCCATTTTGGTCTATTGGTTTTTAAAGTTTCAACGGCGTTTTTGTCCCAGTCTGTTAAAAGCGTATGTTGCAATCCAGCGTTATCAAAACCGATGGCGGTTCCTCCCGCACCAGCGAATAATTCAATTACTTTATAGTTAGTTTTTTTA
The DNA here is from genome assembly GCA_037132255.1 of Candidatus Falkowiibacteriota bacterium. Taxonomy (GTDB): domain Bacteria; phylum Patescibacteriota; class Patescibacteriia; order Patescibacteriales; family UBA12465; genus UBA12465. The sequence continues at coordinate 1,174 of JBAXPN010000004.1, forward strand.
GAGGTTTTTAATATTTTATAATTATTACCGACATGCTTACCGGAAATTTTATTTTGAACCCTCATTAATTCATTTATATCAAAAAGACGATAGTTTAATTCTGACCGCTTGGCCTTGATCAAACCTTTCTTTTCCCATCTTCGTATGGTATCCGGCGACAAAGTTAATGTTTCCGCCGCTTCAATTACCGTTGAATATGTATTCATATAAACTAATAAAAAAATAAATTATGTTCCAATTATAACAATAACCCCTGCGTTATGCAAGGGTTATGTAATATGCTATATATTTTGATAAAGAATCCCTAATAAGCTCTGTTAAATAACTCCATAAATAACTTATCCTTAGTAATTTTTTGATATTTTGTTCCTAAAATATCTGCAATAACCATTGGTAAAATTTTATATAACATTTTCAAAGCTTCCTGATGCCCAGAAGCTAGGGCGTAAAAACTTTTGCCATCCATAACTCTGATTTTTTCATTAACGGGGCGCTTTTCTTTAGTTACATTATCCGGTGGCGTAAACGGCTTATTATATGGCGTTCTTCCTTTTGGAATAACTTCTACATAATACCCGGTAAATCCTCTATAATCGGCTTCAAGCTGAGAATTTAAATTATCATAAATACTTTTTTTATCTGAACCCTTAGTTGTATTGTGTTTATTTTTTATTTCTGCAATTATTTTTCTTTTTATATTACGCACATCTATTACGTGTCCAACTGGCAAATCCTCCCATCCATTCATAGAGCCGAGCATTGCTTGATGAAATTCCCCTAAAGCATTTTGCATAGTTTTCTGTATTTGTCTGGTTGTTTCTTGATCAACCCAATCAATTAAAGCAATCTCCTGCCTTAATGCATCAAAAACTGCAGAAAAAGGATCAATGACATTGCTATAAAGATTTTTCTCAGCCAAATTAGATGCTTTCTGCGCAGTATTTAAAACCTCTTTAACATTAATGTAAAGATTTTTATTACTTATGAATGGTAAAAGTTGTTTTTTAGGTAAAGGCATTTAGTTTAATAATAATATAATTAAATATAATTTTTAATTCCAGCTTTCTTTTAAATTATCTAAAAGCATTTTTTGGAGTAATTCTTTAGGGATTAATTCCACCTTATTTGTTTTCGCTAATTCCGTGGCCTCTTTAGTAAAAACGCTTGTTGTTATAACCATGGCCTTATTACAATCATAGTGATTTCTAGCTGCGACTGCCTCTTGAACGGCACTATTGCCCACGCTCCAATCTTTATAACATTTCGCCTGAATTAAAATTCTCTCCTGATTTTTAGTGGCTATTAAGTCGCCTCCTTGGTCTCCTGTTTTTCCGTTAGACAATACGGAATAGCCCATCGTTTCATAGAGACGATATAATAAATGCTCAAAATCTGTTCCGCTCAATTTTGAAAAACTATTGGTAGTTGCACCTATACTATTAACAGTTAGATCAAATTCTTTTTTATCAATGTAGTTAGCTAAAAGGATACAAATTTCTGAAGAAGAAAAATCAATCTCTTTTTGATATAAAAAATCTTTTAAATCGTTTATTCTGTTCCAACTGATTTTGTAATTTCTTCGAGTCCAAACATTTTTATCCTTTTCCTGCCCCAGACCGAAGCGGGATATAAAATTATTGATATATGCTTCAAGTCCTGCTTTTTGGATAGTATTGAGTATATTCTCTACCTTAGCTTTACGAGCATTTTCTTTGCTCTTTTTTAAAGCCTTAATCCCGACAATTACCAAGACAATAAGTGCGACTTCGCTGGCTAGAGTGGCTAAAAAAGTTGACGTCCCAGCATTATAAGCCAATACTAGACAAATAATAAAAAAGATAACAACTCCGACAATGAATTTAGCCCCATCGTCTTCTTCATAATTTTTATAACTCCTTTTGTGATATCTAGCCATAAATTTATTTTTTAATGTTAATTGATATCATATTTAACACCGAAGTTTTATAAGTTTATCCTCGATTCTCTCATCGGGAACATATTTTAAAAACTCAACAAATAACTCCTTTATTCGCTTATAAATATCCTCACAATCCCACTCTTTTTGCTCTGCGGTAATATTTAATCTATTTGTTGTCAGATGAGCTATTTCTTTTCCAGTTCTTAATCTTATATAATCGCATAATGTTTTTTTGCTATCAACTAGCTTTAACCAAGATTGCTCATCATCTAAAAAATCAATGGCCAACACATCAGTCTGACTCCCTGACTGGCTAAATAAAAAATCAACAAGTACCCTAGCATGAATTCCAAATGATTCTATGGCTATATTTGTTTCTTGCTGACTTCGTGGATGTAAAAAAAACCAAAGAGCCACACCTAACATCCAAAATTCATAATGTAAATCTTCTGATAGATTTTTCAACGTTGTATTATCTCTTATTATTCTCATTATTATAAACTACCTCGGGGATTTTATTTAAATTATTATCAGTTATGCCTAAACCCAAACTTCTCATAATCTCATAAGCGGCTGCTCCATCTTTAAGATAATGAGCAACGCCATTAAAATCTATATAGTAAGCCTCACCTCTAGATTCAATCTGCAAAAATATCTTTCCGACATTCTTCTTGGCAAGTGTTTTACTAGCTTGAATTTTTGTTAAATCTTTATTGGTTATACCTACTCCTAAATTCCTCATTACATTATAGGCTTTATCACCATCAGCCATATAATACATTTTGCTATCTTTAGGATTAACATACCAAGCTTCGCCGTGAGATTCAACTTGTAATAAAATTTTACCTACTTGTTTCTTAGTAAAAGCTAAATCAACTTTTGGACTTTTAATTAACAACACTGGAAGAGTTGATGTTCCATTGGTCGATTGAATAACTTGGCAATCTTTTTGAGTTAGCGGAATATAATTGCCAGTACATTCTTCTATTTTAGTAGCAGACCTTAAAGAGATATTATTTGAGCAAGTAGACCATTCACTATAATTAAAACTAGACTCCTTACAAACCGGCAAGATACCACACACCTTCTTTGTTACTGGAAATTCTGGGTGAGCGATACAAGAGCCATTATTAGCAGCATCATAGAATGCAGTACGTACAGAAACATTATTAACGCATGGCGTCCATTCACCATAAATATAACTTGATTCTTGACATTGTGGGTACGCAACAGGAGCTACACAATTCTGATAAGCGGGAGGTGTATAATCACCAGTACATTCCTTTACTTTAACAAAGCTGGAATATTGCTTACCATCAACGCAATCCGACCATTTAATATCATAATTACAAGATCTGCAAATAGAAGAATCCCCATCTAACGTTGGGAGACATAGTCCGGGTATAATCGTTGCTTTAGCTATGGCAAAAGGTAATAAAATAAAAATTAAAAGCGAATAATAAATTAGGGATTTTTTCATATTAAATAATTAAATTAATCTTTCATTAATTATGTTTTTAAAATATCACAAAAACGCCAAAAAATCAACAAAAATCGCCCCCCTGGATTAGCCAAAAAAGAAACCAAAAATCCGCCCCGTTTGCCTATGCAAAAAAAGGAGCCAACCCCGTTAGGGATCAGCTCCTGAATTTGTTAAGCCTGAAGTTCAACCTGTTTTTCATAGAAAAGGTAAATCGTTTTCGGACGCTTTTCTATCACCGCTCCAGTTTTCTTATCTTTCTTCTCAATAAAGATGAAAGACCGAATGGCTGTTTCGCCCTTACGAACGACATAGCCGTTTTTGAGCCAGCTTTTAAACGTTAAACAATTCTCAAACGGATTATAGCGCTTAGCTTCATCTTCGCCCCAACGTTTCGCAATTTGTTTACGAACAAGATTCGAAGTACTTTCCGAACCTGTCCAATTTGATTTGACTTCTATAGTCATAAAATTAAATGTAGCGACTGATTATTAAATAGCCCTGATAACGTCGCCTTAGATTATCTATCGGCTGAAAAGAGACACAGCGTCTGATGGCTTGCGACAGTCAAAGTGGAGGCGATAGCACTACCTTGAGAGGCGATAAGCTGACGCTAAAATGAGAAGCCACAGATAGACAATCCTAGGGTAAAGCTTAGGTAGAAGTTTCTCTAACCCCGCCTTGCTAACCTTAAATAAATAATGCTTGATTTCTTTGACCATTCTTTGGTCAATGATAGTCAAACTCTGTTTTGCTATCCTTAAATAATTAGACCTTACGCTTAGCTAAGTATGGTCTAATCACGATTTGTTAGATTAATAGTATTATGACCAGCCGAATATTTGTTTTTTTCTTTTTTTCGGCGGATCCCCGTGGGGGAGCCGAAAAAAGAAAAACAATATCGGCTGGTAAATGAGATTTAAGACACGATGTGAGGCCCGGCTCCCTATATATAATTAACTTGACTATACGCACACACCGGGCCGTCGTCACGAACATTAAACAAAATATACCCCCATATTAACTTGACTATAAGCACACATCACAAGATTCTAATAATTAATTTAAAAAATATGAAATCAATTGAGAGACGTTTTAAAAAGATAAACGACCTTAACCCCGACTGGAGTTCTGGCACTTGTTTTGCCGTGGCGATAATGAGTCAAAACTTTAGTCGCCAAACCATTCTTAATGGATTCAATAAATTAGTCGAAAAAGACGATTACGATAAAAGAGACAAAAGAGACATCACGGCTTTCTATATGACCTTGTCAAAAATAGCTGAGGAGATACCGAAATCGACCTAAAAGAGGTTTTTAAGAAGCGACTTCGGCGAGAATGATAACTATACCCTTTATTGAAATTAGTCTCCTTAGAGAGGCAAAAAGGTCTAAAATCGACATCGTTAAAATTCAGTAATTCAGCCCCGACTGAAACACTCAAAATTTAACCTTTGATGAAAACATAGTTCTTTCCCAAAAAAATGAAACTTAGTGAAAAAGACATCGACAGCTTCATTGAGCTATATGATAAATCCTTTAAAGTGAAACTGAGTAGATGCGAAGCCCTGGAGCAGGCCAATGCTCTAATTAACCTCGTTAAATTAACTTTTAAACCGATGACGAGGCAAGAACACCGTAAATACTACGGAAGCTTGAAAAAATGAACAGCCGTGGTATTATGTAGTTAGTGCCCAACTAAATAATAAGTGTCAGAAGCTTTTTTTATACTCTTCCCCAAAAAGGGACGGTTCTGCCGACGAGTATTGCTTTTGGCGATATTTAGTTGGGCACTCAGGACCGCCCCTTTTTGTATTTAATAATTAAAATAATAATATGATAACTGAAAACAAAACCAAATATTTCGTCTATGTCCGTAAATCGACCGAGGGCGAGGAACGACAAGCTCTATCGATTGAAAGCCAAAAAGATAAAGTTAAGGAGTTTTTTAGCAGCCTGGAAATTGTAGACTATTTCGAGGAACGACACTCGGCATTTAAACCCTATAACCGTCCGCAATTTGATGAGATGATTAAGCGAATTAGAAAGGGCGAAGCGCAAGGAATTATTGCCTGGCATCCCGATAGATTATCAAGAAATGAAATAGACGCCTCAACTATTACTTATATGGTTAGGACTGGCGTTATTCACGACTTAAAATTCGCTTCCTATAATTTTGATAACAGCCCCGAGGGAATAATGATGTTGCAACTAGCTTTATCGCAGTCGCAATATTTCTCTTCTAAACTAGGAAAAGACGTTAAACGAGGATTAGAGAAGAAAGTATCTTTAGGCTGGCTTCCTGGCGTCGCTCCCGAGGGATATTTAAATGATGTAAGACTAGAGAAAGGCCAGCGAACACTAATAACCGACAAGAAAAGAACGCCCCTATTGCGAAAAGCCTTTGAGTTATTTATGGCGGGGACACATAACGCTCAAGAGGTATTAAATAAACTAAATAATGAATGGGGCTATATCTCTCGTCAAAAACCGAAAATGGGTGGTCGGCCACTATCTCGAAGCACTTGGTATAAAATGCTGTCTAATCCGTTTTATACCGGGCTAATTGTCTACAACGGTAAAGAAAGTCCAGGTAAACATAAACCCATAATTACGATGGATGAGTATAATCGGATTCAAGAGTTATTGGGATTAAGAGGCTGCAAAAGAAGTCCGCAAAAATATGATTTCCTTTATTCGGGAACATTTACTTGCGGAGTTTGCGGTTGCACGATTACGGCCGAGAGAAAAACTAAATATATAAGAGGTAAAAATGAAGTTAAGGCCTATAGTTATTATCACTGCACTCATAAAAGAAAACAGGCTAATTGCCACGAGGGCTCAGTCGAGCAAGATGACTTAGAAAAACAACTTAAAAAAGAATTTCTAAAATTAGAAATCAATCCGCTCTTTTTAAATTGGTCTCTAACTTATTTAGATAAAAAACAAATTGAGAATAAAGGAGCCGATAAAATTATTATTGAGAATCAGATTGATAAAATTACAACTTTAGAGAACGAGAAAAATGAACTGATAAAAATGCGAGCTAAAAAACTAATTGACGATATTACTTTTTCCAACCAGCTGGCTGATCTGGAAAAAGAGATTGCTAGTTTAAAAAACAATGGCCAAACCAAAAAACAAAAATCACCTGGCGAGCTACTGGAATTAACTAAAAATAGTTTTATCTTCTGCGCTCACGCTAAAAAGGAGTTTGAAAAGGGCGATAAACACACTAGAAAAGAGATACTGACCGAACTAGGTTCGAACCGAGCAATAATCAATAAAAACCTGAACATTTCTTACTATGAATGGCTTATTCCAATAAGAAATAACGCTCAAAAATTTAACGCTGAATTGGCCAGGTTAGAACCGCCTAAATTTGGCGAATATCAAAGAAAAAACGAGGCTTTAACCTCGCTTAATCTACGTTGGCTCGGGGACAAGGATTCGAACCTCGATAGCCAGGACCAAAACCTGGAGTCCTACCGTTAGACGATCCCCGAATATTCTTATTCACCTCAGAATAATATTAAAAAATAGAGAAAAAGTCAACCCTATTTTTTTGCCCGCTCTATTTAGTTTTTATCTTTAAATTCGCGCGTATTTTCGAACAGCGAATAAACTAGCAACTACATTAATTAGCATTACTACTAAAAATTGTGATCCGAAAATCATGGTAAAATTATCAACAAAATAGGAAAGAATATTTACGTTGTACCCCATAAAAAATACCTCTAAATATGGCTGGAGTAAACTCAAGAATGGATAGAAAACAGAAATGACAATTAATATGCTAAGGAGGGCATAAACGAAAGCGGAAACAATATATGGCATGTAAATAAAGAAGTTAGAAGCTCCGACGAGACGCATGATTTCAATTTCTTGACGATGGGTATAAATAGCGACGCGAATCGCGTTATAAACAACAAGCAAACTAGTTAAAATAAAGATGGCGACAATAAACATGCCAACTTCATTCACGCGCTTAGTAATTGCATTAATTTTATTTAAAATGCTCGTGTTATCAGAAAAATCACGGGACTCAATAATTGGATTATCAATAACTTTTAATTCATTGATAAGCAAACTCGACTCGTCAAAATTTTTCGGCACAATCGTTAAGCTCGGCGACAAGGGGTTGCGTCCTAATTCTTTTAAGGCAGCCAAAACTGCTTGATTGTTTTTATATTTCTCACGGAAAGTTTCGAGCGCTGACTGACGGGAAACATAATTAATGCTTTTCACTTTATCTGAATTCGAAATTTTTGCTTTTAGGGCCATGATTTCACTTTCCGGAGCATCGGCTTTAAGATATAAACTAATATTTATTTTCTCTTTTACGGCTGCTACGGCGTTATCACTAATTACTCTAACTGTTAAAAGGGTATTGATTGTAAAAAGTGCCAAGAGTAAAATCGTAATCGTCACAATCGTTAACCAGATATTACGAGCGATGTCTTGAAAACTAAATTTTATAATTCGATATAGAGATAACATATTTTAGAGTAAATATTTACCATGCGCTTGGTCACTAATAATCTGACCCTGCTCCATAGTTACTACCCGTCGGTTTAAGCGATTAACAATTTCTTTATTATGCGTCACTAAAATTACAGTTGTTCCAAATTTATTAATGCGAAGTAATAATTCAATAATCTCATTAGCGTTAATCGCGTCCAAATTTCCAGTCGGCTCATCGGCCAGTAAAATTTTTGGTTGATGGACAAGCGCACGCGCAATCGCTGCTCTCTGCTGTTCACCGCCGGATACTTCATTTGGGTAACGCTTCTTTTTATCTTCGAGTCCAACAATTTTTAAAACACTAGGCACAATTTTTTTTATTTTCCCAGGTTTTCCACCCGATACTTCAAGGGCGAAAGAAACATTTTCCTCCAAGGTTTTCTTCGGTAATAATTTAAAATCTTGAAAAATAACGCCAATCTGGCGTCTTAAATATGGAACTTCCCGTTTTGAAATTTTCGTAATATCCCAGTCGCCAATAAAAACTTCTCCTGAATCGACTCTCTCTTCGCCAATTAATATTCTGACCAATGTAGTTTTACCGGCACCGGACTGCCCTACAATAGAAACGAATTCTCCTGGTTCAATTCTAAGATTTACGGTACGCAGAACCTTCGTCTTATTATTATAGGATTTAGAAATATTATGAAGAGTGATCATAGTTATTTTTTAAGCTGGCGCAAACCGTAGCGGATCATCTGCTCATTGTCCCAAAGGCTCGCGGCATTGCTCGGTGAGCCAAAATTTATAACAATTAAATTACTCTGCGGCGCGCTCACTCTAGTCATCAAGCAATTACCCGCTTCATTAAGATAACCCGTTTTCGAACCGATAATTGGATAAGTAGAATTACGCACTAATTGGCTCGTATTAATAAGCTTATGCGGAACTTTCGTATTTATTGTTTTGAATGAGTAGCTAGCGGTTGTGCTAATTTTTTTTAGAAGCGGATTAGTAAATGCTTCTTTGCTTATTATAGCATAATCAAATGGAGAACTCACGTTCTGCGGCGATAATCCGGTCGGCTCAATGAATGAAGTACTAGTTGCTCCCCAAGTTTTAACATTTTCATTCATTTTTTTGATAAATTCGGGGCGGCTTAGACCGCTAACGCGGACTAAGCTCTCAACAGCGTTATTAGCTGAGCCAACAAGAGCGCTATAGACTAAATTTTCAATCGTCATGGTCTCGCCATCTTTAACTTTTAGTTTTGCCGACTCCCATGGCTTGCAATATAAGTAATTATAATTTTCATCTTGAACTTTATAAGCTACGACCTTATCTAAACTTGGGCGTAAATCTAAAAAAGTTCGGACAGCGACTAGCTTAGTTAAACTCGCAAGGGGCGAAACTTTATTTTCATTCTTGCCCCATAAAATAGCCCCATCGCTTTCCCGCATAATAACCGCTGAGGAGGCACTAATTGTCGGCGCGGCGCTTAATTGTAGTTGCGCTTTATTTATTGTTGGCGAAATGATTTTTAAAGGCTCAACTTTAATTTTAATTAAGCCATCGCTGGCCGAAGCAATTTTTTGAAAAGCGACTTTATCAAGATCAACAACGCGGTCAGGATGTTTTGCTCTTTCCGGACCAAAATCATTAATAGTAACATCGACAAATTTACCGTTAGCTAAGTTAGTAACACGTAAAATCGATCCCTTTTTAAAATCTGGAGAAGCAGCAAAATCGCCATTCTTATATTTATACCAACTCGCGGTTCCAACCGTTAATAAATCTGGATTACTCAAAATTATTAATTTACCCGAAGTTGACGTTATTGTTGCTGTCAAATATTTTTTCTCTGGCACATCCCTACTTAGCATCGGCTGCCAAATTCCCGATATTTCATCGAGAATAAAAAGCTGCTTGAAATAATTATTAGTCGTCGCGTAATTAATTTTAATTGTCATTGGGCGACTAGGATCATAAGTCTCTGGATTGTTAAAAGAAAAACTATAAACGGGGCTTAATGCCTGCCACTCCCAGGGAATGTTATTTGCTGGCGAACTAGTAGCAATATTTGCCGTTTCATTAAAACCAGGAGTCGTAAACTCTAAATCGGCAGCTCGTGTTGCGAGCGGAGCCATAAACAAAAAAAGCGCCGCTAACACAATTGTTTTTAAATAGTTTATTTTCATAATTTAATTGACTAAATCGGAGGCTTAAGTTTATAATATAATGGCTTGCGGGTATCGTATAATGGTTATTACATCAGCTTCCCAAGCTGAGGAAGGCGGTCCGATTCCGCTTACCCGCTCAATCAGGCCGAAGTAGCTCAGTTGGTAGAGCAACGCACTCGTAACGCGTAGGTCAGGGGTCCGAATCCCCTCTTCGGCTCAATTAACTAAAGAAATAATGCCACCACTTTGTGAAATTTCCTTCACTATCGGTGACGTTATTTGTATCTATCGTTGTTGTTGATATTTTTGGCTCCTCGATAACAATAACTTTTTCGCCCGGTTTTTTTAAATTTAAATTAAGACGGGCCTGTTCTTCTAAAGACTGATCCGATTGCAAATAAGTAATCATGTTTTTAAGCTCTTGATTTGTCTTTTCGAAATCACTTATTTCTTTTTTTACACCATTAATTTCATTTTCAATCATGCGCTTTTGCGCGTAGGTTTTGGCCAGTGGAAAAACAATTAATAGTAAAAAAAATAGGCCAATGATTGCCAAAAAACGCTGGCTTGAAACGAGTCGATAAAAGAAGTTATTTGGTTTTGTTGACCCGCCGGCGCTGAGCATGCGCGGATGTAATTGGGGCCGACTTTTGTGTTTTATCATCGCTATTTATTATAGCATAAATACTGAGACTAAAAAACCGACCATATACGTAGTCGGTCTTTTTAATATTTTACGAAGTTTATCGCGATTTGGGCGTAATCCAGAAGCCCATATACTTCCCGCGCATTAATCTTATCTGCGCATCGAAACACGGGATAGAACCAAAGATAATAATTGTAAACGGAACAAAAACCCATTCAATAATCATGCGTATATTTTTCCAAGGACCATACTTACGTGGTCGCTCTGGCAATAGAAGCGAGGAAATTACCGCTGATAAAACTAAACCAACCATGGCAACATTCATAAAATTTGAAGTGATTGCTGGTAAATTACCGGATAAAACTGAAGAGTTAAAACGATTACCACCAAGTAGCATCGGCATCCAGCCAATAACCGCGATAATTAAAGCATTCGTTGACCAAGACCAAAAACCGTAAATTTGAATAAAGATATGACCAAGCAATTTTCCTCGGTCAACTGTCTTCCAACGCTTTGTCGTATTAAAAATTAAATAGGGAATATTTTCCGAACCCCAAGCCCAACGGCGTTGCTGCTTATATAGACTCTTAGCGGTCTGCCAGGCGTTTCGATCATGTGTAACATCCATGGAAACTTTATAATACAAAGGCTCAACGCGGTAATGCCCGTTATAATGTAATAAACAATGCCAAAAAATGCGCGAATCCTCGCTCACCATTGTCGTTGACCAATAGCCAATTTCTTTTAGGGCAAGGAAGGTCATCGAATGCGATGAATAAGTCACTAAACTTTCTTGGCGGATCTGCATAATCATCTGCCAAAAAGTATTTGACGACGCGGCCAGACGGGAAAAAAATGGCGAATCCCAAATATTATTATGATAAACCGGAATCGGTTGGTAGCTAGTATGATAAGGGTCACTTACTGATAAAAATTTATAAGTCAGAGCAAAAAAATAACCAGCTTCGACAACTGTATCAATGTCAAAAACGCTCACTAAAATTTTATCCTGTTCCAAATTTTCTTTCTCAATTATTTCCCGGCGAATAATTTGGATTCCCCAGGCTTGGTTTGCTCCCTTACCTTTCAGTTCGCCGACAATGCCATCCGGGTGCCAAGTAATCATGAAATGGCCAAATTTATCACCAAACTCGGATTGAATAATTTTTGCCCTCTCTCGAGCCGCTTCACCCGCTCTTTCTTCCATGGCTAAATTAACAATCATCCGACTTGTTGGATAACCATCGCTTACTAGAGCCTGAAGACAACTGCGAATAATTTCAGCACTTTCAAAACTTGTCGGCAGTACTATTAATTGCCAAAGATCTGTCCAAAGCACACCACCACGAGCCAAAGAATCAGTCGAAAGCTCATTAATAAAGTCAACGTCTTGGAATTGTTTCTTCTCTAAACGCTCACATTTTCCTTTCCAATCGGTTGCTAGGCCCTGATTTAACTTCCGATATGAACTAATTAAAAAAATGGCCATATAAATGACCAATAATAACCAATAAACGTCAAAAGCAATAATAAAATAAGCCACCCAAACCGGTTTAAAGTATGAGAGGACTAAAAGGATGACAAGTGTAAAAATTGATAGAAAACCAGGCAATATTTCTAATAACCGATAGAACTTACGGTCTTTACCCGTTAGCTCTGTCGCTTTCCCGATTTTAAGATAATTTATATTTGATTCCATAAGGCTTAAATTGCGCCCCTTCTTTTTAGCTCAAAAAAGCATTCTGCGCAAGCCTTTACATCGAAGACAGCATCATGCGCTTCAGGAAAAGTCGTTTGGAATAAATTATAATAAAGTTCAGTTAAATTTGGCCATTTATAGCCTCCGCGCCCATTAGGGATTTTAGCGACAGAAACGGCACTCTTCATCGTACAAATCTGATTAGTTTCTCGTAGCGGGTTAGGCATTTTTTCGCGAAGTAATTCGGAGCCGACAATCTTATCATCAAAATCAATATTATGAGCAACTAAGTGTTCTGCTTTTTGAACGTCACTGACAAAATGAGTCAAAGCTTCGCGCAAACTAACACCTTCGGCCATGGCTCGCTCCTGAGTTATACGGTGAATTTTAGCGACTTCATCGGAAATAATAAAACCATCTGGTTTAATAATATAATTATAACTTTCCCAATGGTTACCCTCTGTGTCATAAAGACTCCAAGCAAGTTGAACAATCCGCGGCCAATTAGAAAAATCATCAAGTGGAGCTTGATAATTTTTTGGCAGTCCAGTTGTTTCTGTGTCAAATACCAAATACATATAAATAAATTTAAAATTGATTATTGTCGATTGTGATGTCCTCACCTTCAGTTAATTCATGTTCCGATTGTTTCGCAGCGCCTGACTGATTATCAGAATTATTTGTACGATGATCGGTTTTTATTTCCCGTCCACGAAAATCAACCGGTTTAGCCTTAATTAAATCGGCGAAAGACATAGAAGGCGCCTCGTCTACTAATACGGTTTCTTCTTCTAAATGCTTCTTTTCAATTTCTTTGGCTAAATGTCTTTTCTCAACTTCAAGGCGTTTTTCTTCTTTTCTTTTGCTTAAACAATTCTTACAATAAATCGGACGCACACCGTCAGGAACAAAAGTAATTGTTGTATCTTGACCGCAACTCGCACAAATAGCTTCATAGCCGGAGCTACGAACTATTTTTGGATGATTAACGACTGGAGTAATCACTCGCGCTTGAGTCGCTTGGACTCTCGCTATTGGCTTCGGGGCTTGTACTGATGCTTGAGTTTGAGATGTTTGAGTAGATTGAGTAACTTGGGTCGTTTGCGTCTGTGTGGTCTGAGTGTTTTGACCACCTAATGCTACCTGCGTAGGCGCAAATTCCTGGACAGGGCTTATTGGGCTTACTGGGTTAACGGAATTAACAGTTGTTTGTCTAATTACATTCTGGGGAGAAGGGGTAAATTGCGGAGCGCGCGATGCGGCCGGAGAATAATTACTATTTGCGCTTGCTCTCGTCGGAGCAGCGGGACCGCCGGCTAAATTTATTTTCAAAGGCACTTCAGACGGATTAGCTTCATCCTCTAGATGCCAACTCATAATTTTTTCTTCAACTTCGAGTTTTTCTGAAGCATATTTCTCGCGTGAATACTCGATAACTTTTTCTGTATTTCCGGTTTGTTCAGCAAAACTAAGCGGCGGCAAACCTTTAGCCGAAAACGGTGAAGAGGCTATGCCATCTATCATTAATTTTAAGTACATTTCATACTTCGGCAAATTTACTAAATCCTCTTCGGTAAAAGTCGGTAAAAATTCTTTTTCTAATTCTTCGGCGTCAGCTGCGCCAACACGAAAAACAACCATTGTGCCGACGTTACCGAAAACGGCGGGTTTAACCTTTTCACTTAATTGTTCAATATATTGATGGGCTAAAATTAAATTTAAACGATATTTTCTCGCTTCCGATAAAATATTGGCGAAACTATCGGTTGAAAAATTTTGAAATTCGTCGATATATAAATAAAAATCACGACGCTCACTTTCCGGCACATCAACCCGACTCATCGCTGCTAATTGAATTTTTGTGATCATCATCGCGCCCAGCAAGGCCGAATTATCTTCACCAATTCTTCCCTTTGATAAATTCATGATCAAAATTTTACCGCTATCCATAATATCGCGAATATCAATCGCTGATTTAACCTGACCGATAATATTTCTCATGAGTGAACTCGATAAAAATTGTCCGACTTTATTTTGAATAGGTGAAACTGCTTCGGAAGCAAATTTATCAGCATAACCCGAAAATTCTTTTTCCCAAAAAGCCTTAACCACTGGATCTTTAATATTGGCAACAACTTTCTTGCGATAATTTTTATCCGATAACATGCGAACAACGCCCATTAAAGTCGAGCCAGGAAAATCAAGAATCGCTAAAATCGCATTACGTAAAATATATTCCAAACGAGGCCCCCAAGAATCAGCCCAAAGTTTTTGAAAGACTCCAATTAAGCCAGAGGCGACTAAATGCCGTAAATGAGGTTCGACCTGTTCGACGACGTTAAAGGCAATCGGGAAATTAATGTCCGAAGGATTAAAATAAACAACATCTTTAATTCTATCGGCTGGAATATACTCAACAATTTTTTCCGCCAAATCTCCATGCGGATCAACAACGGCAACACCGTGCCCGGCGCGAATATCATCAACAATCATGTTTTCCAAAATCGTTGATTTACCCATACCGGTTTTCCCAATCAAATACATATGCCGACGACGGTCGTCGGTTTTTATTCCGAATTTTTTAAATTCGTTGCGATAAGTTGTTTGCGCGAAAACCGCAATATCTTTCATAAAAAATCAAAAAACTAACTTATTGTAATAATGATTTGTAGGAATCGATGTATTGATTGATTAAAGGAGGCAAATAAATAAAACCAAGAATGATTGGCCCAATAATTAAAAGGAGGCGAAGCGTTCCCCAAATATTCTGAAGGCGCATGTATTTTTTTATGTCACGGGAAATTTTTAAAATTTCTGCGTTCTGATCAAGACTCTCGCGCAGTAATTGCAATACTTCCTCGGACTCGCCATTATTTATTTTTTCTTTTATTTCTTCTGGCATATTATCCTCTTACTTCACAAAGTTTTACGTAATCACGACCAATCGTGGCAAATTCTTCCATGTTCTTGCTTGAAAAGCCTTTCTGTTTTTTATAATTAGCATCAACGAGCTCCGTGTCGGATTTAAAATTTTGCAGATACCATTTCGCTCCTCCCTTAATAAGTTCTCCCATTT
Source organism: Candidatus Falkowiibacteriota bacterium (assembly GCA_037132255.1). Classification (GTDB taxonomy): domain Bacteria; phylum Patescibacteriota; class Patescibacteriia; order Patescibacteriales; family UBA12465; genus UBA12465. The sequence continues at coordinate 16,636 of JBAXPN010000004.1, forward strand.
TCGCAAAATCTTCTTTTTCAAGAAGTCCGGGAACAACTGTCGTCCGAAATTCATAAGGCAAGTCGCTGGACATTATTATTTTAACACTTTTTTTGATATTGTCCCAGTCAAGTTTAACGCTAACCGTCGCTTCATATTTATCAAGTGGCGCCTTTAAATCCATCGCAATATAATCGATTAATTTAGCCTTAATCAATTCTATAAGCATTTCAGGATTAGTTCCATTGGTATCTAACTTAACCAAATAGCCCATATCCTTGATACGTTTTATAAATTCCGGTAAATCAGGGTGCAGCGTCGGCTCCCCGCCGGTAATAACGACCCCTTCAAGGCGGCCAAATCTTTCCTTCAAAAAAAGAAAAAGGTCTTCAGTGGAAAGCGGAGAAAAACCTTTTTCTTTTTTATTTTTTTCGTCCCCTCCCATTTGGGGCAGGACAAGCATAGGGTTGTAGCAAAAGTGGCATCGGAAATTACAACCTTGGGTAAAGATTATAGCCGCTAAATGATCGGGGTAATCGAGAAGAGTTAACTTCTCTAAACCTCCAATAATCATAAGCGTGAAATCTGATTACTCGGCGCAAACCTTAAAGGTTTTTCTGTCCTTGTACTCAGATGCTTTACCGGGATTATAGTTCTTAACCGGCGTTAACCAGCCGACAACGCGACTGTAAACGATACATTCCTGTCTTTGAGTTTGAATGGGGCTCATATCTCAAATTTAACAATTGATACTAATTAAATTAAGCTAAATAATTACCAATTGCTGTATTAATTATAAATTATATTTATTTAAAATACAAATGGGCGAAACTTATTCCCTAATATTACTGATTAGCGGCGCGGACCTCCTCGACAGTCTCAGTATAACCGATTTCTTCGTCACATTTCGGACAAAATTTATGTTCTCCGGATAAGTAACCGTGTTTAGGACAGATGGAAAAAGTCGGAGTAATTGTGAAATAGGGTAATTTATAATTATCAACTATTTTCTTTACTAATTTTTTCGCTGTATCGCCGTCCGGTAAACGTTCTCCTAAATAACCGTGTAGAACTGTGCCACCGGTATACTTAATTTGTAAATCATCCTGCAAATCAAGAGCGGAAAAAATATCGTCCGTATAATTTACATGTAAATGGGTCGAATTTGTATAATAAGGATCGGCATTAAACTTCTTAACCGCCTCGGTATTCGAGCAAATAATGCCTGGATAAAGCTGCTGATCTTTTTTCGCGAAACGATAGGTACAACCTTCGCCCGGAGTCGCTTCTAAATTATAAAGGTCATTAGTTTCATTCTGATAATCCATTAATTTTTCGCGCATGAAATCTAATGTTTCAGCGGCGAAAGCATGGCCCTCAGGAGTCGTAATATCTTTACCCATTAAATTTAAACTAGCTTCATTCATGCCGTTGATACCGATGGTTGAAAAATGATTTTTCCAATATGAGCCAAAGCGCGTATAGATATTATCTAAATAAAACATTGAATAAGGATATAATCTATCTTCAGTAAACTTTTCAATAATTTTACGTTTTATTTCTAAACTTTCCTTAGCTAAATCCATTAAGGCAACTAATTTTTCGCGGAACTCTTCCTTGCTCTTAGATAGATATCCTAAGCGAGCTAAATTTATTGTAACAACACCTAATGATCCGGTTAAAGGATTGGCGCCGAATAAGCCACCGCCTCTCTTACGAAGCTCACGATTGTCTAAACGTAAGCGGCAGCACATTGAACGCGCATCATCGCGGTCCATATCTGAATTAACAAAATTTGAAAAATAAGGGATACCGTATTTAGCGGTCATTTCCCAAACTGGTTTTAAACATTCACGGTCATATTCAAAAGTCTTATCAATACAATAAGTCGGAATCGGGAAGCCAAAGACGCGCCCGGTTGAGTCCCCCGCTAACATAACTTCGGCAAAAGCTTGGTTAAACATATCCATTTCTACCTGGAAATCTTTATATTGTTCCGGCATAACTTGTCCGCCGATAATAACGCTTTCCTCGCCAATCATTTTTGAAGGAGTAACGTCTAAAGTAACATTGGTAAACGGAGTTTGAAAACCAACCCGAGTCGGAACATTGATATTAAACATGAACTCCTGAAGACCCTGCTTAACTTCTTTGTAAGTTAAATTATCATAACGAATAAAAGGAGCGAGATAGGTATCAAAATTAGCAAAGGCCTGAGCACCCGCTGCTTCGCCTTGCATGGTATAGAAAAAATTAATAATTTGTCCAAGAGCGCTACGGAAATGCTTTGGCGGGAAACTTTGCACTTTCTCATTAACACCGCGAAAACCACGAATAAGTAAATCTTTTAAATCCCAGCCACAGCAATAAGGAGCGAGCAATCCTAAATCATGGATATGCATATCGCCATTAACGTGAGCCTGACGAATATTTTCCGGATACATCTTATTGAGCCAATAACGAGCAGAAATAGAAGAGGCAATATAATTATTTAAACCTTGAACAGAGAAACTCATATTACTATTCTCTTTCAAGCGCCAATCAGAGCGGCCCAAATAATCCTCCATCAATTTATCGTCTGAAGTCGCGGTATTGATATCGCGAATCTGACGATGCTGATCGCGGTAAATAATATAAGCCTTAGCGATTTTAATTAATTTATTCTCAATCAAAACTTCTTCAACAATATCCTGAATTTCTTCAACCGCCGGAATACTATTCTTATGAAACTTTTTATTCATTTTCATGACAACCTGATCACATAACTTTTTCGCTAAGTGACGATCGTCAATTTCTACAGAAACAGCGGCCTTATAAATAGCCCGAGCGATTTTGTCCTGGTCAAAATCTACGATTTCGCCGGATCTTTTGATTAACTTGCTGATAGTTTCAGACATAGGGATTAATGCCCGGCAATATTATTTTTCCGCTTAGGTGATTTCTGGGGAAAAATTTAGTAGGACTAAATTTTTCTGTACGAAATCATATGCGCTCCAAAATATATTACCGTTCCTTAATTACTTCTTCTCTTTAATAAGTTTATTAAGCTCTTTTTGAAATTCGTGGGCATCCTTAAAGGATTCATAAACTGAGGCATAACGGATATAGGCGACCTGATCTACTTTCTTGAGATTTTTCATGACGACCTGGCCAATTTGGCGGGAAGTTATTTCCGTATCTTTGAGACGTTGCAGGTCTCTTTCGATTGAGTGGATTAATTTTTTAAAGCGGTCATCGGTAATCGGTCTTTTCTCGCAAGACTTCTTCATTCCATTAACCATTTTTTCGCGACTATAGTTTTCACGTCGACCATCGCGCTTAACAATTACTAAATCTAGTAATTCGATCTCTTCATAAGTTGAAAAACGGAAACTACATTTTAAACATTCGCGGCGACGACGGATAGATAAACCGTCGGGCGCAACGCGGGAGTCAACAACCTTGGTATCGGGGTAATAACAGATTGGACATTTCATATATTTTTTAAAAACCCTATATTTTGTGGCCGTTTAGGACATTGACCACTAAATGTTGTATTCTAAGTCAATTTTAGCAAAAATAAGGGGCCGGGTCAATTTAGCTAATTTTAAAAAAAATACAAATATTTTCTTAAGTTATCCACAGAGAAACTTAAAATCTATTTAGGGAAATAAAAAACGAGTGGCTTATTAGCACACTCGTTGATGATTTTGTTATTTTTTTGAAATTTTTCGCGTATTAATAGCCCGCAATTACAAGGCTTGGCCTGAGTTTGTAGGTGAAAACAGAAATCCGTGATTCAATGTACTGTGGTTCAGCAGTTTTTTTGTCAGTATTAAGCATCATAACCCAGGTTCCTTCTGCCGAAGCTGGCGAGAAGAGTCCATTAGGGTCGGCCTGATTTATGACAGCAGCAGAATAAACTACTTTCATCGGGTTAGTAAACTGAGTGGCACAGGGAATCCCGTAACCAATAGTTTCGCCGATGTAAGTGTACTTACCTGTCATTTCACTGAAGATGTAAGTGTAGGTAACAAGGCCATTCTGATCCCGGAGCTCGATGATATCCTTAAGGATTCTTTTTTCCCGGAAATTTTTAATGGCTGGCATACCGACAGCAGACGTACCTTCGGCCAGGATTTTTTCCTGCTGAGCTTTCTGTGTCTCATCGCTATTCGACTGTTCATCACAAGCGGTAATAAATAATCCACTAATCACAAAAAATAGGACAATCCCCATAAAATTTACGTACTTTTTCATTTTTGATTTGTTTTGGTTAATACTAATTTGGGTGTTAGGTGATATGGGTAATTTTTTTGTTAGTAACCCGCAATTACAAGGCTTGGCCTGAGTTTGTAGGTGAAAACAGAAATCCGTGATTCAATGTACTGTGGTTCAGCAGTTTTTTTGTCAGTATTAAGCATCATAACCCAGGTTCCTTCTGCCGAAGCTGGCGAGAAGAGTCCATTAGGGTCGGCCTGATTTATGACAGCGCGATGATCCATGCTCCCCGTAACTTTCACAGGATTAGTAAACTGAGTGGCACAGGGAATCCCGTAACCAATAGTTTCGCCGATGTAGGTATATTTCCCGGTCATCTCACTGAAAATGTAGGTATAGGTAATAAGGCCATTCTGATCCCGGAGCTCGATGATATCCTTAAGGATTCTTTTTTCCCGGAAATTTTTAATGGCTGGCATACCGACAGCAGACGTACCTTCGGCCAGGATTTTTTCCTGTTGTTCACGTTGAACAGCATCACTGCTTTCGTCGCAAGAAACAAATACAGTACTTACAAAAATAAATGATATGAGCAATAAGCAGATTGAACTCTTTTTCATCGTTTCTTTTTTTGATAATGGGTTGGTAATTTGCTTGTTAGTTTTTTGTTCTTTTTTGGGATTAGTATTTCCCCTTTTCCTTCTCCTTTTTTAATTTCTGAATGAAATCATAGAGATCAGTTGGTAGCTTATTCACATCAAAGTCGGCAGCCCGGTGCAATATAATTGAACCGAGAGCAGCCTTGTGCAATGAATCGGCCTGCTCGTATTGAAATTGCATGTTCTGTAGTTCCTGGATGGAACCCTGATTATAAGCCTTACTTTGCTCAAATGTTTCGCGACGGACCTGCTCCATCTTGGGTGCAAAAAATTTGAACATAAAAAAGCTGTTTCCGGCGACTGCCCATCCGATAAGAATGAAGGTTGCAAAAATGGCAATAAAAATACCGATGCCCTTAAATAAATCTTTCATTTTGAGGTTTTTTTAAATGATTAATACGTTAACTGTTTAAGAGCTAATAAGAATTACGAGCTCAAGACAATTAACGTCTTATTCTTTAAACCTATTTGTAAAAGGTCTTTTATTAACAAAACAATTATAGCATATATACAAATATATGTCAATAGTAAACAAAAAACCACCATTTCGGCGGTCTTTTATGTATATTTTAGATTTATTCTATAATTAGCCCATCTTCTTCCGAATAAACGCTGGGACGCTTAAATCGTCATCATCGTTAATTGGTCTTTCCGCCTTCTTTTCTAAAGCTGGTTTAACCGGAATATTCTTAAAGACATTAAATTTACCCTTATTCTTATCAACTGAAGTCGAAGACATCATCGGTTCGTTCTCAATCTCTTTTTCAACAATAAAGGCATTAGGGGTATATGATTTAGTCATTTCCGTCTTTTGATTCTTGCCACGGCCATCAAAACCGGTCGCAACAACAGTAATTTTAATCTGGTCCTTCATCTTTTCATCAATAACCGCACCAAAAATAATCTTAGCGTCGTCATCGGCCGCCGAGGTAATAACCTTAGCCGCTTCAGAGACCTCAGTCATGCTCAGATCTGGGCCACCCGTAATTGTGAAGACGATGCCACGGGCTCCATCTATCGACATGTCGAGCAAATTAGAATTAATGGCATCTTTAGCCGCCTCAACGGCCTTGTTCTCACCAGTGGCCATTCCAATGCCCATGAGGGCAGATCCAGCGTTAGACATGACTGCTTTCACATCAGCGAAGTCGGCGTTGATAATACCAGGAACGGTAATAATTTCGGCAATGCCCTGAACACCTTGGCGCAAAACATCATCTGCAATTTTAAAAGCCTCTAAAAGTGAGGTTTTCTTATCAATTACTTGTAATAATTTATCATTGGAAATAGTAATAATCGTATCTACTTTATCAGCGAGCTCGGCATAGGCCCGATCAGCAATATTCTTGCGCTGGCCACCTTCAAACATAAAAGGTTTAGTAACAACAGCGACAGTTAAAGCTCCCATCTCTTTAGCGATTTGAGCAACAACTGGTGAAGCGCCAGAACCAGTTCCTCCACCTAACCCGCAAGTAACAAAAACCATATCACAGCCTTTTAAGGCTTCTTTGATTTCGTTCTGTGATTCTTCGGCTGCTCCTTTACCAAGATCTGGGTTCATACCAGCTCCTAGTCCCTTAGTTACGGTTTTACCGATATGTATTTTTTCATTAGCTTTATTATAATGCAAAGCCTGAACGTCAGTATTGACGGCCACAAAGCCTACGCCTCTAATCCCGTTGGCCACCATGCGATTAATAGCGCTACCGCCACCGCCACCGACACCAACAACTTTGATTTTGGCAAATGTTTCAATTTCTGGTTTAACTTCCGCCATAAAATTATCGTGATTAAATTATTATTTAGGCATTATTTTACTAAATAAGCCTTTGGTCTTTTCAAATATTCCACCCAAACTTTTTGAGAATTTATTACCACCGCCGCCTTCTCCCTCTGTATGACTTCCCCAGATTACTAAGCCAAGCGCAGTTAAAAATTCCGGATTTCTTACTTTATCAATAACGACGTTAATATTTTTAGCTTGGCCGACAGCGGCTGGTAAACGCAACTTCTTTTTAGCAGATTCTACTAAACCGTCAAGGCTTGCGCCACCGCCAACAAATATTACGCCGGCTGGTAACATCCCCGAGCGATCAATTCTTCTAAATTCATTATCAACTTTTTCAAATATTTCTTCAACGCGCGCATTAATAATCTCTGATACATACTTACGCGAAATCAAACTAATATCATCATTTATCTCTTCTTCTCTAACTAATTCAGTAACATCAATTTCTTCGCTCTTATCGAGTGCGTCGGGAACAGCACTCCCGTATTCACGCTTAATTCTTTCCGCTAAATTAATCGGGCAGCGCAGTCCAATCGCGATATCAGCCGTAATATGTTCAGCGCCGATTGGTAAAATAGCCGTATGAATTAAATTTCTCTCTTCATATACCGCTAACGAAGTAGTGGAAGATCCTAGATTTACCAAGGCGACTCCCAACTCTTTCTGTTTAGTGCTCAACACCGCCTCAGCCGCTGCCAAGGGGCCCAGCACTAAATTTTCTATTTCTAAACCCGTACGATATATTGCTTTCGTTAAATTTTTAATTTGTGTACTTAGGCCTTGTACGATTAGAGTTTCTACTTCTAAACGAATACCATTCATGCCAATCGGATCTTTTATATCTCCCTGATTATCCACGGCAAATTTAATCGGGATAACATGAAGAATTTCATAATTAACCGGAACCGCTAAAGCACGTGCGGCTTCAATTGCTCGATTAACGTCATTCTCTCCAATTTCGCCATCGCTACGTCCAACGGCCACAACACCTTTCGAACGTTCACATTTAATATGCGGGTCATTAATCCCAACCCAAACGCGGCTAATAGGGACACCAACTAATCTTTCTGCCTTCTCTAAACACGCAGAAATTGAAGAAGTTGTTTCTTCAATACTATTAACAATACCGCGACTAACGCCGGCCGTCGGCACAGAAACTGCACCGATAATCTGAAGTTCTTCCCCGGCGAGTCCTGGGATTTTTTGACCGATCACCAGCCGAATTGAAGTCGAGCCAATATCGAGGCCGGCGATAATATTATCTTTCATAGTTATAACGAATTAAATAAAAATAAAACAATTTGAAGATTAGTAATTGCTGTTAATATTATACAAAATTTCTGAAAATTTAACAATTCCTTTTTTTAAGAAAATAATCTCAAATACCAATTAATTATTCTGTCTCCCCAAATTAAGGTAATAATAGCCCCGAAAGCTAAAAATGGACCAAGGGCAATTTTTGATTTCATTTTTTTCTCTTTAGCTATGAGTAGCGTTAAGCCAATTAAGGAACCAAGGCCGTAAGAGATAATCATAATTAAAAAGAGCTGCGGCCAGCTAGGGAAACTTAGGCCTAGTAATAATCCTAGCCAAATATCGCCCTCCCCCAAGCCTCTTTTGCGAGTAATTAGGTATTGAGCTAAAAAGAAAATTACTGCTACAAGCCCGGCGATAATAATAATGAACCAGGAAAATCCTAAGAGTAAATTTAAAAGAAAGAAAACGAAACACATCGGCCAAACAATGGTCATCGGAATTAATTGCCAGCGCAAATCGTAAACAAAAACAATTATTAAAGTAATTATTAAGAGCCAATCACGAGCTAAGAGCAAAGAAAATTGCGGCCACTGGCTATCATTTAAAAAAGCGAGAAGAAATAAACTTGCCGTTATAAGTTCGACTAAGGGATATTGCCAAGAAATTGACTTCTCACAATATCGGCACTTGCCATCAAGAATGATAAAACTTAGGAGGGGAATATTATCATACCAAGCAATTTGTTTGCGGCATTTCGGACAATAAGAACGGCCGCCGATTGTTTCATTTTTATATAAACGCCAAATTAAACAATTTAAAAAACTGCCTATTATTAAACCAAGTAAAAAAGAAAATGCAGAAAAAATATACATCATAGTAGCTTAAAATTATGCTTAAATATATATAAAAATTTTGATTTATAATAAAAAATTTTACGGCGCCAATAAGGGATTGGACTTCCTCCACGTAAATGCGTAATTGCGACTTCAGCTAAGCGCTTTATCTTATAGCCTTTTTCGATGACTGAGCGACATAAATCTACATCTTCATAATACATAAAAAAATTTTCATCCCAACCACCAAAACTAAGAAAAATACTCCGTCTAATTATTAGAGCGGCCCCGCTAACCCAGGATAAATCGCTAGACGATTTTTTTAATCCGTAAGCGTAGGCTTGTTCAGTCCCATCTTTTAATAATAAGCGCGGCGCGACAACTCCAAGACTTTTTTCATTTTCGAAAGCAGTTTGAATTGGACGTAAAATATTGCTACTTATAATCGTGTCGCTATTAAGAAAAAATAAATAATCCCCTTGTGCGCTACTTGCCCCCTGGTTATTAGCTCGAGCAAAGCCATAATTTTTTTTGTTTAGAATTATCTTTATCCGATTATTAAAGCACTGGCTTAAAATTTCGCGATCGCTGGCCGATGAGTTATTATCAATTAAAATTATTTCAAAAGTTCCGAGCTCGCAATATTTAAAAATCGACTCGATGCAGGCGCTCGTTAGTTCTGCTGTATTATAATTAATAATAACGAAGGAAAACATTTATTTTTTTAGTTTAAATATATAGTAATCAAGCGCTGCGCGATATAGTGCCGCCCGAAGACTTATTAACAAACCAGGCACACCAGCTTTGTAAGCCCCACTAAATAAATTATTTAAAAAGGTAACTAAAAAATCTGCTGGTATTAATAGTAAAGGAAATTTTCTTCTTAGACGAATTAGTGTTGACCAATCACTTGCCTGATAATTAAATTTTTTTATTGCGGAAAAATCTTGTAGGTAATATTTTGCCTGAAGTCGGGCCCAGGGTAGTTGTTTTGTTACGAATGACGCAAAGGAATAATTATTATAGGCAGGGCGATGCTCAAGTTTATAATTTACTTGTTTTATCGGTCCTTCAACTTCAACTATAAACTGCAGAATTCCTAAAAAAGAAATTTTATCTTTTCTAAATAAACATCTTTTATATGGCCAAGCAGCTTTTACTTCGCGATCCTTATTCCTTATAGGCCAAAGCAATTCGTAGGCGCTAACTTTCGGCGCACTAACTAAATTTCTTAAATTATCTCTTAATTCAGGCGACAGATATTCATCAGCGTCTATTTGTAATATCCAATTATTGCTCGCCCGACTGAAACTGAATGGGCGATGCTCCTCGGCGCCACCAGCGAATGCTTCAATATAAACTTTTGCCCCATAGCTTCGAGCAATATCTAATGTCTTATCGCCACAGTCTCCATCATGAACCAAAATAATTTCATCTACTACTCCGCGCAAACTGTCTAGGCAGCGCCCAATCAATTTCTCCTCATTAATAACCACCAAGCAGGCAGAGATTTTTTCCATATATTTAATACTCTGACCTTAATTTAATTAACCACGTTTCTTCGGGCGCAAGTTTAATCGCAGCTTCAAGATAAGATTGCGCAATCACAAAATTTCCCAATTGTTTATTAATAACAGCAAGCGCTAAAGACCAATTATAATCACTGGGATTACGTGCCAATCCGCGCTCATTATATTCCAAGGCCTTATTTAAATCACTGCGACGATAAAAGGTGTCAGCGATTTTTTTTAATAAAGTATAATCACTCACATCACTTTTATAGGCCGACTGATAAGCCACCTCGGCCTCGGCATAATTCTCATCACTAAAATAAATATCGCCCATCTCACGGAATATTATTTTACGATAAACGTTCAAAATAATTTTATGTTGCTCATTAAGGCGCGGATCAGAAAATTCCGGCAAATTAGATAGGGCCATCTGATAATTAATAATTGCTTCGTGGGATCTTCTCTCCCGGGTAAAAAGACGAGCTAATTCGATATACGTTTTTGGCCAATAAGGAGAGGCACTAATCACTTGATAAAAATAATCTTCTGATATCTGATAATTTCCAAGAGCGGAATTTATTTTAGCTTTAACAAAAATATTTTCAGAAGAATTTGGTCTTAGCTTATTGTCTAAGTCTTGTAGTCTCTTGTAGGCCGTTCTTTTCGCGGAAACTTCTGCGATATCAGGATAAAAATCGCTTAATTTATCTCCTAAAAATTGGTCATAGTGTTCCTGGTTGATTGGATTAGCCTCTGCTTTTTTTGCATAATCTGCAAGAACAAAAGAAGTAAAATACTGTCTCTCTCCAAGCGCATAATAAAGACGATTAAAATAATGATCAGCAGTAATTAGTCTAAACTCATAATAAATTCCGCTCATCATTATTAGGAGCAAAACAATTGAGACGATTATTTTGGATGAGACACTTCCATCAAAAATTTTATTATTGTCAGACGAATCGCTTACTTTATTTGTCGCTTTAAAATTTATAACCGAGAGTAAAGAGAGAAAGAGCCAAAAAAATATTTCACCAGCAATTATTGTAAAACTAAATAATAAGGAAAATAAATAGGCTGCCGCACCAAGCCCCAAAGCGAGTGACAAGCCACCCATTTTCTTGTCCTGAATATTTTTATGGGCTAAGCGAAAAAAACTATAATAAAGAGCAGTAAATAAAAGGAGTCCAAAAAAACCAGAAGCTAAAAGAATATCTAACACTAGATTATGCGCCTTGTCCGTCGAGGCGCCAATGTCTCCGAGTATTCCCCACTCCGGTAAATAATATTTTATAAAAACATCAGCACTATTTTCCAAGCCGTAACCAAAAATCGGCTTCTTGATTATTGAGTCCGATGCCGCGGCGTAAAAATTTACCCGTGCCGCCATGCTTCCGCTCTGGAAATCGAACAGAGTTCCAAGTCTGCCTGGCACTATGAAATTAACAGCCAATAGGCCAATACCGATAAGCGCGAGCATCCCCAGGCCAGCAAGTAATTTATATGGTTTTTTTAATTTTATAAAAAATACCAAATAAATAATAAGTAAAATAAAACTTAAAGCAAAAGCAATTAGTCCGCCACGACTTGAGGTAAAAAATAAACAGGCGAGTTGCGATAAGAGGACTAAAACATAAAAAAATTTGATGATATTTTTTTTGTTCTTATATACTAAATAGACACTAAGCGGGATTAGCATAAGAAGCCATGACGCCAAAAAATTCGGTTGTCCGAAAGTAGATATTGTTCTTCTGGTTAAAAATGGATCCTCCGGCCAAACAAGAAAATCAAGTCCGAGAATTTGCAGAATTCCATATAAAGAGACAAAAAAACTGGAAAGAACGGCGACGCTAATAAGCCGTTTTATTTTCTGCTCAAGAGTGTCACGAGTATCAAGCCGGGAAATACGATTATCAATTGTTCCAATATTATATGCGACAAGAAGAAACCACAAAAAATAAAATATATAGCTTAAATACCCAGCCTGACGATCATAAGAGCCAAAAAAAGATTGAGCCGGATTACTTGAGAAAAATATAGTTATACCTAAACCACAAATAAATATGAGAGGTATTAGAGCGTATTTTTTAAATAATTCTCCAATTACTCGCATGTCGCGGGACCTTAATAACTTGGGCGGATAATAAAGAATAAGTTTTAAGAAGGTCAAAAAAAACAAAAGACAGATAGCCGCCTGAAATAGTGCTAATTTACTAAGCTCAAAGATATTATAAGTCGGAAAAGCCAAAGAAAAATACAGAGGAACGATAAATATTAGCGCCAAATAAACAAACTCGATCAATAGATCGAGGAGTTCTTTGGCTTGGAATTTCACAAATTTCTTCATACATCCATTATAGCAAATAAAAAAAGGGCTGAGAACAACCCTTTTTTCATGTTTTTTTATCTGATATTAGACTATTTTTTGCGATGGCTAAGCTTCTCCCAAACAACTAAGACTGGGCTAGCGATAAATATCGAACTATAAGTTCCAATAAAAATACCGATAACAAGAGCTAAAGCAAAATCTTTAATTGTGCTTCCGCCGAAGAATAAAATCGCTGACAGAGCGAGAATAGCTGAGAACGAGGTATTAATTGAACGAGTTAAGGTTTGGTTAACACTGCGATTAATTGTATTTTCGAAGTCCTCATGGCTCTTAGGCAAATTCTCGCGAATACGATCAAACACAATGATGGTATCGCTAACGCTATAGCCCAGAACCGATAAAACGGCCGCTATAAAGGGCGTATTTACCTCAACCCCATAGAAATGACCAAGAACTGAGAAAACACCAAGAATAAAGAGAATATCATGAATTAAAGCGATAATCGCGGCGACACCATATTTCCAGGAAGCGACCGGTTTTGAAACCTTACTGAAGGCCCAGGTAATATAAAGGATAATCATGATGAAAACAATGGCAGTTGCATTAAAGGACTTACTCTTTAACTCTTGCCCGATTGAAGCGCCGACTGAGTCAAATTGAAGTTCTTTAAACCCGGCCTCTGGTTTGTTTTTAACTAATTCCTGTAATTTCTTAAGAACTGCTTGATGAACATCTTCGGTATTTTCTTGAAAACGCAAAATCGTTGAATTTTCGGTTGGCTGAATAATTAAGCTATGCAAATTCACATCTTTAAGACTATCTTGAATTTCCGTCATTGTTGGTTGATAGTTTTTGAATTCAACTTCCATTAAACTTCCACCAGTAAAATCAATGCCGAAATTTAAACCCCAGAAAATGAGCGCTAAAATTGAAGCGACAACCGCCATGCTTGATAGCGATAGAAAGATTCTTCTTTTTTGGATTATCTTATAAATCATATAATTTATTATTATTTATTGTCTTCAACCTTAGCTTTTTTAACTCCTAGTAGCCAAGTTCTCTTCTCTAACCAATCCCCGAGGATTACCACGAATAAAGTATGGGTAATAACAATGGCGCTAAATAGAGAGACGGCGATACCGATAAATAGAGTTGTACCGAAGCCCTTCACTGAAGAGGTTCCGAAAAACATCAAAATCAAACATGTGATAAGAGTTGAAACATTTCCATCGCGGATTGACGGCCAGGCACGTTTGAAGCCGCTGTCGACTGCTTGGCTAACAGATTTTCCTAATTTCAATTCCTCACGTGTACGAGCGAAAATTAGAATATTTGCATCAACCGCGATACCAATCGAAAGAATAAAACCAGCGACACCAGAAAGGGTCAAGGTAACCGCTTGCTGTGCATAGAAAAACAATAATATACCGATAACAGAGAATAAAACTGCTTGCGTTCCGTTAAATAGTTTTAGCTCATTAAAAGTATAGAATATTAGTCCTACCATTACCGCAACTAGAACTAGCGCAAGCCAAACAGGCAGAGCCTTAAAAATAGCCAAAACGGTTACGCCATATACTAATAAAGACAAGACAGACAAAAGCCCAGGCAAGCGATAATAGATAATCATGAAAAGAGAAACCAGTAATAAACCCAGCAAACCAGCTCTCATGCTATTATTAATGGATTTAACTCCAAGGCTCGCTTCAACTGTTTTTTGAGAAATTAAACTGATTGGTACTGGTAAGGCGCCTGAGTTCAAACGCTTTACCAATAATTTCGCTTCTTCAACATTAAATTTTCCAGAAATATTTGCCTTACCACCAGTAATTTTTTCATTGACGGTTGGTACACTGATTGGATAGCCGTCTAAAAAGATCGCTACTGGTTTTCCAACATTGCGAGCGGTAATATCTTCGAACATTTTTGATCCCTCAGCATCGAACTCTAAAGAAACCTCCGGAGAACCATCGCTCGGATTAAATTGCAAAGTTGCTCGTTTTAAGTATTTACCAGTTAATTCAGTATTAACCCAAGTTTGCGTAATTTCGGCTGCTGTTGAGGTTCCAGTAACTTTGGCGGTTGGTGTCCCTTGTTCTTTAAATTCAAGAATTGGAGTTTCACCAATTAATTTAATTGCCTCCGCAACATCTTTAATGCCAGCTAATTCCGCAATGATGCGATATTCACCGCCGGCCCCCTGATTAACTTGGACAACTGGTTCGCTGACGCCAAAAGCGTTCACGCGGCGTTCGATAACATCACGCGCGGCCTCAAGAGCGCCCGCTCTATCCTTCTCGGGAATATTCTTAACGTCCGCTTGGTAAACCAAATGAGTTCCACCTTGAAGATCTAGACCCAAGCTAAAGGGCAAATCTTTAACAAGCGGAAGAACAACAATTTGATTAGTTTTGTTGGCTAAATTTTTTGCAAAACCATTGTAAACATTACCACCAGCGGTTAAGCCGACAGTAATGGCAAAAACAATAATGATCCCCAAAATCCACCAGGCTTTAGCTCGAACAGACAACTTCGAGAATTTTTGCATAAATGACATAATATTGTAAAAAAATGTGATCGGCCTAAAAGAGCCGGTTTTATTTTATATTAGCTATAGACCCTAAAATATTAGAATAGTTAAAAATAAAAATCAAGCTCTAGTCTTTACAAAAAGGCCAATTTTATTTATAATACACTTATTAATAATCAATAAATATATGCCATTAATACCTACAGTTATCGAAAAAGAGGGCCAAATTGAGCGTGCTTACGATATTTACTCCCGTCTTTTAAAGGACAGAATTATCTTTTTGGGTGAGCCGATAGACGATCACACAGCCAATATCGTTATCGCTCAATTTCTATTTTTAGACGCGGAAAGCAGCGATAAGGACATTAAATTCTATATCAATTCGCCAGGCGGATCGGTTTCATCTGGGCTCGCCATATACGACACCATGCAATATATTAAGTCACCAGTCTCGACGATTTGCATCGGCATGGCCGCCTCAATGGCCTCGGTTTTACTCGCCGCTGGGGCACCAGGAAAAAGATTCGCTCTGCCAAACAGTGAAATAATGATTCATCAAGTCATGGGCGGAGCCGAAGGCCAAGCCTCTGATATTAAAATCCGCGCGGAACATATCTTAAAAATTAAAGATAAAATGAATAAAATTCTAGCGAGTCATACTGGACAAAAAATTGCGACCGTAGAAAAAGATAGTGACCGCGATTATTATATGAGCGCCGACGAAGCAAAAAATTACGGAATCATCGATAAAATTATCAGAAAATAAATTTACAAAAAACGGGGCCCAAACGGCCCTGTTTTTTAAAATATACAATTTAATATAAAAATTATTTAAGAGAAAGCGAATTAATCATTAGGGCAAAAATATTTGGATAAGCTAAATATGAATCGACTGCTGGCACATAAGAAATAACGTAAACATTTGTCCGCTTTTTGTCAGTTAAATAAAAATTAAGATTATCATTACTATAAATTCCATCCCAGGTGCTAGTCGTTTTTAATTTATCATAAGTTATGGTCGAATCAGCAAAAGAGCTGTCGTACCAACCGAGAATACTTTGGCGGTCAGTATTTTCTTGAGCTGAAATTTGAATAATTGAATCATCTGGCGCCATAAAGGTAATAACCGAATCCTGATTTAAAGAATTTACTAACCATTCTTTAGGATAAAGTATTTCATAGCCAAAAATTTTATTTGTATATTTAGCCAAATTAGAATTCTCACTTAATTTTCCTGACGCAACCGGATTATAATTATTATTAATTTCAACGAGATCAGAATAAGTATTTCCGTTTGAATCGGCGAGTGTTAAATTTGTCCCAAGCACAGTCTCCTCCTGATCATTTAAGCCATCGGCATCCGTATCAAGTAATGGCGGTAAATTTACATTTTGTTTTCCGCCCAACTCCTCGTTCATAATAATGGAATCAGTCGAAGTCGAGATATCAAGCGTTGATGGTGTTACGGTTGCAACGAGACTAGTCGTCGCAATTAAAACCTCATCTGTAGCCGTGGCTCGGGGCGTATTAACGACGCTAACTTTTTCCGAAACTATAGTTACGACTGGAGCTTTCGTCTGAGTAGTTTGCGGTTTAATAATATAAACATAGCTTAAATAAACTAAGCCGCCGATTAATAGGAAACCGCCAGCAATAATTACAACTCCGACCATTTTAAAATTATTCTTCGGGGCTGACATGCTCGATAAATTATTGCTTTGTGTCTGCCCCGCTTGCGCATTTTGGTCACTGGGCCGAGGAAGACTTCCGCTAACTCTCGCTAAACTAGGCATGTTGCGAACAATCATGTCTTGATTTACCTTAGTAAGTATTTCTTCTTCGTTGGTATTTGTTTTTTTATTTTTATTCCCAAACATAATTTATTGCGTGAAGGTGTAGAGCAAAAAAGAAACAATCGCAAATATTCCTAAAATTAAAAAACCCAAAACAAGCCACTTTTTCCAGTGGCTAGTTACAGTCTGCGGCATGGTGTGTAAGTTCAGCGAAAGACGAGGACGCTTAGTAGCGCCCCCGAGAATGCTGGGCCGTGGCCGAGATTTTGGATCAAGATTATTTAACATAAACCATTATATTTTCTGGCGTTTTCTCCTTACTTTATAGGTGAATTTCCCGGTAATTTTGCTCCTTTAGCATTTGGGTCATATCCGCTTTTAACTTCAGCTCCATCTAAAAAAGTGTCACCATCGGTATCGGCATTAAGCGGGTTAGAATGATAAATTTTTACTTCTTCGTAATCGCTGAGGCCATCATTATCAGTATCAATAACATTAATATTTGTTCCGGAAATCTTTTCTTCGATATCAGTTAGTCCATCGCTATCAGAGTCAATTGTTGATTCAATAACAGGCTCTGGCGTGCTAGTAGCTATTGGATTTAAAGTGTTTTGGTCAGTACTCGTGGCCTCACCTATGGGATTTACTGTCGCCGTACTCGATGCTCCCGGAACAACAGAAACAAAACCAGTATCATTAGATTTTGGAGTACTTGTGCTTACTTTTGGATTATTTGCGGGCGGAGTAACAAGCGCATTATCACTAGGGCTTGTTTTGAAAAATTGAGAATAAGTAAAATAGCCTCCTCCTAAAACAGCCAATACTACGACGATAATAATTATTATTTTTAAATAATTTTTTTTCGCGCCCGTCTCTTGTGATTGCATAGGCGGTAAATTTTCACCAGTTACAGCCAAGCCAACACGATGCGTTTCAATATCAGATTGTGGGCCGCCAACACTTGGCTTGTCTGTTTCTGCAAATATATCATCTACGGCTGATCGACCATTAGGATTGGCGCTATTTAAATCGTTAAACATATCTTTTATTCAAATTTAGTTATTACCTTAATTATAGCGAATATAGTTTTCCTTGGCCAGTTACTGATTTACACGCGGGCTAATCGGTTTAATATTCGCAGGATTAATTATATCTTTATCCTCACGAATAATTTTATAAACCATAACTTCTCCCTGTTCATCCCTCTTTATGGCCTGCACCTTCAAATCCGTTGTGATGTCTAGGGATTGCTTTTCGTTCGGGCTCAAGAAGTCTGCAGTGAAATTTTCCGCTGGGACATTTACTGTTTCAGAGCTTTTATAAAATAAACGAGACGGCTTTAAAATTATCACCGCTGCAACTATTGATATTAGAGCGATAGCACTAACTATAATTATTAATTTTTTATTTTTCATAATATTTAAAACATTAAAAAATTATTGGGCGGCATTACAAATTGCATTCTTTGCAGTACAGTACTCACTATTGCAACATTTCTGGGTAAGAGGGTCACAACAAGTCCCGCCGCAAAACTGCCAATTTGTTGATTGCAAAACTCCGGCAATACAGCCATTGCAGTTTGCTTCGCAACAAATCCCATTATTCTTGCAAACCTTTGGATAAGCACAGGTGCCACAGCTATTACCACAACCATCGTCACCACAAGTTTTCCCCGAACAATTAGGGGTACAAGTTGTCATACAGCGTCCATTGGTGCAATATGCGCTAGCGCCACAATTATTGGGCGCGCAAGTGCCACCGCAGCCATCACTTCCGCAAACTTTTCCAACACAATCAGGTGTGCAAATATTTCCGCAATCCGCCGGACAACAGGCTAAATTCTCGCCAATTGAAGGGGAACATATACCGTCGCCGCACTTTAGAGGAACGTTATGAATAGTTGCGTCCCAGGTGCAACAAAAAGTTCCATTACAAGAACCAGAACTTTTTATCGCGTTACAAGTTTCAACCGAAGGGCAAGCTTGTTTTGGAGTACAATATCCTTGATCCCAAGATGATCCAGTCCAAATACAATGCGTCGTATCGCAAGTATACTCAGTTCCATAGCTTGGACATATTTCTTCATAAACCATTACCTTAGAATAATCTTTAAGACAAGCACCATATGTACAGTCATTTGGACAATTAGTCGCTGTTTCTCCGGCTCCACAAATTCCATTACCGCAAGTAGCGCAACTTGGCACGGTCTGACACTGGCCATTTGAACAGGTCTGCCCAGTGGTGCAAGTTCCGCAACTGCCACCGCAGCCGTTTGTGCCACATGAGAGACCAGTACAATTCGGCGTACAAGTCGGGCTACAATCTGCGACGCAATTAGTACTATTTTCAACTAAAGTTGAGGATGTAGCTCCATTATAATAAACTTTTAATTGGCAATAACCATCACCACAATATCCACCGTTTTCAACTGGGGACTTATAAACACAATAATTATTATTTGGGATTGGATAAGGAGTATTAAAGCTATATGTTGCGCAACCATATTGCAAAGCCGGGTTGCTACTTACAACTGGCTTACCGGCAGCAAGAGAAAGTCCAGAAGCACTATCACAATCTTCATAACCATCATTATACATTCCACCACGTCCTTCAGTATTTGGTTCTTGCTTTAAGCCATCACCACAATAATTATTTATATTAAGAGTAAATGCTTTAGTCGAAGAGGCGCCATATTCATTTGTCGCTTTTATAGAAATTTGGCTACTAGTCGCTGCGTTAGTAGTCCCTCTTAGATAGGCAGCCACAACAGTACTCCCCGGAGTAACAGCAGCAGCGATTGATCTTGCGGCTGCCTCGGCCTTATTAAATTTGAAAAGATTAAATAATTTTGCTAAAAAACCATTAGATATTTTTGACACAGGAAGCTGGATTACTTCTCCTTGCCCGTCAACAACTAAAGAACTAGTACTAACTGTTATACCAGTTGGCAGATTTGCTCCCGTATAAGTTATATTATGGTTTCCCTCTCTAACATACCCCAAAAAACAAGAATAAACCTTACCAAGACGCAGGCTAGTCGCGCAATTAAATGTTAAGGCTGGCGCTTCTGTTTTAATAGTAATCTTAAAATCTTTTACCGTACTATCGTTATATTTATCTCTAACTGTTATGCGATAAATACCTTCTGAATCGGCATAAAATTTATTCGTCGTTGGTATCACGCCCTGCCAAGTAACCTTATATCGATTTGTCCCGGCCGGAACTATTGAATAGGCAAATGAAAGCATGTTAAAGCTTGAGCTGCCGCCGGTTTTCGACAGGGAAAAAGCAAAAACTGGATTAGCCGGTAAATTATTATCGGAAAAATATAAACTATAGGAGAATGGAATATATGGGTTTACAACATAGACGCCATTATCTGATTCGACAAATGGTTTTGTGTTTACAATTACAATCGGTGTCGTGGTTGAGAAAGCATTTTGTCCATCACTAATATTTAAAGAAATATTATAATTTCCCGGTGCCCCAGCACGAAGCGCGTAAATCTTTTTTTGGTTGTCATTAGTCGTTGCTTTCAAAATTGGAGCCGCGCTCCAAGTTGACCAATTAGCAGCACTCGTCGTAAAAGTCCAAGAGATTGGATTCCCTTGATCATCAATTACATTGATCGAACCATTAAATTCCTGATCCGCTTCGCCCGTTAGATAAGAATCAATAATTCGCGGTGCAGAGTTATTAGTATTCCCTCCAGAAATAATTCCAGTTGCTGTAACACAATTAGAGGCAGAAGGATTATTAGGGGCAAACTGAAAATTTAATTGTGAGATCGCTTCGCGCGTTTCCATTACCGCACAAAGATTATAATTAGAACCGTTGGCATCAGTTTTATAAACAAAACCATAGCTCCCAACTGGCAACATTAAATAAGTTGCAGTTGGCGCATAAACAAATCTTTTTGTTTCTTTATTCCAACAGGTTTGGGCATCAAAGCTGGCGCAGGCGCCCAATCTGTTAATCGGATCAACTAAATTTTGCGCCATGTTTAATTCCGACAAAAATGTTTGCGACCAACTAGGCCAAACTGAAACTGTGTGCCCGCTCAGGTAGCTTCCGGCAGATAAACGTGGATAATAACCATTACTTGATTTATAGGCAAAAAGAGCATCTTTTAATTCCTCCGTTTTACCGATTCTATTTAAATCACGAATAATTTTTGATTTGATACTATTACAGAAAAAATTCTGCGGACAAGAATCATCAGTTGAACAATTAACCGATACTTTTAGCTGACACGAACTTGAAGCTATTCCCGAGCTTGCGCAAGTCTGATCCTTCGAGCAATCGGCGTCGCTTAAACACGACAAGGAAGATATCGCGCATTGCGGACCGGGATTACTTTGTTCAACGATATCATTATTAAATTTCCAATACTTAACAATTTGGCCAAGAATGTCGACCGTTTTTGGAGAAGGATCCTGATTATACGAAATAAGATAAATATTTGTATAAATTGACTTGCCTTTAATATTGGCCGCGTTAACATAAACCGTTCGACCATCGCGAACAGCTTCGTAACCATCGACACTAAGCGCTTGTGGTGAGCCTTTAAAGCCCTGACTATCATACCAGCGATAAATACTATAATGATTTGGATTTGGAATAATTCTCACAGCGATAGCATCGCTACCGCCGCTTATTTGCGCCGAGCTTTGTCTAAAAACAAAAAACAGCGAAAATACTAAAAAAATTCCGAAAAAAATAGCCAGTTTAGCTTTTCTCATATATAAAAAATTAAATTTACTTCGGTTGCATGTTAACTCTTATTTGGATTGATTTATCACTTTCATGATTATTTGCGCCAATAGCTGTTACCGCGAAATAGTAGACACTCTGCGGAAATTGATCGAGAGAAAATTTTAAACTTGTTGAGCCGGGAGCAGTTTCAAAAGATTCCCCATAGACGCCACTAGTTACACCAGCATAAAGGCGATAAAACGAAACCCCCTCATTAGTGGGGTTAGCCGTCCAAGTAAAATAAGCCTGATTTCCTTTTGGCTCAACATCACCGATGAGACCAATCGGTTTCGATGGCTTTGTTTGATCGGTCGGAGTCGCTGTTTTTTCGTTAGACATTGCGCTTTCTGTTTTATTGACGGAAATGACTGTCAGCTTAAAAACATAGGATTGATCATTAGCGAGGCCGTTAATTTTAGTACTGCAATTATAATTTAAACCAGAAAGAGTGCAGACGCTTGCCGCCGTTACCTCCTTTGAATACATCGTTCCCTTCCCAGACTTTAAGTAATATATTTTATATGATCCAACGCCGCTAGCAGCCGAGCGCCAATCAACCTGAACTTCACCGTTATTTTTTGTGTCTGTTGCAGCAATAATATCAGCGCCATTCAAGATTGCTTCGCGCATGAAATATGATTCCTTAAGTACATTCCAGAAACAAAGACCATCCGGGCTACCATCGCCATTTTGATCGATACCACAAACACTACCATAAGTTGTACATGGAGTTTTATCGGAGCTACAAAGTAAATTGCTGCCCTGGCCACGGACAACCGGCGTGCTATCAATTGCCGGTAAATCATCTAAAGTTCCTCCCGCCCCAGCGTCCCGGCAATAATAAAATTTATAATTATAATTTTCACAATTAACAGGGTTAACAGAGCAATTGCCAGTCGCGTCGTTCCACGGGAACCAAGTTCCGCTAGCCGCAATGGCTGGCCAAGGGTTATTGCAGATAAAGACATAAGCGTCACTCGATCCGATTTCACCGTCTCCGCTGAAATAAGCATTACAGTTAGCACCGCAACCAGCAGCTGGTCTATAGGCACTCATATTAACTACAGCGTTAACTTTAGTCTGGCCATCGGTAATATTGGGTTGCGCTTGAATTAATTTGCGATCAGCAATGATAGAGGACGGAGTCCCTGTTGCGAGATCTACGACTCTAACTATGCTTGTATTATCGCTTGACCAATTCCAACTCCAAGCATAGCCGGTAATCGGATGAAGCAATTGTCCATCTGAACTATAAGCACCGACGGTATATGCTTTATCGCGGTCAGATATTGTGTCGAATGTCCGATCGGAAACATTATCATCTTTCTCATTAAGATCATTAACCGTTGTTTTAAACAAGTAAGAAGCCGGATTAATTGTCGCGTGGTCAACTGCACAAACTCCAGCATTCACGCCTTGATCAGAAAGGGTGGTAAATTGAAAGCTATATGAATTTTGATAAGCACGCTTATTAAATTGGACTAAATTACTTGCAACAAATGTTCCATTGCCCTCATTCAAACCTCTTTCATTCATGCCAATTTTAGCATAACTTAATATACCGCTTTCGCTATTTAAAAGTTCGTCACCTCTAATTACGGCATAATATTTTGTGGCCGGATTAAGAATTTTTGTTGGGGTAAAAATTAAGCTAGTATACTTTCCGTTTTCCTGAGCACTAGTTGTTCCTGCAATTGCACAATATAATTTTGCTGGGTCCGGAGGAGTCGCGAGGGCCTGTTCGTTGACTCTCCCGAACAAACGATTTGCTGTCGAGCTAAGACTTAACCAAAGACGGGCAAAAATATTTCTATTTTGCGAATGCATCATTTCTTCGATTGATTTAGCGTCAGTTACATAAGTTCCGGCCGGACAAACTCCATTTCCAAAAGCCCGCTCTTCAAATAATATAAAGTTATTTCCGAAACTAGTTAAATCCATGTTTTGATTGAAGCTAACTTCCAAGGAGGCATTCCGACAAACGTTTGTTGATGCGGCAGCCGGAGAACTCGAAGCGACACTCGGCCGCGCTTCACAACAAGCATCCATACCGCATCCTGTTGTATTAATCGACCCGCAATCGCCATCTTTAGTACACCCACAGCACAATCCACGACCAGCCCCAGAACAAGATCCTTTATCAGCTTGGCAATGCAAATTAGGAGTAAGCGCACTAGCACAAGAATCCGGAGTATTGCCAACTTGGCAACAGCAAGTTCCGCAATCAGGATATGCTCCGCCCGCTCCAGTATCTTTCAAACAGGCAAAGCCTGCAAAATTACATAAACCAAAATTACAAGTAGAGGTCGCGACGTTATCGCTACAATCTAGACCAGCTCCTCCCGGAGGGTTAGCGCAAGAAGCCGCGCAAGTAGATGTACTTGAGAAAATTGGAGTTGTAGTCGGTGTTAAATTGCAAAGCAAAGGATTTCCTGGAGGTGTCTGACAATCATAGTAGGCGCAATATCCATTATTCTGTCCACCAACAATTTTATCTCCAGAAATACATTTCAAAGTAGTGGCATTATAGCAGCAAGCGCCTTCATTCGCGCAGGTATCCTTATTACCATCAAAAGCACGGCAAGGATCACTACCGATTCCTTTCGGACAATCGCCAATACAAGTATTGACTTTATTGAAATATCCAATCTTTAGAGGAGTTGTTGAAGCGCAAACAAGCGGATCGCCAATTGGCGGAACCGTAGAGCTAAAACAATTGAAGTATGCGCAATAACCATAGTCAGTGCTTCCCTTAGCTGAACTAACAACTGTTCCACCAGCAAGTCCGCGACAGATATCATCAGTTGTAGTCGCTGTTTTATTAGAATCAAAACAACAGGCCGAAGAATGGTCACCACAATTTTGTTGACTCGTTATTCCTGAACAATCTGAGCAAATTCCTTCAGGATGATCGGTGCTTATCTCGCAAAACTGAGATGTATGACCTGAGCAATTACAAGCAGCATCACGTTCCTCTGTACTTGAACCGGCAGCCGCGCAGCCAGAGCAAGAACCATATGTATTACTATTATTTATTAAATCTGAGCCGCATTTACCTGCACAGGTAAGACCAGCACAGCAATCTTCTGTGTCCTTACCAATTCGACAACAACATTCGCAACTCGGGGCGACTTCAACAATGCATTTATCAGCTTCACTAGCAATTGGGTTATCGATACATTTAGCATCAGCGTCAGCACAAAGCTTTTTAGACATACAACGCCCAATCGCATTGACCGCGTTACATTCTAAATTGCTTGCACAAATATTACAGCTGGATCCATCTTGAACGCAGCGATTATTCGTTAACTTCGTCCAACCTATAGGACATGAGCTAGCTAATGTAATTTCCCATTTTTTATCACTATTACAGCTTGCCTCGATACTATTTGTTTTTCCATCAAGAGTATAGTTTATTGTCTGCGGCAAACTACAATTTCCAACAGCAATATTTTGAACACATTTATCTAAGATATCGTTATAAACGCAAGTTGCCGCTGTGCATCCTGAAACTCCCTGGCAACTCATATCACATGTACCAATAGTTTTTTGATAACTAGCCGAAGGCGACGAACAGGAACCTGGACTATTCGGACACATTCCCCCTTGATAACAGGTTCCTAAATATTTTGATAGACCTAAACAACTATCAAATGTCGGGGTTGTAGTCGCTGCAAAACTTGTACTGAAACTCCATTCAAAAACTGAAGTCGGAATTTCGACAAAACATTGATCGATGCTTGCAACGCAACGTCCTTTTTTATAAGTATTTTCAGGACAACAAATTTGATCATTACATTCTGAATTTTTTGTACACTCGCCGACCGCAAAATTAAGTTCGTTGCCCCATTCATTATTTTTAATGACGCGGACCGGACCTGTTGCTGCCGTTTTCGGCACAGTCGTTTTTATAATATTCGCATCGTTTTCCTTTTGAATCGTTCCGTTTGCGTCCTTATTATAATTAAATCTAACTAGACCGTTACTGCCAATCGCACCAAAATATTCTCCCCAAAGAGTAACGGGGGTATCAATTGGACCCTGCTCAGGATCAATTTTACATAAACTAGATTTAAGGGCTAAATTACTATCAACTACTAAAGAGTTAGGGTTTAAATTTACCGTAGAGATTGTGCTTGAGCCTAAGCTAATTTCTATCTGATAATTATCACTAGGAGTTGCGGGTACTTTAACAATTATCTGGTTATCCTTCCAAACAGAATTTGCGCAAATCGCAGGAAAAACATAGGAAGCTTCTGTCTTAAGCCCTCCGATTGTAAAATAGACATGGTTATTACCTCTGGCCCCACCAAATCCTGCACCTCTAATAGTTACATATTGACCAGGTGCGCCTGCAATTGGCGAGAAAGAAACAATATAAGGTCCTTCGCCTACTTCTTTATCTTTTATAAATCGTAAAAAATTACTTTTTTGCGGAAAACCGGAAATTACCTTCTCGACAAAACTTCCGGAAGTTCCAGCTTGAATATTCGGAGTCGTTGAGGTTCCTGATAGTCCGGCGGGGTTAGTAAAAGTTGAATCAAGTCCGCGAACATTATTTTCATAATTACCGAAATAAGCCTTACCGGTAAATAAATTAATTCCCTGATATCCAACTTCTGAACTTAATACTCCTTTATTCGGATTTAAATAGCAAAGACCTGGACGGGTAATATGGTTAGCGGTAAAATCACCTATTTGTGGACCAATCGCATTGTTTGTTTCATCGACTAAGCCTTCGTCGTTAACAACCCTTACTGGTCCAGTTTGAACACCGACCCCAACAGCCACAATAATCTGATCATCGCGCCAAGAATTTATACATAGAGGATTAATAGTCGCTGGCATAGTCGCAACGACTGGACTATTGTTTCCCAAAAAAACAACCTGGCTACTAGTCGCCGAATATTCACCAAAATTTTTGCCAAAAATCGTAATAAAATTATTGGCCGCGCCATTAGGCTCACTTAAATTACAAGTATCCCCAGCATCACAATCAGTATCAACGGCGCATGGTTTATCAAGATTTGTATTACAAAATCCTCCAACCGGACTCATTCCGGTAATAACCGGTGGGCCAGAACATAAACAGGTATCGGGGTTACAGCTTAAATATTCGGAGCAACGATTATTATCTGCATCGCATGTTTGATTAGTCAAATCAGCGTCGCAAGAATCTCCTGCCTGTCCTTGATTTTGACATGTGCAGCTTGTATCACAAAAATATCCAACCGCACAAATCTGATCTACGGCCTGACAGCCGGGATTTGGACTTGAATCGCAACTAGATGGAGGAGTAATACAATTGCTTAAGTCCGATCCGATACATCCACTCCAAGAGCCGCTACCACAAACCATCGAACCGCCGCATCCGCAAGACTGCGTTTCGCCATCATAACAACCGCCTGAGTTGCCTCCATTAATTGTACCTGCTAATTTTGTCAGGATAAAGGTAGCGATTGCCCATGAAGCTAAAATAATCACTAAACCAATTATTCCATTTTTCAAAATTTTCTTAGCATCGTCGATTTTATCTTCATTGCCAGCCGCAGTCATCCAAAGGAAACCGCTATATAATATTAAGCCTATGGCAATTACGCCCAAAAAACCAAGAGCAAAATTAATTATTCTTCCAGCTATTTCTCGAGGGTCGCCAGTCGCCAAAGAATTATTCAAGCCGTTGTTAACGGCATTAGTTCCGAAGTCTTGCGCAAAAACAAGGCGAACAAACAATAATCCGCCGGCTAGTAGAAAAAAGGCTAATAAATATTTAGTTAATTTTTTGGAAACCAATTTCACAGATTTATAAATCAATAATTAATTATTGGCAATTACCATCGGCTCCTAAAGTACTTGTTGCGGCGCCAAAGCAGCACGATGGGCTAGTCGGAGTAACGGCGCAATTAGCGCTAGCGCTTGGTTTAAAACAATTTTGATAAATATCTTTAACTCCTGATCCGGCTTGCGCTCGATATGACATAGATTCAGAAAATGAACTATGTTTTATCCAAGAAATAGTTTTATCTGGCTCGCCATCAAGCGGCACAGTATCGATATTGTCATTACTTATCCAATATCCATTTGCAGTTGGCGCTGAACTTTTTAGATTTATTAATTTATGTTCAACGCTTGTAGTTCCGTTACTAACAATATTACTTCCAGACCTTAGACTGCTATTTAACATCAAAGCATTCCAAGTAATTTTAATTGCATCGGCTAGATTAACCCCCATACTTCCCTGGGAAGGCGTGACTGTTTCAATTTGCGGAGGGGTAACCATTATCTGGCTATTTACATAAAACGACCAGCGATAATTATCTTTTTTATTCAAATTTTCCGTCGATGCATAATTATCATCATAAAAAGCAAGTGGACCATCGGCAGCCACATTACGGTCACCATCAAAAGAGTTTACGGCCGTATCAACAATCCCGTTCATAGTAGCGGAAGCAGTCGGATAATTATTACTCTCCGCATTCTGACAAGTTTTATAACCGAGAGGAGTCGAAGAGCAGGTTCGAAAAGGTGAGAATGCTAAACAGTCAGTATCGCTCGTACAATTTTTTAAATCAGCTGCCTTCATCTCAACTGCTAAATGACTATTAGCCGGCAAACAATATATTTTTTCCCCGCAACCGTTAACTCCACATTCATTGTCGGAAATAAACTCTAGAGTTTTATAGGCATTGCTAAGTAAAAATTTGCCACTGATATAATCACCCACGCATCTTTTACTTGAGCTTGGTCCTTCACATTTATAAGACCGGCAATCAGAATTATTAACGCAAGGAGTACTGCTGGCAGTGCTACTGGCCGCGTAATTTACTACTTTTATATAATTCGCCACCTCGGAGGCAAGACCAGAAACTTTTAGAGGGTTAAGCGACTCGCTAAAATTTATTTGAATAGCCGTATTCATCGGATTATCTTTTTTATCAGCTATTTGTGATAAGTCTTGTTTATCGACTCCGCCACTAAGGGTTTGGGTTGCCAGAGCAATATTATTAGTAGAACTGACCAAAATTTTATTACCATTCGCTCCGGCCACTTTAGCTGTTAAATTAATAACGCGACCAGTGCGCTCAACATCAACTGCCGGGTCACCACTTAAAACAGCATATATTCGACTAACCTGAGTCAGCGCCGTACAATTACTTGTCGGTACATAAATATTATTATTGCCAGATGGCGCAGAAGAAAAAGTATAGGTTTCATTGCCAACACTTAAGGTATCCGCTGCTTGTTCCGGGGCCATAACAATATCCCAAGAATTTCCCGGATTACGATCAACAGCGAGCAAAATAAAATAACCATTAAATTTGGCGTTCCCATGAATGTCAAAATCGGCCGAACCCAATAGATTAGAAATATTATTACCATCAAATAATTGGGCTCTATCTCGAGAATCAGAAGAAATAACAACTTTAAAATTTGTGAGATTGCCCTGATAATTAAGGGCATCAACATCGGCTACTGGAGACGCCCCAACCGGAGTAACACTAACTATCGTAGAAGCTTTATATATTTTTGGGCAATTGTTAACAGTAATATATCCCTGAGCTGCAATCGCCGGAGAGGCTAAATTTTGGATATCTTTTTCATTATCAGGAAGTGGAAAAATTCCGCCATAAACTACTTGAGGCGGCGTTAAATCAAGACGGGTCCCAACTTCAAATTTCCAATTGAAGTAATTTGTTCCGCAAGTTTTAAACATTGAGCTGTTATCGGATTTTTTTTTCAAATCGTCAGTAATTTTTACGGAATACCAGATGCTGGCCGTTGGGTCACCTAAATATCCCAGTGGGCTCAAAACAAGAGTTTTATTATTACTGGAGACAGAGACGGAAACGTCAGTTAAATTCGTATTTGTATTCGGGCATGATCCGCTGGCGCAGGCGTCTCCTAAATCATTCTTAAAAATTCTAATAGCAGTCGGGTTAATTTTATTGCAGGTAGTGTTATCACAAGCACAAGCCGCTCCAGAAGTATTAACGCAAACACTGTTAACATTTACTTCCTCTTTAAACGTAATAAGAATAGAACTGTTACGCGCAACGTCTGCTTGGCCATTCTCGGGGTAAAAATTTTCTACTGTGCAGGCGCCGATTGCACCTAAGCCGGGATTATTAAAGACTCCATTACTCGCACCAATATCTCCAGGTAGTCCGCCGATTGTCGAGGCCAAACGAGAAAGAAAAAAGGTCGTAATGGCCCAAGAAGATAAAATAATAACCAGGCCAATGACCGCATTTTGTAAAATTTTCTTAGCTTGAGAGATTTTATCATCGTCGCCAGCCGAGGTCATCCAAAGAAAGCCGGCATACATTATCAAGAGTAAAGCGATGACGCCAAGAAAACTCAAAGCAATTTGAATAATTCGTCCAATGATTGCACGCGGATCACCAGTAGCCAAACTTATTACATTTGAAACGGGAGCAATGCCAAAATCTGCCGCATACACAAAATTAGCCGTCATCGCCAAAGCGATTAAGCTAACAAAAAAAATAATTAATTTAACTTTTTTATTCATTCTAAAAGGTAAAAAAAGCTTTTAAATTATCCACTCTCTTGATATAATCTAGATGACTTTATTATAACATAAAGATGTAAAAAGAAAAACAGTTTTATGACCATCGAAAGAATTATAAATAAATTCAAAGAAAACCATCCGAGTGAAAATGCGGCCGTCCTTGAAAAGGCCTATAAATTCGCGGCGATGGCACATGAAGGACAGCTCAGAAAAAACGGAGAACCCTATATCCAGCACCCCTTGCATACCGCTTATATCCTTGCGGAAATTAAGGCTGATTTAGCGACTGTTACTGCCGGTTTATTACACGATGTTCCTGAAGATACTAGACATGACTTAGAAGAAATAAAAAAAATATTTGGTACTGAAGTTTCTAATCTAGTACGAGGTGTAACTAAGCTAGGAAAAATTAAATATCGCGGCATTGAACGTTATCGCGAGAATTTAAAAAAAATGTTTCTCGCCATGACAAGTGATCTCCGCGTTATTTTTATCAAATTTTGCGACCGCCTACATAATCTAAGAACTTTAGAGAACTTGGCCCCTGATAAACAAAAAAGAGTTGCTCAAGAAACTTTGGAAATTTATGCACCGATTGCCGGTTTGCTCGGTATCGGTCGCTTAAAATGGCAAATGGAAGATATTTGTTTTAAATTCCTCTACCCCGATCAATTTCATGATCTTGAATATAAATATGAAGTTGAAAGAAAAGTCGAGCGCAATCGATTTTTTCAAAAAATTAAAGATTCATTTATTCCAAAGCTTGAAGAGGCAGGTATTACTTATGAGATTGAAGCGAGATTCAAGCATCTCTATAGTATTTATCGAAAGATGCAAGAAAAAGATAAACAATTCGATGAAATTTTTGATGTTTTTGGACTTCGCGTAATTGTTCCAACAATCGATGATTGCTATAAAACACTAGGCATAGTTCATACTCTCTGGAAACCAAAACCAAATCGCTTTAAAGACTATATTGCCGTACCAAAACCTAACGGCTATCGTTCTCTGCATACGACTATTTTTGGGCCCGAAGGACGACCGGCCGAATTTCAAATTAGAACAAAAGAAATGCATGAAGAATCAATCTATGGCTTATCAGCGCATTGGTATTATAAATCAAAAAAAGAGCGCAATAATTACCAATCTCCTTCCTGGGTAAAAGAAATTATTGAAATCCAAAAAGAAATCACTAACACGACCGAATTAGTTAAAAAAATTAAACTCGATATTTTTCGCGATCGTATTTTTGTTTTTTCTCCGCGCGGCGATGTCTTTGAACTTCCTGAAAAATCGACGCCAGTTGATTTCGCTTACGCCGTTCATACTAATATAGGTAATAAAACCTCCGGCGTTATTATTAACGATAAGCTCGGAAAACTTGATCAAGAATTAAAAAATGGCGATCTAGTCGAAATCATTACTGAAAAAAATCGTCTTTATCCAAACAAGGACTGGTTAAAGTTTGTTAAAACTCGGCGCGCGCGCGATCAGATTAAACAATTTGCCAAAGAATCTACCTTCCAAAGTTTTAAACGCTTCCTGCCCGGAATAAAACAAAAATCCTCCAAATAAGGAGGATTTTTATTAACCAAATAAATATATTATTACGGTCTCATAGTGCTCTCCGGCAATTTGCCGATACGTCGCAAATGTTCATTTTTTTTGCTCAAAGCTAAACTGGTCAAAGCATATTTCTTTTGTAGCCGTTTTGTATTCTTCGGCTCAAGATGCTGCATTGATCTAGCTTTTTCAAGTCTTTTACTGTTTTTTAAGCCTTTTTTGAATTTTCGTAAAAAACTTTCGAAACTTTCACCAGGCTTTCGTTTAAAATCCGCCATAAAGTCCACCTTCCTTTCTATTATTTAATCTTTTTTCAATTAATTTATCTTTTTTAGCTAAACGCTCTTTAATTTTCTTGTAAACAACTGTTTCCTGCGCACTGGAATCCATGTCACGCATTAAAATTGTTCCGTCCATTATTTCTTTTTTTCCTAATATTAGACTTGTTTTAGCCTTCATGGTTACCGCTTCTTCAAGCTGAATTTTCAAACTATCAGAGGCAAATGACTGTCTAACATTAAAGCCTGCCCTTCTTAAATCCTGAAATAACTGTAAAGCGCGAAGCTTTGCTTGGTCTCCAAGTTGGGCAATGAATACTATATCCTCTTCTACGGGATTTGCCAAGAGGTGCTTGTCCTTCAACCTTGAGACCGCTCTTTCGATACCGAGCGCTAAGCCAACAGCCGGAGTTGAAGCGCCGCCCATATTTTCGACTAGAGAATCATAACGACCGCCGCCGCCAAGAGCCATTTTCCCCTGAACTGCGCCATCTTCACTAATTGGCCAAAATTCAAATACGGTATCATTGTAATAATTCAGTCCACGAACTAAATAAGGATTAAAATTATAATTAATATTTAATTCATCTAAGAACTCAAGAGTCTTGGTAAAATGTTCACGGCTTTCATCTGATAAATAATCGGCAATTTGCGGCGCCTCTTCACGT
The DNA here is from genome assembly GCA_037132255.1 of Candidatus Falkowiibacteriota bacterium. Lineage (GTDB taxonomy): Bacteria > Patescibacteriota > Patescibacteriia > Patescibacteriales > UBA12465 > UBA12465. The sequence continues at coordinate 49,307 of JBAXPN010000004.1, forward strand.
AATTTTACGCAAGCGTCTTCTTTACAATCAAGAAGGCTTAAACAATTTTTGCCTAAATTATTTTTACAAGAATTACAGAGTTTTGAGCGACGCCCCCTTTCCTTATAAAAAGCAAGTAATTTATTACTATACTCTTTACGACATTCGGCACTTCCAATGCTATTAATTTGCAATTGAGAATTAATTTGCAATTCTTCAAAAAAATTATGGGCGATAGTTATTAGGATTGCTTCAGCCATCGCTTTCTTTTCGCCAATGATTTCTAAATTGAATTGGGTCGACTCGCGATAACGCCCGGATTGTAATTTTTCATGGCGGAAAATAGGACCAAGCGAAAAAAGGCGAGACGGCAAACCGCTTTCACCGAGATTATTTTCCAAATAAGCGCGGACAACTCCTTGAGTTAATTCAGGACGCAGAATAGTTTTTTCACTTTTCTCACCTTCAATAAAATAAAATTCTTTATCGTTATTACGGCGATTGGATTTTTTATATAAATCAAAACTTTCCAGAATCGGGGTTTTAATCGCAACAAAACTATAAAGCTTTGCTAAATTCAAAGCCTTATTAATAACGAACTCCTGGCAGACTTGTTCTGTGCCGACAACATCCTTCATGCCCAAAAGACGTGGTGTAATTTTTTCATTACGTTTTTCTGTTTTTTTCATGGCCGTTTCCGGCATAATTTTTTTGCGTCTAGGCATATTGATTATTTATTATATTGAGGCCAATAATTTTTATTAAAAACTGTAATTTCATTAACTGGCCAACCACGGAATAAAACTTTTCCGGTTAAAAAACTTTTATTGACGATTCCGAAATAACGCGAATCTTTTGACGCGCCTCGATTATCACCTAAAACATAATATTCATTAGGTCCAACAGTCACCTTCATGTCGTCTTGATTGAAAGTCATTAAACCGCTCGGCAAATATTTTTCGTTAAGGGTTAGGCCCTCGGGATTAGCTTCATTAAATACAATAACCTTGCCATCTTTAATTTGCACTTGCTCTCCCGGGAGGCCGATTACACGTTTAATAAAATATTCTTGTGGATTTCGCGGATAACGGAAAACAATAACTTGTCCGCGCGCAGGCGGGGTAAAGCGATAGCTTAGCTCATCGATTATTAAATATTCGCGATCATGAAAATTAGGTTCCATTGAAGCGCCTTTAACAAAAAAGGGTTGAATCAAAAAATAACGAATTGGAATTATAATAGCGGCCGAAACCATTGCTACTTTAATAATTTCCCAAACGAAGAGAAAAAATTTCTTCATAATATTTAAAAACCTCTAACGAGGATTATAACAGATACAGTCAATAATAATGTATCAACTATATCAGAAAAATCAAAAAAAATCAAATCGTGATTTTTCGCTAATTTTAATAAATAAACATTGCATCGCCATAGCTGAAGAAGCGATATTTTTGACGAATTGCCTCAGAATATGCGGCTTTTATCTTTTCCTGGCCGGCCAGTGCGCTAACCAGCATTAAGAGGGTTGATTTTGGTAAATGAAAATTGGTAATTAGGGCATTAACAACCTGAAATTTATAGCCAGGATAAATAAAAATGTCCGTCCAAAAGGACTGCATTTTGATAATTTGAGCTTTTTCTAATTTTTTCCAATCAATCGATTCTAGGCTACGACAACTCGTAGTCCCAAGCGGAATAACACGTGCTCCATTTTTTTTAGCCTTAAGAACTGCCTTAATAGTACTTGCACTAATTTCAGCAAATTCACTATGCATTATATGATCCTTAATTTTTTCCGTTTTCATTGGCGCGAAGGTTCCTAGTCCAACATGAAGGGTCACATATACTATTTTTACGCCACGGGCCTTAATTTTCTTGAGCAGACTCTCTGTTAAATGTAGACCTGCTGTCGGAGCCGCGACGGAACCAATTTTCTTATCATCAGCAAAAACAGTTTGATAATTATTTTTATCACTCGAGGATTGCTTATCGCGTTTAATATATGGCGGCAACGGGACTTCGCCAAGACGATTGATTGTCTCCCAAAATGATTGTCCGCCAATGTTAAATTTCACTAACCAGGTCCCGTCATTATTATTGCTTATTACTTCTGCCTGAAGCTGATCGCCAACTACTATAATAAGTCCGATTTTAATTCTTCCTCGTAAAAGACATTGCCAAATATTATTCTTAATTTTCTGATGAAGAAATATTTCAATTTCTCCCCCGGTCTCCTTTTTATGCCCGATCAAGCGCGCGGGAAAAACTTTTGAATTATTTAAAACAAGCAAATCGCCTTTATGTAAATAATTAATAATATTATAAAAATGTTCATGTGCGATTTCTCCGTTTTTTTTATTTAACAATAAAAGACGCGAGTGGTCTCGCGGTTTTATCTGATTTTGAGCGATAAGCTCGAGCGGTAAATTATAATCGAAATCTTTTACTGAAAATTCCATACTATATTAAGCCTGGGGATTTTATTCCCAAATGTTCATATCCTAAATGGGTAATAATACGCCCACGCGGTGAGCGATCTAAAAATCCTAATTGCATTAAATATGGCTCATACATATTTTCAATCGTATCCATTTCTTCTCCGGTAGAGGCGGCCAAAGTATTTAAGCCAACCGGCCCTCCTTTAAATTTATTGGCGATTGTTTCAAGAATACGACGATCAATTAAATCTAAACCTAATTCATCGACCTCTAACATTTTAAAAGCCTCGAGGCAATGCGCTAAGGTTATTTCTCCGTCTCCCTTAACTTCGCAATAATCACGAACTCTCTTAAGCAAACGATTCGCAATGCGCGGCGTCCTCCGGCTGCGTGAGGCAATCGCCGCCTTCGCATCATCTTCAATTTTTACTCCTAAAATATTAGCACTACGTTTAATAATTTTTTCAATGTCGCCAGATTCGTAGAAACTTAAATGGTGGGTAATGCCAAAACGATCTCGAAGCGGAGCAGATAATAGACTCGCAAGAGTCGTGGCGCCAATAATTGTAAATTTCGGTAAATCCAATCTCAGGGTTCGAGCACTTGGACCCTTACCCATAATAATATCCAAAGCAAAATCTTCCATGGCGGGATATAAAATTTCTTCAATTGTTTTATGCAGCCGATGAATTTCATCAATAAAAAGAATATCGCCCGCTTCTAAATTCGTTAAAATAGCCGCCAAATCACCGCTTTTTTCAATGGCGGGCCCAGAAGTTACTCTTATATTTGCACCCGTTTCATTGGCGATAACGTGCGCGAGGGTTGTTTTGCCCAGGCCGGGAGCGCCATATAATAATACATGTTCTATCGGCTCATTACGTTTTTTTGCGGCCGCAACGGTTATTTCGAGATTAGCTTTAATTTTTTCCTGACCGATATATTCAGCTAAAGTTTTCGGGCGCAAAGACAAATCAAGGGCCTCGTCGCCCCGTCTTTCGATCGGACTAATCAAACGGTCATTTGTATCCATATATTTTTATAGTAACTAAACCTGACGAAATTCGCAAATAGAATTAAAATCACAAAACCCGCACATTGGCGACGGCGTTGGACTGAAATCTCGCTTTTTAATGGCAGCAATTTCTTCTCTTACTTCTAGCCGCAAACGAGTGATGTCTTTTTCGGTAGCAGTAAAAGTAAATTTTTCTCCGCTTTCTAAATAATAATAACTAAGCGCATTAACCTTAACTCCCAAAAATTCTTCAATAAATATTTGATATAAAATTAATTGGCGCTTCTCAGAATAATCTAATTTGGTTTTTGTTTTTCCGGTTTTATAATCAATGATTTCTAAAGTTCCATCCGCATGTTTATCAATACGATCAATCGCGCCCTTAATTACATCTCCATCAATCTTAAAAGAAAATCTCTTTTCCAGAAATATAGTTTCCTTAGGTGGATTAGCGCTATAGGCGGTCCAAAATTTATGCAAAGCATCAAGCCCCTTCTTCTTATAATCTTCTCGCTCTTTCTTACTGCTATAACCATCAGTCTGCCAAAATTCCGTATATATCTCTAATAATCTTTTTTCATTTAATAAACTCTCGGCCCCATCTGAATCCTTCTTATTATCAGCAAATAATTCCCCCTGCATTTTTTTGCGCTCACTGAGAATAGGCAGAAGGAAGTTATATAAAGTATTATGAAGAACACGACCAAAAATTAAACTCGACTTATCAGTTGAAGCCGGAATCTTAAGTACGAAGGCAAATTTATATTGGAGCGGACAAGTTGAAAAAGCCGCTAATTGCGAAAAGGAAAATTTTTCTGGTAAAGGATATTTATCCGCCGCCAGCTTCTCCTTGGTTGCCACTAATTCGCGCGTATTTAAATAATGTAAATCACGTAAAAATTCGTTCTTCTCGGAAAGTTTAATTTCCGGAACGAGCGCGTTCTCTACCCCCATTTCAGAAATAAATCGTGATGGTTTTTTCTCACGAACTCGACCGTAATCTTTAGCGCCCGTTAAATATAGCTCTTCCTTAGCGCGTGTTGCCGCGACATAAAATAAACGACGCTCTTCTTCAAGATGAATATCAGGGCTCGTTACAATTTTTTCTCTAACGAGCGCGTCGGGTAAGGAAATTTTCTCGCTGCGAGCGATAGTTGGGAACTTTTTATCAACCAAATTTACAATAAAAACATATTTAAATTCCAGTCCTTTGGCGCCATGAACGGTCATTATTTTTACAGTCTCATTATCGGCAAAATCAAGCTTTAATGCCCCTGTTTCGCCCGATTCCAACTCAAGATTAATTGCCGTCAAAAAATCTTTTAATCTTAAATCAGGCTCGCTCTCCTCAAGACGTTTTATCTTTTGATAAAATTGATTTAAATAGGAATATAATTCTAAATCACGATCACGATCCATTCCTTCTAAGAGTCCGGAGTCATAAGCGAATTGTAAAAATATTTTTGTCGGCTTTTGTTCGGCAACAAGTTGCGAATGATCAGCAATAAGGTTTAATAATTTATTTATATTCTTAAAACTTTCAGCGCTTACCCCCGGAATAGCATTTATATTTTTCAGAGCTTCATAAAGCGACCAAACTTTTCGCGCTGCCATTTTATTAATCGTCACTAAGTCTAAATGCGAGACCTTAAAAGTATTCATGTTTAAGACACGAAATAAGGCTGACGACTCATGATAATTATCAAGCAAACGCAAATAGGCCAAAATATCAAGAATCAACGGCTTATAATATAAACCACGCCAAGACATAAATTGGTTAGGAATATTATAACGACTTAATTCTTTAACGTAGGCATCGGCCGTATCGTTTGCTCGTACTAAAATAGCGAAATCTGTCCAACGAATGTCGTCTCCTGTTTCCTGCCCGATTTCATATTTTTCCGAAATTTTTTGCGCGACAAAAGAAAGCTCATCGGCAGCTGTATCAAAATTATAAAAACGCAGAGCCGGTTCGGAGTATGATTTCTTTTCGATATCTCCTTTTGCTTTTAAGCGCTTATCTATTTTAAGTTTATCCTCTAAGCGATTCGGATTATTATTTTGAATGAATTTATAGGAGTAATCTAAAATTTCCTGCCGTGAGCGGTAATTCTCGGTTAAAATTAACTCGGTCGCACCCTTAAAATCATCCTTAAACTGCATGATATTAGAAATTGACGCACCGCGAAACTTATAAATAGCCTGATCGTCATCACCAACCACAACTAAATTATTTTTTGGTGCGGCCAACATTTTTACTAATTCATATTGCGCCCAATTAGTATCCTGAAATTCATCGACCATTAAATATTTAAATTTATCGCGATAATACTTTAAGATATTCGGGCGCTCGCTAAACAGTTTGAGTGTATAAACAATTAAATCGCCAAAATCGAGGAAATTATTTTCGAGCAATAATTGATTATAGACATGATAGGCATTCGCCAACTCTTTAATGCGATTAATTTCCAATTCTTTTCCTGCTTCGTCGTCTTCATCAAGAACAAGCGTTTTCGCTTTAGCTGTCTTCGCCGTCTTTAGAGGCTTTGCCGTCTTTAGAGTTTTAAGGGACCTTGCTCCGCTTAATTTATTATCCTGGCTAGACTCTAATTCCTCGGCGTACTTTAAGTATTCGTTTGCCGAAATATTTTCGTCTTTTAGTCGCGAAAAATGCCGAATTAATTCGGAAATGAATTTCGTCGGGTTACCAAGCGGCTTATAATAATCAAGCGAAAAATTCTCAAGATTTTTTTTGATTAAAACCCATTGTTCAGTTTCGCTAAGCAGCTTAAAATTTGCGCTTAAGCCAATATCAAGGGCGTGCTCGCGTAATAATCTTTCGCCAAATCCGTGAAAAGTACTAATCCATAAATCTACATAACCATAAGGCAGTATTTTATCCGACCGTTCTTCCATTTCTCCGGCTGCCTTTTCGGTAAAAGTTAGGAGAAGAATTTCCTCAGTCGCAACTTTTTTCTCCATAATCAAATAGGCGAGCCGATTAATTAAAACCGTTGTTTTACCTGTACCGGCTCCCGCCACAATCAAAAGCGGTCCACTCTCGTGGGTCACTGCTTGTTTCTGCGCTTTATTTAACTTTTCTAGAATCTCTAGCATGGCTTTAGAATTTTAGAATGCTTTTTATTTTATTCTCCTTAAGATTTCCAATAATTGCTAAGTTCAAGCCTTGATTCTTAAATATCTGACGGGCAACAACAAGCAGCTCGTCCGGTGTAATTTTTTTTACTTTCTTAATTAAGTCTCCCGGAGTCATTACCTGACGGCGATACATTGCTTGGCGAGCATACCAATTAGCTAGATTGTCAGATGCCTCCATTTGCAGTAGTATTTTGCCTTGTAGCAGGTCTTTAGCGCGTTTCAATTCTTTAAGAGGAATTAATTCTTCACTTATTCTTTTATACTCCTCTAAAATTATTTTTATCGCCGCTTCTGTTTTTATGCTCGGCACACCGGCTTGAGTCGTTAAGTATCCAGAGTCAGAATAAAACTCCGTGCTAGTACGGACATAATAGGCGAGACCATTGCGTTCACGTAAATTAATAAATAAGCGCGAGCTCATTGAACCGCCGAGAACAATAGATAATAATTTAGCTTTAAGTTCATCTGGATGATCAATCGGGAAAGTTCTAACTCCAAGTGAGAGCGCAATTTGATCGGTTTTTTTCGAAGAAATTTTAAGTTGCGGTGTTTTCTGATTTTCAATAACAGCTTTTTTCGCCTCTTGTTTATTGGACTTAAAATTAGTAAATATTTTAGCCACTAATTTTTTATCTTTTGGTTTGATTGCGCCAGCAATAACAATATAAACACTTTTTGTGCCGTACTGAGTTTCAAGATATTTAATTAAATCCTCTCTTTTAAAACTGCGGATATTTTCTTTAGTACCAATAGTTTCCCAGCCTGCCGGTGTATCGCCATAGAGACAATCTTCAAAAACATCCTCAATATGCATTTGCGGATTATCCTCGTACATATTCAACTCCTCAATGATAACTCCTTTTTCACGCTCAATTTCTTCGGGGTCAAACAAGGAATTAAATAGCATGTCGCCCATAATATCAAGCGCCTTGCCAAGCTTATTGTTTGCAACCTTAAAAAAATAACCAGTATATTCCTTCGACGTAAAAGCATTATACTCTCCTCCTAGGGAGTCCATCTCGCTAGCCAAAGCTAAAGTATTTGGCCGTTTTTTAGTACCCTTAAAAAAAAGATGCTCCAAGAAATGTGAAATTCCGCTATTAGCACGGGTTTCATATTTTGAGCCAGTTTTAAAGAGAACAAGGGCGGTGGTTGTTTTAGCCCCTTTTATTGGGATAGTAAAAACTGGTACTTTATTTGACAAAAATGACTTTTTATAATTATTCATAACATTAATTTACAATATTTAGATGTTCTAAACTTAGCATATTTTTGCTATAATTTAAAGATAGGGATGAATTATCTCTTTTTAATTAAAAAATACAAATATGGCATATAAAATTAGCGACCATAATTTTGTTTTAAATCATGGCAAGCAATATAAAATTCAGGCTGTCTGAGATTTGCCGGATGAAGAAAAGCCACGCGAGAAACTGATTCAAAATGGCGCCGGTGCTCTAAGCTCAGTTGAGCTACTCGCTATCGTACTTGGAGTAGGTACAAAAAAAGAAGAGGTTTTTTCAATGGCTAACCGTCTGCTTCGAGAATACGGAGAGAAAGGCATCGCCTATCAAAAAGACCCAACAATAATCGAGAAGGACTTAAAAATACCTCTCATTAAGGCCTGCCAAATAGTCGCCTGTTTTGAATTAGGGCGACGCTTTTATCAGAAACGGCCAGGAGGATCCATCACTATTCGCACTGCGCAACAGGCCCACAACTATCTCAAAGACATGGGCAATTTAAATAAAGAACAATTCCGCGGACTCTATCTTAATACTCATTATCAATTAATTCACGATGAAGTTATTTCGATTGGCACGCTAGACGCCTCGCTAGTCCAGCCACGTGAAGTTTTCCGTCCCGCTTTAGAATATTCGGCCGCCGCTTTAATCATTGCGCATAATCATCCCTCGGGAGTTCTTAAGGCAACTAAAGCCGATGTTGAAATAACCAATAAATTAATTGAAGCTGGCCGAATTCTTGATATTGGAGTTCTTGATCATTTAATTATCGGAAAAAATAAATTTGCCAGTATCATCTAATATTTTATGCCTAAGAAATATAAAATTACTCCAGTTGCCTGGTTAGTTAAGGATGAAGCGAGTGTAAAATTTCATGTCGAAAATAATGATTACTTCGGAACAATCGCCGCCGTGCTTAGTTTAATCAAAGAGGAAATAAAAAAAGGTAAGCAAAGCGATTTGCCTACCTTTAATAAAGTTTTAAAAAATTTAGAAGAGGAATTATTATTCTTGCAAAAAAATTATCAAATTAATCCCAAGAGCAAGAAAAAGAATAAGACGCCAAAGGGCAAACTAATTAGCCAATGATCAAGAAGCATTAAAATAACAAGAGGCAACAAAATTGCCCAAGCGAATTGTTCCCTTCGACCATTCTTAATTAAGAAAAATAAGAAAATTAAGAAAGACAAAAAAGAAAAAAGTCCGCTTTCAGTCCAAAGCAATAAAAACGTATTATGAACCGGCTGATATTCCCAGGCGGGTTTTTTATTATTATCCGCTAAAGCAACTGCTACGCTATAATTACCAATCCCAACTCCGGAAAGAAAGCTTTTCTGGAGAAGATTACTCGCCTGAACTATATAAGCTTCGCGCTCAGTAATTGATTTCTGTTCGAGTCTAGTCTGCGCATCAAGACGAACCATTAAAAGTTCTTGGTAGGGTGTCGCCGCTATACCGACGAGCACGGCCGAAAAAAAGATTAGAGCGATAAAACGGCTCAGTATCCATTTATCCTTTTTGACAATAAAAATGACTAAAAGAGCAATAAAACCAGTAGCCAACGCTATCCAGGAGCTGCGCGAAAAAGTAAAAAATAAGGCATAAAGAGAAACAAAATAAAAAATGAAAAGAAACACGGAAGATGAAACTTCTTTGCGGGTATTTAACATCTTTTGTTTCGCTAAAAGATAAGCGGCTAGAATTAAAGCGATTGCTAAAACACCACCTAAAATATTAGGGTGATCTAGCCCTCCATAAGCGCGCAGCCAACGCCCGTTGGCGGTCTCAACGACGGCTGTTCCAAGAGTTGAGGGATTATGGGCGGCAATCCCTAAATATTTAAAAGCGAATGAACTTTGGGTCAAAAACTGATAGATGCCAAGACAGGCTTGAAGAAAAACACTAAAGAGTAAACTGTATATTAAAATAAATTTATTAAAGAGTGAGTCCTGATAACTTCTCGGCATTGTTCCCGATCGAACAATAAAAAATAAACTAAGACCGGATAAAAAAATAAAATAGCGATAAGCGGCAAGAATTTGATCGGGCGCGAAAAAAATAGAAATAAAAATAAATATTTCTAAAGCGGCTAATGAATAAATAATTGGCTTATTCTCTTCGTCCGCGTTTTTTTCCCTTAACCTAAGCGCTAAAAATAAAAGGAGAATAACTAAAAGAAGAATCAAACTGAAATAAATGCTTATTTCTGAATAATTTGTTTCGGCCGGACGAATAATTATTTTTGCCTGCCAGGGCAAAATAAATATAAATAGATAAGTTAAATACTCAGTTGCTTTCCTTAAAAATTTCGCGAATTTTGTTTCCATATTTTTCCGCGTATTCTTGGCGGTTATCAGTTAGATAGAGTTTTAAGACCTCATCATTGACAACAACACCAGTTGAATTATTCATCGCCTGTTTTAAGGCGGGCGACATTATTTTAAATTGTATTTTTTTTGACAATGTCTCAAAAAAATTCAGGATAATGCTTTCTAACTTATTTCTGTCTAGACTTTTTTCTAAACTTAAATCAACCGGTCTCTCTTTGATAACATTGTTAGCTTCAAGAAATCGCTCATAGGCTCCATCTTTATTATACAACAAAATTAAACTTCGAAGCCAGTAATAGAAATAAGGATCGTCAGTTTCTAATTTTAAGCTATCCAAATTTAAATGTTTCGTCGTTATATAGAAACTCAGACAAATTTTATCCCGTTTATTACGTGCTGTTGGGCGACGATTAAGAAATTTTGCGGCGCTGGCCATTATTAGACGGGTCAGCCAGATTCTCCGAGGCGCACATATCACAAAAATATCGATATCACTGCCGTCGCGCAGATTATGCGACCCGATTGAGTTAGCTAGTGCAATTGCTTTTATAAAAGGGAGCCACTTAAATAATTTAATAAACCGCTGAGCGCTCTTCAGCTTGCGATTAGAGTAATTATAACGATGCGCCCTGTTCGCAATTATTTCCTCGCGACCAGCCAGAAAAAATAGACCATTTTTAGCTCCGATAAAGCTATTTTCTGTCTCTAAGAGCGTCTTAATTTTCACAAGTTCTGTCTGTTTGCCAGAATATTTCCATATTTCAAAAGCACTAAGCGGATGGTCAAAAAGATCAAAAAAAGCTAAGACTTTTTTGGCTTGTATTAGTATTTCTTCGTTATTTTCCATGTCTTAATTATAGTATATTAGGCCTATTTATTATAGTATTGACAAAGCAATGCTTTTATTATATATTTAACAGTCTAGTTCTTTTAATTACAATTAATATAAATCCAATAAGTTTAACCAAAAAAACCATTAAAACATGAGAAATTACTTAAATGTAAGTTTCTGGACCACCCTGGCAGTTGTGGCCCTAACCATTATTTCGAAGTACTACAGCCTTTCAATCGAGGCAAGCCTGGCAGCTATTACACCTTTTTTGAGCATCGGAGTTCTACTCTACACAGCGCTCGACTTATTCGTTTTAAGCCATAACCGGTCTGAAATTAACGGCATCTATCGCCACGTACCAATGATGGTTGCGGCTCTATCCTACTCTCTGTGTGGAATCATTCTATCAGCCCTGATGTATAAAGAAGGCCTTGATTGGCAGATCGCCAACTTTATATTATTTTGCATAACCGGTCTCTTTATCTTCCACACCGTGATTGCAACAAGCAATAACGGTCACGGCCTCTCAAGTAATAGAAGCCCTCTTAGTGAGGATGATGAGGTAACAGATTGCTTTTGGAAAATAATAATCCAAATGATTATAAACTGCTTAATTATTTTGGCAATAAACCATTACATGGCATAGCGCCACGTGAGTAAAAAAAAATAACCCCTGACAAAAATCAGGGGTTTTTAAATATAGAAAATATTTTTTTGAGCTAGGAATTGTTTTTTGGCTTATCTATTTTCATCGGCTCAATTTTACTTTCACTGTCTGTTATTTTGGTCACATCCTTATCAATCTTCTTAAATTCCACATAGGCATTATTATAATGATTAACGGTCGTCGACATACTCGTGCCGAGTTTCTTCATGAAATCATCATAACTATTCATATGCTTACCAAGCTTTTCAATATTAACTCGAATCTCTTTAGCTTTTTCCTCAATCTGCATTGCTTTTAATCCTTGCAAAACGGTTTGCAAGTAAGCAAGAAAAGAGGTCGGGGAGACAATAATAACTTTCTTGTCTCGGAAGGCATATTCAATTAAATCGCGAGCATTAACTTTAACGGCGCCAACCTTATTAACCAATAAATCATAATAGATAGCTTCTGATGGAATAAACATGAAAGCGAATTCCATGGTTTTTCTTTCCGGTAAAACATACTTTGCAGTTTCATCAATTCTGTTTTTCAAATCCTGTTTGAAAATTGCTTCAAATTTTTCCCGGGATTCACTATCAGTGGCATTCAAAATACGTTCGTAGTTTTCGAGAGAAAATTTCGCATCAATCGGAATAACTTTATCTTTTACAAAAACAACCGCATCAACAATTAAGTCCTTGCCGGTCTTCTCATTCTTGCCCATTTTATATTGCATCTCATAAGATCCGGGCGGCAAAACATTTTTTAAAGTTTCCTCTAAAAAATACTCGCCTAAAACTCCTCTTTGTTTTGGATTTTTTAAAATATCTTGTAGATTTTGCAATTGAGCAGAAAAATTTACCACCTGTTTATTCGTCTCATCAAGTTTTGTTAATTTCTCAGTAACTTCGGAAATTAGTTTTGCGGATTGTGCGGTTATATTTTGGACAATACGAGTGGTCTGCCCAAATTGATCTTGATTAGTTTTATGAGTTTCAGATAATTTTCTATCTAGCTCCTGTCGCAGTTCACTGTTCTGTGTGGAAAGATGGGAAAGTTTTTCTGATTGTTGGATTAAACGCTCCGCAAGCGCATCGAGTTTAATATCTCCACTGCCGCTCTCTTTGCGACGCAATAATAACACTATCACGACAATAACGCCGACAATTAAGACCGCCAATAAAAAAATAGAAAGGTAATTATTCATAAATCTAATCAAAAGCTTTTATTTTCGAAGTAAGTCACGAATCTCCGCTAATAATTCCTGATCCTTTGTTAGTGGCGCGGGAGGCGTTTCTGATTTTTCTTCGTCTTTGCTTAATTGCGCCTTTAAACGTCCAATAATTTTTACCATCAAGAAAATCACGATGGCGATAATTACAAAATCAAAAACATTTTGAATAAAAACGCCAATATTCATGGTCACAGCCGGGCTTATCGCGCCGGAGTGGCCAATCATACTTTTTTTAAGTGTCCATCTAATTGTAGCAAAATTTACTCCTCCCAAAACAACACCGACGAGAGGCATTATTACATCGGCCACGAGGGACGAAACAATTTTTCCAAAAGCGCCACCGATGATAACCGCTACCGCCAAATCCATAACGTTACCTTTGACGGCAAACTCTTTAAACTCGCGAATATATTTTTTCATATGATTAAAATAAAAGACCGACAAGAAGCCGGCTCTTATATATTAGACCCAAGTAACACCAGCAACTTTATCGTTATCTTCTTTAAAGCGCATAATTCTTACGCCTTGAGTATCACGGCCGAGCACGCTCACCGTCTTAAACGGAGTGCGTATTACCTGGCCGTTCTCTGAAATAATAATTATATCTCTTCCTTCCATGCTGTCCGCATTAACTAAGAAGGCATTCGTAATATCACCCGTCTTATCAGTTACTTTCGCAGTCTTAATACCACTACCGCCGCGGCCCTGAACTTTATAAGAGCTGAGCTCAGTTCGTTTGCCGAAACCATGAGCCATGATTGTTAATATTTGATAATTTCTTTTCTTTTCTTTATCGGTCTTAGCAATGCCAACACCAATTAAAGTATCGTCTTTATGTAAACGAATACCATGAACACCAGCGGCGCCACGACCCATGTCGCGGACATCAGTTTCTTTAAATCTAATTGCTTGACCCTTAGCAGTTATAAGTTGAATATGATCGCTGCCAGAAGTTGGCTTAACCCAAATCAACTTATCATCATCTTTAATCTTAATCGCAATTAAACCGCTGCGACGAACATTCGCAAAAGCAGATAGTTCAACTTTCTTAACAAGACCTTTTTCAGTTGCAAAGAATAAATACTTACTAAAAACCGCTTTATCTAATGGCAAGATTGACGAGACTTGTTCGCCACCAATTAATTGTAAAAAGTTTACAACTGGCGTCCCCTTGGCGATTCTTGATGCCTGTGGAATTTCGTAAACTTTAAGTTGGAATACTCGGCCCTTGGTCGTGAAGAATAAAACATCGTTATGGGTTTGAGAGGTAAACATGAATTCGACCGTGTCTTCTTCTTTGGTCGTTAGACCCATTACGCCTTTGCCGCCACGAGCTTGTACTTTAAAAGTATCTGGCTCTAGTCGTTTAATATAACCATCACGGGTCATCATGACCACAGTTTCTTCATTCGGAACTAAGTCCTCCATGCTGAATTCCCCAACGCCATGGGCAATAACCTCGGTTCTTCTTTCGTCACCATATTTATCAGCCAGAACGCGAAGTTCATCTTTAACAATTTTTCTAATACGAGCCACTGATTTCAAAATTGCTTCAAGTTCTTTAATTAGAGCCATCTTTTCTTTTAATTCCTGTTCAACTTTTAATTGCTCAAGATTGGCTAAGTTTTGGAGACGCATCTCTAAAATAGCAATTGCCTGGCGTTCCGATAATTTAAATTTCTTTATTAAATTTAATTTAGCGACCTCCTTATCTTTTGATGCCTTAATTGTTTTAATAACTTCATCAATATGCTTAAGCGCAATCATCAAACCTTCTAAAATATGCGCTCTGTCTTTCGCTTTATTTAAATCAAATTGAGTTCTTCGGCGGACAACCGTTTCGCGGTGCTTAATATACTCTTCAAGAATCATCTTTAGAGTTAAAACTTTCGGCTGAATACCATCAACGAGAGCCAACATATTAAGATGGAAGGTCGTCTGTAGTGATGTGTGTTTATATAAACTATTTAAAATCTTTTTCGGATATGAATCTTTCTTCAACTCCATAACAACGCGAACACCGTCCTTATCAGACTCGTCGCGTAGAGCTTTGATTCCTTCAATTTTTTTATCCTTAACAAGATCGGCTATTTTTTCTACTAAGTCAGCTTTATTAACTTGATATGGAATTTCAGAAATTATAATTTGGAAAGCGCCGCCCTTTTGCTCCTCAATATCAGCGCGTCCACGTAAAACTATTCCGCCTTTACCAGTAGCGTAAGCAGCTAAAATTTCTTTTTTGTCATAAATCATGCCTCCGGTCGGAAAGTCGGGACCCTTAACAAATTTCATTAAGTCCTCGATACTCGCCTCCGGATTTTCAATTAAATGATCAATGGCATCAGCCAGCTCTTTTAAATTATGAGGCGGGATATTGGTCGCCATGCCAACGGCGATACCCATGGTTCCGTTCAATAATAAATTCGGAAGTTTAGCTGGAAGAACGCGCGGTTCTTTATGGCTGCCATCATAGTTAGGTATAAAATCAACAGTGTCTTTATCAATATCAAAAAGCATTTCCTCAGAAATAGCCGAAAGTTTTGCCTCAGTATAACGCATGGCCGCCGCGTTGTCTCCGTCCATTGAACCGAAGTTTCCTTGCCCACGGACAAGCGGATAGCGCATGGAAAAATCCTGTGCCATACGAACCATTGAATCATAGACAGCAGAGTCGCCATGAGGATGGTACTTACCTAAAACTTCACCGACGACAGTCGCCGATTTTCTAAATTTTACATTAGCTCTTAAACCAATACTCCACATCGCGTAAAGAATACGGCGATGGACTGGTTTTAAACCATCGCGTACATCCGGTAAGGCACGAGAAACGATAACGCTCATGGCATATTCCAAATAAGACTTGCTCATTTCATCAACAAGCGGCTGGTCTTCAATTATTCCATATTCGGTTTGGCGACGCGAGTTAGCAACGATTGCCGGCGCGTCATCATCTTGAATTTTCTTTTTTGGCTCTTTGTCTGTATTTGGCATAAATAAAAAATTAATACGCGATTTGTGTTATTCCCTCGCAACCGACAGGAATCTCGCAAGGCTTAGCCTCACCGATGGTCGGCATACAATCTATATAAGGAGGGCAATCTTTTTTTATTTCTGATGGGCTTGAGCTCGCAATTGGAGTTGGAGTTGGAGTTGGGGTTGTACTTGTCACAGAATCAGTAACTGCTGGAATAGAGCTTGAATCAATTACCATGTCGGAACTCGAGGCGGCAAGAATTAATTCATTAACCAGAGAACTACTAGCTGCCTTCAAACGCGCGTTAGTCGCTTCAATTTCCGCTAAACTAGAACTCATCTTATCGATAGTATCATTAAAATCGGCGCGGATACTTTTCCATTGTTCATTGCTCTGGCCGGCGTCGACCTCGGCATTATATCGGAAGACATTTTTAATATTTAAAACCCAAAAAATCAGGATTAAAACCATTAGCGAAATAATCCCAACTTTCATTAAAAATTTTTTCTTCTCTTCCTCGCTCTCCATACTTATTCCTTTATACCGTCCAAATTAATATCATATAAAATTTGCTCGGCAATTAAACGATACTGCAAAATTTCTGATTCAGTAAACCAAATTGGTATCTCACGAGCTGCATCACTTGCTGGATCAGAACAGTGAATCAAGTTTCTCACTGCACGACTATCAAGACTTGCTAATTCATATGAATCTAAAGTATAGTCACCGCGAAGTGTTCCACTATCTGAAGACAAGGGCTCGGTTGAGCCGACAATTTTTTTAACGATGCCGACAGCTTGATTACCTTCCCAGATCATCGGCACTATCGGACCGCAACTCATAAATTTAACGAGAGCACGAATTATATCTTTTCCATATTCAATCGCTTCTTTTTCAATTGGCATGCCCATGGCAGTTCTTTCTTCAATTGTGCGATTTCCTTTCTTTAAAAACCATTCATCATCCTTACTATAATGATTCCAAAGTTGTTCTTCGGTCGCGTTAACCATTTTTAGAGCGACCAATTTTAAGCCGGTATTTTCAATACGCTTAATAACTTCACCAATCAAGCCACGTTGCACGGCGTCGGGCTTAAGAATAACAAATGTTCTTTCTTTTTTCGGATTAATCATAAATTTAAATACTTAATATAACGAGTTCCATATCTTCTTGAGGAAGATCTTTTTTGGAAATTTTTAATTTTTCTTCATAAGTCGGAGTTAATCCGAGCTCTTTAATAAATTTTTCAATCGGATCTAAATCGTATTTCAAATCCTTAGTTTTATAATGCATTGGGATAACAATTCGCGGTTCGATTTGCGAAATAACTTCAACCGCCTTTTTTGCATCAAGCGTAAATTTTCCGCCAACCGGAATTAGCAAAACATCTGTACCGATTAATTTTTCAATTTGCGAATTATCTAAAACATCTCCCAGATCTCCCAAATGAGCCACAGAAATATCATCAATCTCGATTCGATACATAATATTACCACCGCGCTCTTCCCCCTTCTTGTCATCATGATAAGAATCAATACCTTCAATTAAAACGCCCTTAAAATCATATTCACCAGCGCAGTCAATTACAAAAGGCGTACCGCGAAGAGCTTCAATATTATTATGATCTTTATGATCGTGAGAAACAGTTACAATGTCTGCTTCGAAATTTGGCACCTTTAAACCAACCTCTTTATTAAAGGGATCGGTCACAACGGTAACCCCTTCCGGTCCAACTTTGTCTTGAATTTTGAAGCACGAATGCCCCTGCCAAGTTATAATCATATATCTTTTACAATAAAAATAGGTCGTCTAACCTTAATTTTAGTATAGCAAAACAAGTGTGCTCGGTCAACCGAATATAGGCTTAAACCTAATAAAAAAGGCTTCGTTTATAGAAGCCCTTGAGAGTTGTCATTAAACAAAATGCTATTGTTTTATGACTTTTTTGTTAACGATATCGGTTTCCCTGAAAAACAGGGGTTTGTCGTGTTTTGTGACAATGACTTCAATATCGGCTTGATATTTAAGTCCGTCAGAACCGACGAATTGGATTGCAAGAGAATTAAATCCCTCGCTAAGCTGTGCTTTTTTAGTGTAATCTCCACATCTGAGAGCTTGCCCTTTCCAGGGACCGGCCGTGAAAGATATTTTGTAGGGGATTAAACTTTTAGCCAGAGTTTCGAGCGGTTCGCCTTTTAGTTCCATCAAATTCTCATTTTTTAGAACTAGCATTGTTTGTCCTTCGACAATGATGCCAGAATAAACTGATTGACGGTATTTACGTCCCTTTGCCATATCTTCGCTTTCTTTTATCACATCGTGTTTAAACGTGACTTCGAGTTGTCCTGTTTCGACAATAAATTGTCTTTGGCTGGTTTGGTTAGGGGCAAGCGCGGTGCCTACAAATGGCCCATCGAGAGCAACGACTTTATAGTCGGAACTGTCAACTAAGACAAGTGTGGTGGTCGGGTTACTTGAACTACCCACATAGGATTTTGCTTTTGACGTAATGTCATTTTCGGTAGTTTTTGCAACAGTTTGTTTTTGGCCTGACAAATCTCCGGAGGTAATGTCGAACTCGCCCTTAGTGATATTCTTTTCGATTAACCCCGCGGATTTCTCATTCATTCCTTCATAATAGAAGAGATAGAATTTAAAGGTGCCCGAGGCTGGAGCAAATGAAACGACAGCCTTCTTGTGCGGGGCAATAACGAGTTCAGAAGATTTGTCTGCCGGCTTTATCGTTATCGACTTCGAGGTGGTGTTGGTTGCTTTTGCCTGAGCAAAGGTAAGAGTTGGCACTAAAATAGCAGCAACAATAATCAGAAATAGTTTTTTCATGGTTCGATGGATTTTGTTTGTTATTGTTTTTATTTTTATGATTTTTAAAGGTCTGAATCAAAGCAAATAATTAGAATATAATTAGAGCTTCGACTAAATATAATATCATAATTGAATACTTCTGTCAATAATGCGAAGCTCTACTAAAAATAGGCTATAATTAGCCTATTTTTATACATATTCCTCTTATTTTAGTTTTTCTTATTTCGCTCCGCCGCTTAAGAAGCTATTCATGGCTGTTCGTAAAACTTTGAGTTTTTGTGAATCATCAAGAAGATTCGAAGATTTTTTCGCAAAATTATCGGCATATATTTCCCGCCACATAGTCTTTTCACCGTCAGTTAATTTTGTTGCTCCATTCATTTCTTCTAATTGATTCTGCAAAGCAGAAAAGCTTCTGGTTTTTCCGGTCATTAGATTGTTTTGGATTCCGTCGGCTATTTTTTCAATCTGACCATGCTCAGCCAAAAACTTCTCGATATTAGCTCTCGCCGCTTCGCCGGCTTGAAAAGGATAATGATGCGTTTCTCCATTCCATTCATACTCAAAGCTATGGTCTTTAAGATTAATAACGACATCGTGGTTTGCTAATGTTGCCATTAATTTATCTCCGGAAATTATATTGCTTGGCTGGAGAGTGAATCCGTTTTGACGAGCTAGTGCTTCAGAAGCGCTTAACGCAGACTCAGAAGCGCCAGAGAGGCTTTCTTTAGCGCCAGCACCGATCACTTGATCAGTTTTCATATCAACTTCTCGGAACTCTCCTTTTATCTTTAAAAGTCCCTGCATCGATCCGTCTTTATTAATTATAAGTAGTCGCGTTCCATCGCCACCGTCTCCGGTAATTTTGATTTCTCTAGTCGCATCATCAAAAGCAATAACGTTTTTACCGCCGTAATCAAGATTATTTCCGTTAACTTTCCAACCTAATTTTTCCATTTGGGCGAGAGTCTTTCCATTCCCTTGCTTAAAAAACTCGGGGAAATTTAAAGGCTTGCTCGGCTCCGGAATAATTTCGGTATCGCCAGCTCCTAATTTAAATTTTAATGATTCGGCAAGTGCTTCGTCCGCAGATTCCGTCGAGGTGCCACTAGAAGTAGCTGGCTCTAATGATTCAGTAGCCTCCGAAAATCCCGGTGTTGCGCCGGTCCCCGCTTCAACTTTAACAATGAATTCTCCTGCATCATTCTTCTCTAATAATATTTTATTGCCAACAAATACTTTATCCGTAAATTCTCCGGTATCATGAAGAGTGTTGGCGGTTTGCGTTTCTGCCCATTTGCTTAAAGCAGTTGCATCATTTAAATCTCCTTTATAACCAAGCTCTTCGGCGTGCCCCTTAAATATCTCACGGGTTGAACGCCAAACAGAATCACCCGTGCTAATGTCATTAGAAAAATTTTCTATTCCTCCGCTACCAGCACGAGGAGTGCTAGCGTTTTCTACTACTGATGTTCCGGCTCCAGCGCCAGCTTCCTCCGTTGGGATCGAGCCTCCATTAATTTTTGGCAGGACAACATTATTACTGATATTGGTTGTATCGCTGACTGCCTGACTAGATTCTAAATTCGAACTATCAGCAGTTGGCTCATCTTGTGATTCAAGCGCTGAGGCCTTAGCGTCGGTCGATGGTTGTTCTACTTGATGATTAGAGTTTGCAGCCGCCGAGCCTGAACCACCGATAATTCCAAAATGAACAGCTAATTCCCGAATAAGTACACCGCCGATAGCGAATGTGGCACCGATGCCCGCTCCATAAAGCATTTGCTTTCCAACATACTTTTTGCGCTCTGATTCTATTTGCTTATCTTGGGCTGCATATTTTAGATTAAACATCTTTTCAAAACGCTCTTGCATGTCGTGACTAATCGGAGATTCTTTTTCTTTTTCTTCAAGTAGCTCCTTATCTTTCATCGCTAAATCATCCCTATTAAAAAGAAGAGTCCTGCGCGCCTCGCTTAAAGCCTGAATTAATTCAAATTTTCCGGAGAGTTCAGTGTCCTTACCAAAATTAACTAAACCATCGGCCAGTTTATCTTCAGTAAATTGGACTCGAACTCTTAAATAATGCAAATTTGTTAAATAATCTTCCCCGGCGGCCGCTCGATATATTTTATTAATGGCGAATTGTAGTTTGTTCGTCAAGCTCTCTGAATCGCTAAAATTTTTCGCAGTTTTATCACGGCCCTTTTCGTTCTCCTCTTGATAAACCGACATAACTGCGCGATATTCGTCCTTAACTGCATCATATTCCTTTTTTTGATCCTCAGTCGCGATGTTATCGTACCAAATTAATGGCGTAACTGAATATTCAACTGGAACTATATTATTCATGGCTGCTACTAAATACTTACGACGCATTTCAATATTTGAAACTGAAATATTATCATTTTTTCTGCCCGTAATATCTTTTTCATTCAAACTTGTTTTCGCTCTATCGTGCGCGCGCCAAGCTCCGATACCAGCGGCGGCAAGCGGCATGGCCGCAAAACTGGCGGCGGCCAAGGGGATGCCGCTACCAAAGCCAATGGCGCCGGCGAGCGAATGGCGAGTAACGAAACCACCAGCCATATAAGAACCTCGCGCCGCGACTTCGCTCGAAATTGTTTTGCTAAAAACTGATTTCTTTTCAATTTTTTCAAATTCTTCATTTACTAATGGGTCTGCCATTAAGGCTTGCATCATCCTAATCTGGGAATCAACTTTCTGAATTTCTAAAAGCGTTGCCGTGTGTGAATGATATGCGCCAATAACATTTAACGCGTCGTGTCTTTTTTTCTCATAAGCTTGTTCCAGCCTATCGTATGTTTCTTTGTTTTCCTTGCTAGCAGTCGCAAGCGACCAATCATATGGAATTTCTCTAAATCTATTGGCGGAACTATTAAATCTAAATAAGGCATTGTTTTCAGCTTCGTTATAATTATTATCCTCACGTAAATAATTTACGAATGCTTCTCCGTCATATACTTCTACATCAATATTTAGAGCGGAAATCATACTCGTTATTTCCTCAATTTTTCGAGAATGAAATTCAAACCCACCTTTTTTTATTTCTTTAGTTAATTTCTTTTCTTGGTCAGCAGTATTATATTTTTTTGTTAGACTGCTGATAGTGCCATCAAAAGCGTTGGCAATCATTCTTCCAATTTTTATTCTAAGACCCAAATCCTTACTAATCGGCCTCATTTTTTCTTGGCGCATTATAGCTACATTCTCTTTGGCAGTGTCTTTGACATAAACCAAGGACATTTGTTTTAAGCCCTCAAAAACAATTTGTCGTTGACCCTCAGACAAATCAGAAAATTCTTTTATTCCCTCTAATTCTTCTTTACTTATATTAAACTCACGAAATTTATCAATCGCGTTTATTTGTTTATTTTCAGCCTCCGGACTTGGTGCCGGTGTCGGCTCTACGCCTGGGTCTACGCCTGGTTCTACAAGCGGCTCTGGTTCAGGACTAGCAGGAGTTGGTTCTACAAGCGGCTCTGGTGTCGTCTCTGGCTCTGGAGTGATAATTCCTTTTATCGCATTTTTTTGATTAATAGCCTCGGCCATTTGATCTTCTAATTCTAAGGATTCCTGTTCTAATTTACTTTTTTCCTCAGGACTTAAATCTGAAGTTCCGAGTCTTTGCATTCTAATTATATACGCCGTACCCAACTCTTCGATTTTGTCGTCCAATAATTCTATTTCTACTTTTTCGGCATCACTTAAATTAATTTCATCAGGGTTAGCAACTGAATCTAAGGCATCTTTAGCGGCTGCTACTGTTTGATCTCTATCTTCATCAATTTGATTGGCTGCTTTTAAGAGTTCTGGGTCTGCTACTCCAGTCGCTTCCTGATCTTCAGTGCTTTTTTGGCTCGCCACTAAATCATCCAGTTTAATTACGGCACCTCTAACTTCTGCCTGAACGGTTTCAAAATCACGATTCTTATTTCCTTCTGGCGATTGATTTAAAATAGGTTCTACTGATGCGCTAAGAACAGGTTCAGAAGATAAAGACTTAACTGGCTCCGGAGTTAAGACAATTGGAGCACTTGGATTTTCCTTTTCAAGAATCTCTTTAACTAAATTTTGACTAAAACTAATATTATGCGTCTTTTTAAAATCGGCTCTAATAGCCGTCTTCTCTTTTGGAGTTTTAGCTTGAGAAATTTTTTCATCCCATTTCTTAATCTCCGCCGCGCTTAAACTAGTCTTTGCCGATTCAATAGAATCGAGGCGATTTTTTGATACCATATAATTAAATAGATTTTAAACTCTGACGAATTTTTTCAATTTCCTCTTGGCGCCCAGATTCACGATAATACTTAATCAGCATAATTTTCTTCTGATGAAGTTTCTCTAATTTTTTTACGGTAGCGGAAAAAATAATATCAATCTCGCGCATGGCTCGATCGATTTTAATATTTTTTTGATCTTTATTATTTAGCATAGATTTATATCTGATTATATCAAAAGTATACTATTATTCAGATAATTTTTCTACTGGGGCGCCTTAATTTTTATTGTTCCGTCTTTGTCTGTCCTTTTAATTTTTATGCCTAGCCTTGAAACAAGTTCAAGAACTTCAGTATTTGGATGACCAAATCTATTTAAAAGCCCGACAGAAATTATAAATATACTGGGTTTAACGGCAGAAATAAACTCCGCGCTATTAGCTGTCTTCGATCCATGGTGCGCCGCTTTAAGAATTTGCGCTCTCCAGTCTTCGTTCATTTTTAATAATTCTTCTTCAACACTCGAATTATTATCTCCAGTAAACAGTGCCGACAAGCTCGGACAATATATTTTTGCTACCAATGAATTATTCGGATCTTCTTTTATGTCTAAATTCTCTGGATTAATTACTTTTAATTTGCAATTAGAGCCAAGATTCATTGTGACAGAATCCTCGAGCTCAATGATATTTACATTCTTCTGTCGCGCTACTTCTAAGAGATGGACCAGGAGCTCTGGCGCATCATTTTGCCTCATATATATAAGAGCCCCGATTTTGTATCTTTTTATGACTTCAATTAGACCAAGAATATGATCATCGTGTGGATGGCTTAAAATTACTAGATCTATCTTTCTTTGGAAAAAAGGAAGTGTTTCGCCCAGACGACGAACAACTAAATTATCCGGTCCGCCATCAATCAATAATTTCTTATTATTGGGCAATTTAATCAAGGAGGCGTCGCCCTGGCCGACATTAAGAAAATCAATCTCCGGGAGCTCCTTGTTGAGATTACTAATGAATAACTCGAAATATGTCAATA
Source organism: Candidatus Falkowiibacteriota bacterium (assembly GCA_037132255.1). Taxonomy (GTDB): domain Bacteria; phylum Patescibacteriota; class Patescibacteriia; order Patescibacteriales; family UBA12465; genus UBA12465. The sequence continues at coordinate 73,263 of JBAXPN010000004.1, forward strand.
ATATGGTTATTAATAGGGCGCCAAAGACAATTTTAATAACTTTCTTAATCATATTATTGCTTAATGTTAGCTAATTATTAATCTTGTCTCCTTATTATACTAAACCCTAGATGAAGATAATCTAAAGAAGCTTGACATATTCTATTAAATATGATATTATATAGTTTCAATGAACATTAAAAATTCGTAAGAAAACAAACAAAATATAAACAAAAAAACCGGAGGATAAATCATGAACCAAAACACTGAACACCTGAATGCTCATATGACCGAGCGTATTGAAACTGCTAAGGCTTGTGCCGAAAAAATGGGCCGCACTTTCGTTGCTGCCACATTTAAAACTATCGTCTCAAAAGAGCTGGTAAAAATTTCTGTGCCAAGTGCTGGAGCAAAATATTTGCAGCCCATTGCCGAACACAAACTTCTTGTTTTCGATGATGAAGCACTCACTTCTGTGGCGTGCATAGATATAAAAGGCCACTACACTCACGGCGATTTTCCCGCCAACAACCTACTGGGCAAACTTCGCCCGCGTGTCGTTCGTCACTTCTATGTTCTCCCTGGCTACTTTGGCGCCACAATTGCTGCCGCTGTAACCATAAAAGAAAAAACCGATTTAATCACCGGAGAGAAAATGGTGATAATCGATATTCAACAGGAACTTCCTAACTCCGATCAACCGATCGAAGTACTCCACACACTCTGTTTAGGTGTTAAAACAAGCGGCGCTTCCGACGAAGTAATGATTCCTGGTTCTGAACTCTGTGTAAAAATTGAGGCAATAAAACCGCAACTCATCGGAACAAAACCAAAAACGACACTCTTACCCGATACTGGCGCTGACTATAGCTCTCAAATACAATACACAAAAACTGAATCGGTGGCAGTAACTGCCGAATAAAACAACGCAAACGCGTAAAGGTATATCTAGCCAAAACTCGTACATTCTAAAATAACTCGAGAGCCATCAAAATATGATGGCTCTTTTCTTTTACTCAAATCGAAATTATTTTCAAAATATATTCCCACAAACAAAAAACGCCCTGATTCCGCAGAACGTTTTTTGTATAATTTTCAAATTAATAAAATCCACTAATATAAATTAATAAATTTTAATAACTTATTTTCTTTTTTTAGCAGCTTTTTTAACGGCCTTCTTAACAACCTTCTTTACCGCTTTTTTAGCAACTTTTTTTACAGCTTTTTTTACAACCTTCTTTACAACTTTTTTAGCTGGTTTCTTTGTTACTTTTTTAACCACCTTTTTTGCAGTTTTCTTTTTCATAAAATCACCCCCTTTCGTAAGTAAATTAATTTTTTATTCAGAAAAAAATTTTTAAAAAATATTTTTCCATTCTATGTATTTATTATACAACTAATAAATATAAGTCGCAATACTTTTTGAAATTTTTTAGGGAAAAAATTTATTTTATAAAAAAATTCCCCTGCCGATTCCGAAGCCGAGGAATTTTTATTTATTTTTTTTATTTTCAACAGTTCTTTTTCCGTTTCTATATTTTAGCGCGGAAAAAATTTTCTAGTTCAGATATTTTTATTCTTTCTTGCTTCATAGTATCGCGATCGCGAACGGTAACTTCTAAATTTTCTAGCGTATCAAAATCAATTGTGAGACAATACGGCGTTCCAATTTCGTCCTGACGACGGTAGCGCTTACCAATATTTCCGTTATCATCAAATTCACAACGCCAATTTAATTTTAAAGCGTCGAATACTTCACGTGCCTTCGCCACTAATTCCGGCTTATTCTTTAATAGTGGAAAGACAGCAATTTTAATCGGTGCTAATTTTGGCGGAAAAGTGAGAACGATTCGTGTTTCGCCTTCAAGCTCTTCTTCCTTATATGCTTCAGTTAATATCGCTAAGAAGGTTCTCCCAACTCCGGCCGATGTTTCAACAATATGCGGCACGTATTTTTGGTTCGTTACTGGATCTAAATAATTTAATTCTTTTCCCGACGCTTTGCTATGTGCGCTTAAATCATAATCACCGCGCGCATGGACGCCTTCTAATTCTTTAAAGCCAAAAGGAAAATTATATTCGATATCATAAGCCTCTTTCGCGTAGAAAACTAGATTCTCATGCTTATGCCATTTTAAATTTTCTTCTTTAATACCTAAATCAAGATAAAATTGCCAACGCGCTTCCCGCCATTCGTTATAATATTTCATTTCGTCTTCCGGTTTTACGAAATATTGCATTTCCATCTGCTCGAATTCACGAGTTCGAAAAATAAATTGGCGCGCCGTAATTTCATTTCGGAACGCTTTCCCGATTTGCGCGATACCAAACGGTACACGAACGCGTGCCGTATCTAAAACATTTTTATAATTAACATAAATTCCCTGGCAGGTTTCACCGCGTAAATATGTCGGCTCCTTCGTCCAATCGCTTGTAAAATTTCCTAAATTAGATTGCACAAGCAAATTAAACTTTTTTCCGGGCGTAAAATTCTTTTCGCCGCAATTCGGACATTTAATTTTATCTTTATTATCATCAAAAATTTTATTTATTTCTTCTTCGCTCATTTTTTCATCGGCGAATATCCCGGCATCTTCAAGTAAGCTATCAAGACGCAAACGACTATGACATTTTTTACATTCGGTTAGCGGATCAGAAAAACCTTTAACATGACCCGAGGCCTCCCATATTTTTGGGCTCATGAAAATCGCCGAATCGAGTCCGACAACGTCATCGCGAAGCTGCGTCATGGATCGCCACCATTCTTTTTTAATATTATTAGCGAGCTCTACACCATAAGGACCAAAATCATAGACGGCCGTAAAACCATCATAGATTTCCGATGACGGGAAAACAAATCCGCGACGCTTACAAAGCGAAACTAATTTTTCAAGAGAATTGTCTTGTTCTTTTTTCTTCATATAATTATTCTTACATTTCTTCGACGACTTTAAGTCCGAGAACATTAAAACCATTATTTAATACTTGGGCCACCGCTTTTATCAGCGCTAAGCGCGCGCGACGAATCCTTGGCTCTGCCTTCAATATATTTACTCCATGATAATAATCATTGAATAATTGCACTAATTCAAATAAATATTTTGTTAACTCACTTGGATTATATTTTTCACTCGCGGTTTTTATTAATTCCGGATAACGAGCTAATTTCATTAGGAGCTCCTTTTCTTTTATTTCTCGCAAACAATTTAAATTAACCGGCGAGGCAAATATGCCCAGAGCTTCTTTACGGACAATACTCTTTAAACGAGCGTATCCGTATTGTAGATAACAAGCGGTATAACCGTCAAATCGAAGTGACTCGTCAATATTAAAGGTAATAATTTTATCGGCGCTAACTTTCAGCATCTCAAATTTAATGGTCGATATTGTTAAATTCCAGGCAACTTGTCGAACGCGGTCGTTTGTCCAGTCTTCATGGCGCTTTTTTGTCTCCAAGCTTAAATTTTCCCAAATTTTATTTTTAAGTTCCTCATAAGTAATAACATTACCAGTTCGAGAAGACATCATGCCGTCGGGCAAAGTAACAAAATCATAAGACAAATGCTTCAATTTTTGAGTATAACCGATAAGCTCGAAAATTTTGGCTAATTGTTGGAAATAGAGACTTTGGCGAATATCAACCACATATATAGACTCCTCAACTTTATATTTTTTAAATTTCTCTTGAGCTAATGCCAAGTCGGCGACTGGATAAAGCGCTGTACCGTCTGTTCTAATCACCGGCAATACGCCCAAATTATATTTTTCTAAATTAGCGATAATAGCACCTTCACTTTTAATTAACTGGCCAGATTTAATTAATTCATTCGCTAATTTAAGTCCAGAATCAATAAATTCGTTTTCATAAAAAATATGATCGAACTTAATGCCTAGCTCGTGATAGATTGAATTAAAATATTTAATGCTCCAGGACCGTGTTTCTTCCCATAATTCATAAGAAGCGCCACTACGGCTTTCAATTTCTTTCATGATAGCCACAACTTTCTCTTTATTTTCTGGATGCTCAGCTAATTCTTGGCTCGCTTCGCTATAGCATTTACCAAGAAGATATCCTTTATCTTCCGAACTTTCTTCATATTTTTTGTTTCTTTGCCAATTCCAGAGTGTTTTTGCCACATGGATACCGAAATCATTAATATAGGAGACAGGAATAGATTCGTAACCGTTAGCATTTAAAAGATGATTAATAGCATCGCCGTAAGCAACGTTGCGCAAATGACCAACATGATATTCTTTATGAGTATTGCCATTAGAATATTCAATCATTATTTTTTTTCCTGCGCCAGATTTATTTGATCCATAGCTATTCTTAGTCTTTTTTATAGCGCTGATTACTCGATCGGCAAGATATTCAGAGCTAATAAAAAAATTTAAATATGGCCCAACGGCTTTAATTTCAAAGAAGTATTTTTTTAGTTTTCTTTGTGCTCCAAGTTTAAGTGCTAAGGAACTAGCGGCTTCTGCCGGGTTAATTTTTCGTTCCTTTGCTATTTCAAAACAGGCTAAACTCAAATCACCGAGAGCGCTATTCGGTGGATAAGAAAAGTTTGCCTCTTTTAGCTTTAATTCTTTAGTAATTTGTTGTTTAAGATTTTCGAGAACTGTGAGCATAAAATATTTCCCTTAAATACATCCTTCTAATAACGAAATTATTTGGTATAAATTATTGAATTATGTTATAATAATATCAGACTTTTTTAAGTTTTTCAATTAATTTTAAACAAATATGTTCTCTTATCGATCAATTTTAAAACAAGCTCTAAGTATCGCCTGGAAAAACAAGTATTTGTGGTTTTTTGGGCTCTTTGCCTCCCTGGCGGTCGCCGGTGGTTCAATGGAATATCAATTTGTCACTCAGAGTCTGACATCTGGCATTGTCGATGGAACCTATCAAAGTTTAAGTGGTCTTTTGGCTCTAAGTTATTTAGTTCAGCAGGTCTGGCTCGGTTTCGTTGATCTATTTAGCCAAAATATTATCATAATCATCAACACCGTTACAATTTTGCTTCTAACCCTGACTCTTATCGCCGTTTTCATCTGGCTAGCCATCAGCTCACAGGCCGCCCTTGTCGATAATGTCAAAAAAATTCTAACACCAAAGAAAAAATTAAGTGTCGCCAGTATACGCGAAGGCTTAACAACTGGTAGCCGTCATTTTTGGTCAGTACTGGGCTTAAATATCTTGATAAAAATTCTCACCGGGTTTGCCTTCTTTATTGTCAGCTTACCTTTATTATTTCTTGTTATAAGTGATGACAGTACTTTCGTTGTCGCCTATACAATCTTATTTGTAATCTTTGTACCAATTGCCGTTTCTCTTTCCCTAATCGTTAAATACGCAATCTCCTGCCGCGTTCTAGAAAATAAAACAGTTTTAGAATCATTAAAATTTGCGGTTAAACTCTTTAAGAAAAATTGGCTTATCAGCCTTGAAATTGCGCTTATCCTTTTCTTAGTCAGTTTTTTGGCAAGTTTAGGAATACTCCTCGCGATTTCTATTATCTTTTTCCCTCTACTTTGGATGGGGATTGTTTTCTCAATCAATTGGTTAATATTTATAATGTTATTCCTTTGTCTTGTCGCCGCCGCTACTTTCGGCTCACTATACACAACTTTCCAAATTGCAACTTGGACCGACCTTTATTTACGTCTTAAAGATAATAAGGGTACCGCTAAACTAGAAAGACTATTCCAAAAAAAATAAATTATGAGTGACTTAGCCTCAATAGAAAATTTAATTAATCCGACCGATGACGAAGAAAGTGTCACCGGTCGTTTTGCTAAAAAGCAAGGCGAAATTAAGTTAAAGGAAATTGAAAAGCAAACCGAGGGCCAAGCCCAGTCGGCCGGTTTGTCTTATGTTAATCTTTTTGGTTTTCCGATTAGTCCTGAGGCCCTGGTTTTAGTCCAAGAAGAAAGAGCCAAAGAATTAAACGCTATTTGTTTCTTTTACGATGGCGGAAACATCCGTATCGGCTGTTTAGAGGCAACTGCTGAAGTAAAGGCCGAGCTCGCTCTTTTATGTGAACAATATTTCGCTGAAGGTCGTTTATATTTAATTTCAAAAAGTAGTTTTGACTATGCGCTCGAAGCCTATAAAAGCATTCCGAAGATTAAACGTTACGAAAGTGGCGTTGAGATTAGCGAAGAGAGTTTAGAAAAATTTAAAGAAGACATTTCCAATTATAAAAATTTAAACGATAAAATTAATGACGTTAATATTACCGATGTTATTACTTTAATGCTCGCAACCGCAATGAAAGTCGGCGCGAGCGATCTTCATATTGAAGCCGAAGAAAATGGCGTCGCAATCAGAATTAGAATTGATGGTGTTTTACAAGATGCTGCCATGGTTAATCGAGATAAATGGAAAAAAATTATTTCCCGCTTAAAAATTCTGGCTCGTGTAAAAATCAACATCGAAGATAAACCCCAAGACGGACGCTATACAATATATTTAAAAACAAAAAAAATTGATGTCCGCTGTTCCTTTTTACCAACCGCATATGGCGAAAGCGTTGTTATGCGTCTCCTTGATTCTTCTGACGCCTCTTTAGAACTCGAGAAATTAGGCGTTCGTCCGGAAATAATGCCAATTTTGGAAAGAGAGGTCGCTAAGCCGAACGGTTTGATCTTAACAACTGGGCCAACCGGAAGCGGTAAGACAACCACTCTCTACTCAATTATTAATAAATTAAATAAACCGGGAACTAAAATCATTACCCTTGAAGACCCGATTGAATATCAATTAAAAGGTATTAACCAAAGCCAAGTTGATGTTAAACGCGGCTATACTTTTTCTGATGGCTTGCGTTCCGTTTTAAGACAGGACCCAAACGTCGTAATGATCGGAGAAATACGTGATTTAGAAACTGCCGAGATTGCTGTTCAAGCCTCTCTAACCGGGCATCTTGTTCTCTCGACACTCCATACTAATGATGCCGCTGGCGTTATCCCACGTTTAATCGATATTGGCGTCAAACCATATTTTCTTGTTCCGTCTATCAACGCTGTTATCGGCCAACGTCTTCTGCGTAAACTCTGCCCTTACTGTCGCGCGCCGCATGAGCTCACTATTGATGAGAACGAACAAGTAAGTAAAATTTTAGCCGTAATCTCACCAAAGGCCGGATTAAATGTTCCAGCGACTCTGCCAAAAATCTATCAAGCTGGGCCCGGTTGCGAACATTGTAATTTCATTGGCTATAAGGGCCGCATTGGAATATACGAGGTGTTCACGATGAATGATAATATCAAACAATTAACTATTGATAGCGCACCATCTTTTAAAATATTACAACAAGCCATTGAAAATGGAATGATTACCATGCTTCAAGATGGAGTTCTCAAAACTCTTGAAGGAGTAACCTCTTTAGATGAAGTTTATCGCGTGGTTGGTAATTTCGATTATATTAATGAGCTTTATGATATCGTCATTTCGCAAACTATTGGACGCGGCGTCAAGATCAAAGCCGAAGAATATAAAATGGCTGAATCTCTGGGCCAAAATATCGAACAAATCGCCGCTCACGTCAAAGAAATCCCTACCTCTCAATTGATTAATTTAATTATGGCTCTTGCTGTTGTCAGCGATGCCGGCGATATTCATATTGAACCGACCGAAACAGCAGTTAGTATTCGCTTCCGTATTGATGGTGTTCTCCATGATATCGTAAAATTACCAAAAACTAGTTATTTGCCATTACTTTCAGAAATAAAAATTTTAGCCGGTGAAGCCACAAATATTAAGCGCGCCACTTTCGATGGCCGTTTCAGTGTTTACTTGCCGGGCCGCAAATTAGATTGTCGTTTATCAATTATTGCCGGTGGATACGGTGAAACAATCGTTATTCGTTTACTCGCTACTAACGCCGTCAATTTAGATATGGATAAACTAGGAATTACTTCGGTCGCTTACGACTCTCTACAATTAGCGATGAAAAAAACTCGAGGTATTATTATTACCACCGGTCCAACTGGCAGCGGTAAAACAACTACTCTTTATAGTGTTTTAAATAAATTGAATAAACCAGACGTTAAAATAATTACCGTTGAAGATCCAATTGAATATCAATTAGCAGGCGTTATGCAAACTCAAATTGATGAGGAGCGCGGATATACTTTTGCTTCAGCCATGCGCTCACTACTTCGCCAAAATCCGAACATCATGATGATCGGAGAAATTCGTGATACCGAGACCGCAAAGATTGCTATGGAAGCATCTCTTACTGGCCATTTGGTCCTCTCGACTATCCATGCCAATAGTGCCGCCGGAGCCATTTCCCGTTTTGCCGGGCTCGGTCTTGATCGCCAAACACTCGCAAATGCAATTGAATTCACAATCGGCCAACGCCTAGTACGTCGTCTTTGTCCTTATTGCAAACAAACATTCGAATTAATACCTGAGGACCTAAAGCGCGTGCAAGATGTTTTAGGGCAAATTAATAATCCCGGAATTAAGATTCCAGAGAAACTAGTCTTTTACCATGGTGTCGGTTGCGAGAAATGCGGCCAAATCGGATATAAAGGCCGACTTGGTTTATATGAAACAATTACCATGACTCCGGAAATTCAAAAATTAATTCAACGTCCGGAGGTAACTGATTACGACATTGAACAAGCGGCCATAAAAAATGGCACCATCATAATGTTGCAAGATGGTATTCTAAAAGCGCTGGCAGGAGAAACAAGTATCGAAGAAGTCTTTAGAGTGATTTAATATATATTTATGATTAACGACAAATTTCTAGAACAATTGAAAAAAGATTACCGCGCGAACGAATCAGAACGTCGCCAAATAATCAGCGCCTCTAATAATATTTTATTCGAAGCCAAAAAAACTATTTTTGCACTTCAACGCCAAGATTTTAAAGTCGCTGAAGGCAAAATTAAAGAAATCGAAAAAGCCTTGAAAAATTTAGAAGAGCGCTTTGGTTTTGAACGTCTTCACCGCGAAGGCGCCTATAAAGCGGCCGCCGAAGAATATCTAGAAGGTAAAACTTTATTTATTGCAATAAAAAATAAAAAAATCGAAGCTGTTAGTGGACTACATCTCGATTATGAATCTTACCTCGGCGGAATTTGCGATATGATCGGCGAACTTGTCCGCTACGCCACTAACCAAGCAGCCAAGGGCAAATTCAGTGAGGTCGCAAAAATTAAAAAATTGGCCGAAGATATTATGGGACAATTAATTGATTTCGATATGACCGGCTATTTACGTACTAAATATGACCAATCGCGCGGCCATTTGCGCAAACTTGAACAAATGACTTACGAAATAAAATTACGCAATAAAAAATAGAATATGCTAATTGCGGTTATTTCTGATATTCATGATAATCTTGAAACCTTAAAGAAATGTTTAGCTTGGTGCGGCAATAATAAAATTAATAGTTTAATTTGCTGCGGCGACATCACAACTATTGAAACAATAACTTATCTCGCGCGAAACTTTTCGGGCGAGATTTTTGTTGTTAGTGGTAACGCGGAAATTTACGAAGAGAAGGATATAAAAAAATTTAAAAATATAAACTTTTACGGCGAAATCGCCATTAATGAAATAAACGGTGTTAATATCGGTTTCTGTCACGAACCAGAAAAAATAAAAAACGTTCAAGAACTTTCTCCTCTTGATTTAGATTTTATTTTTTATGGCCATACTCATAAACCCTGGCTTGAAAAGCGGGGCACGACTCTTGTTGTTAATCCTGGAACTCTTGGTGGCATCTTTTATCAGGCTACTTTCGCCGTACTTGATTCAGATGCCAAGAATCTTAGCCTAAAAATTGTGGCTGATTTATAAAAACCCTTGCTTTAAAGCAAGGGTTTTTTGTTTATAATATTTTTTTCAAATACTGACCGGTAATACTTTGTGCGGTAGACGAAACTTCCGGTGGCGTTCCGGCAGCCACAAGCCTGCCGCCCGCCTCCCCACCGTCAGGACCAAGATCAATAATCCAATCGACAGATTTAATAACATCTAAATTATGTTCAATAATCAAAACCGTATTGCCCTGATCAACTAGCATATTCAGAACTTTAAGTAATCTATCAATATCAGCAAAATGCAAACCAGTTGTCGGTTCATCAAGAATATATAAAGTCTTTCCTGTTGCTCGTCTAGACAATTCGGTTGCTAATTTAATTCTTTGCGCTTCACCGCCAGAAAATGTCGTTGCGCTTTGACCAAGCTTAATATAACCCAAGCCAACCTCATCTAAGGTTTTTAATTTTTGACCAATTGCCGAATGATTTTTAAAGAAATCTTTCGCTTCTTCGACAGTCATCTCTAAAATCTCCGATATATTTTTTCCTTGATATAAAACTTCAAGAATTTTTGATTTAAACTTTTTTCCTCCGCAAACATCACAGGTTAAATAAACATCAGAGAGAAATTGCATTTCAACTTTAATAACACCATCGCCCGCACAATTCTCACAGCGTCCGCCCGGCACATTAAATGAAAAATGCCCCGCATTTAAACCCTTCACCCTCGCCTCAGGTAATTCAGCAAAGATATCACGAATATATGTAAATAGTCCGGTATAAGTTGCAGGGTTAGAACGAGGTGTTCGCCCAATCGGCGATTGATCAATATCAATTACTTTATCGATAAACTCTAAGCCAGTTAATTCTTTATGAGCACCTGGTTCGACTTTCGCACGATAAAATTTTCTTGTCAGCGCGTTCGCTAAAATATCGCTCATTAATGTCGATTTACCAGAACCAGAAACGCCGGTGATAGCGACCAATTTTCCAAGAGGTATTTCAACATCAATATTTTTCAAATTATGTTCCGTCGCGCCAATTATTTTAATTGCTTTACCATTTCCCTTGCGAAATAGTTTCGGCATTTTTATTTCTTTTTTTCCGGCTAAATAAGCGCCAGTGAGTGATCCAGCACAGTTTTTTATATCATCAGGAACACCGGCAAATAAAACATTGCCACCGTATTCACCAGCGCCTGGTCCGATATCTATAAGCCAGTCAGCGGCTAACATTGTTGAGGCGTCATGCTCAACGACAATAACCGTGTTGCCATTATCGCGCAGATTTTTTAAAGTCGTAATTAATTTATCATTATCTCTTTGGTGTAAACCAATAGACGGTTCATCAAGAACGTAGAGTACTCCGCTTAAAGTCGAACCCACTTGCGAAGCCAATCTAATTCTTTGCGCTTCTCCGCCAGACAGAGTCGCGGCCGATCGGCTCAGTGTTAAATAATCAAGACCAACATTAGATAATAGCTCTAAATTTTTAAGCATTTCTTTGACAATCGGTTCAACAATTTTTGTTTGACCGTTTAGAGTCGCCCCTCCCTTATACCAGGCGCTAAGTAAAACTTTTAATTCCTTAATACTCTTATTTGTAACTTCAAAAATTGAAAGTTTATCAAGTTTTACAGCCAAAACTTCCGCTTTAAGGCGCGCGCCCCGACAGCTCGGACAAAGAGAGACCCGCATTACTTTTTCGATTTCTTGTTTAACAAAGCTAGACTTAGTTTCAGAATATTTTTCTTCTAAATTTTTTAACAAACCATTAAACTGGCCATCGCCATTTAAGATTAACTTCTTCTCTTCAGGGCGGAGATCTTTAATCGCCGGACGCAAACTAAAATTATGGCGACTAGCCAATTCGCTTAATTCCATAAATAAACCATTACCGCTTAAATTGGCATGCGATAAAGGCTTGATGGCGCCCTCTAAAATACTTAAGTTAGGATTAAAAACGAGCTCAGGGTCAATTTCCGCTTTAGTCCCGAGTCCGCCACAAGACGAGCAGGCGCCATGACCAGAATTAAAAGAAAAATCACGAGGCTCAAGTTCGGCCCGTCTATAACCACATTCTGGGCAATTAAAAAACCTTTCCAGTCTTGTGGATTTAATTTCTCGGCCACGAACTTTTTTGGCCGTCTTCTTTTCTTCCGAATCTTTCTTTAATTTTATTTCACAATGAGGACAATAAGGTTGGCCGCATTTCGCATATAGTAATCGTAAATAATCATAAATTTCAGTAACCGTCCCAACCGTTGAGCGTGGATTATGGCCGACTGTCCGTTGATCAATAGAAATAGCTGGCGACAGACCCTCAATCAAATCAACGTCAGGTTTATCCATTAAACCGACAAATTGGCGCGCATAAGAAGACAAGGACTCAACGTAACGACGTTGCCCCTCGGCATAAACAGTATCAAACGCTAATGAAGATTTGCCTGAGCCAGAAAGCCCAGTAATAACAACCAGTTTATCACGCGGAATATCTATACTAATATTTTTTAAATTATTAGTTCTCGCTCCTTTAATCTTAATAAAATTTCCGGCCATGGTAATTCAAAATTAAAAATAATTAGATTTATTATAGCCGAATACCGCCAAAAAAACAAGACCGACGTAAACCGGTCAAATTCGAAATGAATTATTGAAAAAAGCCTAAAAAATTGGGTAAAAAAACTTGAATATATTTATCAATATTTTATCATACCATTTAATCTTTTTTCCCGGAGAATTAAAATAAATTGATTCATTCCGCCAATGCTCAATAATATTCTTTAAATCACTTACCAGATTTTTCTGTCGAAAGAATACGCCCGCCTCCATATTCAAATTAAAAGAGAGAACGTCCATGTTCTGCGACCCAATCAAGCCCTCCTCATCATCAATGAGCATAATCTTCGCATGATTCATACTCGGCATTAAATAAAACTTAACGCCATATGCCGACATACGACAGGCATTCAAATAATTTATTTTATTTAGCGGTTTAATATCCGTATCATTCGGAATAATGATTTCGACATTAACTCCGCGTCGGCAAGCATCATCTAAAATAGCCAAGAGCCAGCGTGGCGGCAGAAGATATGGGGTAACGAGTTTAATCGATTTTTTAGCTGAGCCAATTTTTTCTTTATAATAATTATTCAAATTATATAGTAAACTAGTGCCAACAATACTATCAGTTATCCAAGATTTAATTTTTTTAACTAGCGGCAAACGACTATACTTCAAAACCGATTCTTTTTTACCACCCATAATTTCATAAGCATAAGCAAACGACTTGAGCATCGGCATAATTATTTTGCCCTCAACTTTAATTTGCAGGTCATGCCAATGTCTAATCTTCTCTTTAATATTTACGCCACCGATAAAGGCTACTTTTTTATCAACAATCAAAATTTTGCGATGTGTATGGCGGAGCCAATGGCTGAAGAAAATTAATTCTACACCTGCGGCCTTTAACTCATCGGCCGCACTTCCGCGCAGCGAAGAACTACCATAAGCATCGGCGATAATCACAATCTCAACACCAGCTTTCGCCTTATCTTTTATTAAGCCTAAAAAATTATGTGTCGCCTGAGTATCATCCAAAAAAATATACATCTCCATGTAGATTGATTTCTGGGCCTGCGCCATTGCCTTAAACATTCCGTCCCAGGCTTTTTGTGAAGTTGTATAAAGTCGATATTTCATTTTATTTTAATAGCTCCTTTATTCTTGGAATAAGCTTATCGGTTGCTTTCTCGCCAACTTTAATCATTTCTTCGGCAATCTCTTTGGTAAAGTATTTCGAGAGTAATCCCTGCTTTAAATATTTAGAAGTATCCGGCTCGATAACTATATCCGCGTTTCTAATCGCCACTTGTGATAAATTATGCATGACAATTCTTGTACTTCTTAGTATCACATTCGGCATGGTGAATTTCTTATCAATAAATTCATTCTTATTATAGAGATTAACACTAACAACGATATCCGCGCCCATCTTTTTAACTAAGTCGCCGGGGACAGGATTGCTGAGACCACCATCAACCAATAATTTATTTTTATAAGCAACCGGCTTAAAAACTAAAGGGACGGATATACTCGCCCGCACCGCTCGCGCAACATCTCCACTATCAAAAACGAAAGGCTGCCCGGTAACCAGGTCAGTCGCAACAATCTGAGTTGGAATTTTTAAAGCGGAAAAATTATGATGGCTTAGATTGTGTTCTAAATATGCCATTAATTTTTCGCCCCCGATAAATCCACCGGTCCAGCTTAAATCAAGAATGGCCGAAAAATTCTGTTTCGGATTTTCCGTTAAATCTTTTTTTAACTTATTAATGTCTTTAAAAATAGCATAATAAGCCGCTACCCAAGCGCCGATACTTGCACCGCTTAAATAATCAATTGGAATATTATGCTTTTCTAAAGATCTAATGACGCCAATATGAGCAAAGCCCCGAAAACCACCCGATCCAAGAGCCAAGCCAAGCGTTTTATTTTTCTTCATTTTTTTTAAAATATTAAATCTTTTCCTCAATTATAGCACTTAATATTTAATATTGACAGAAAGAGTATTTATATATAGAATGATATTAAATCTAAGTCCTTAGATTTTTATTTTAAACAATTTGGTCCCTTCGTCTAGTGGTTAGGACGTCAGGTTTTCATCCTGTTAACAGGGGTTCGATTCCCCTAGGGACTACTATTGGAGAACTAGCACTCGCTAGCTCTCTTTTTGTTTGTAGAATTAGCGAAATATTAGGGGTTTGATTTTTTGTAAAATCAAAAGTTGGTTTTTTTGTAAAAATCAAACTCTGTAATTTAAGTTTTTCTTGATAAGTTGCATTTTTATAAGAATTAGCGAGGCCGGAAATAACTTTACAAACTTTATCTATTTCTTTGCTTAGATTAATTTTACTAACAGGCTGATCGCAAGCGGTAGCCCGAGTTTCGCTGATTTCTTGTTTTACTTTTTCTATTTCGTTTTTAAAGTCATCATCATCTAACAAATCTTTTTTCTTCATTTCAATTAGTTTGGTTTTTTCGGCTTGGAGTTTAACAAGTTTATCTTGAGCTAACTTATAATTATTTGCCAGAAGTCCACTTCTATTTTTAATCACTTCTAATAATACTTTCTTAAAACTCTTTAACCATTCGACTGTAGGCGTTATTTTTCTTAAATAGCACATAAACTCTCCCTCTAGTTTATCTTTAGACATAGATTTTAGGCCGTGGCAGTCTTTGTTATAGCATTTATAGAACGGATATAGTTTTCCGGTTTTACTTTTAGACATGCAAGCGGTTATTGGCCGATTACAATGTGGACATAAAATAAAATGGCGGAGCGGAAAAGTTTCGTTAACTCTGGCAATAGAAATATTATCGCCTTTGTTCCCAGTTTTAATTTGCTTTTGGCATTTATAGAAGATTAATTCGTTAATTATTTGCTCGTGAGTGCCTTGATATTCTTGGCCTTTAACAGTCATGATTCCTAAGTAGAATTTCTCAGTTAATATTTTAAACAAAGTTTGGCTAGTTAATTCTTTATTCTTCCATGATTTGAATCCGGCTTTAGTCATTAATTTTCGTATTTCTTCCATTTGATAGGCTCCGGTTGAGAATTTATCAAAGGCCATTTTAATAATCTCCGCCCTTGGTCTGTCTATCGTTATAATGGCTCTATTTTGCTCATCACGCTTATTTAGATAGCCCAGGGGAGCTTTGTAGCACCAAATGCCTTGTTTAATTTTCTCAAGCATACAAGACGACACTCTTTCACTTCTAACGTCATTATCAAATTGAGCGAATGAGGCCATTATAGTGCCGATTAGTTTTCCGCTTGGCGTTTTATCAACTGTTTCGGTAGCGGAGATAAATTTAATTTTTAGTTCTTCTAAGGCCATTAAAATAGTAGCGTAATCTTTTACGTTTCTTGATAACCTATCAATTTTATAAACGATAACCGAATCAAGGTTTTTATAATTCTTGGAGCAATAACTTAATAATTCCTGTAAGCCTTTACGATTTACAGTTTTGGCCGATACGCCGTCATCGTGGAACAGCTTAATAATCTCAATATCGTGATTGAGAGCGTATTCAAGACAAGCCTTTTTCTGTTGTTCAAGACTAACGCCATTTTGCGCTTGGTCTTCGGTTGAAACTCGGTAGTAGATAATTCCTTTTTGCATAGAATTAAGGTTAATAAATAAAAAGAGAGCAGTGAAACTGTTGGACACAATCATGCAACGCACAACTGTACAGCCACTGCTCTCTTTATATCAAAACGACAAAACTCGCCGTCATTGTGATTGA
>JBAXPN010000005.1:0-54914 GCA_037132255.1 Candidatus Falkowiibacteriota bacterium
TTCTTTCAAAGAGCCATATAATGTCCTCTCTAAAATTGAAAATAAAAGCGA
Organism: Candidatus Falkowiibacteriota bacterium; assembly: GCA_037132255.1. Lineage (GTDB taxonomy): Bacteria > Patescibacteriota > Patescibacteriia > Patescibacteriales > UBA12465 > UBA12465. Next base: position 52 of record JBAXPN010000005.1, read on the forward strand.
TTTTAACTCAGTGCGGAGAAGGAGGGATTCGAACCCTCGATAGGAGAATAAACTCCTATAACAGGTTAGCAACCTGCCGCTTTCAGCCGCTCAGCCACCTCTCCATTTATATTTGGTTACTAGCTCGCTCTCTACTTAACTTTAGTAAGTGCCACTTTTTACCTCAAAGCCACCTCTCCATTTATATTTGGTTACTAGCTCGCTCTCTACTTAACTTTAGTAAGTGCCACTTTTTACCAATAAACCGACTCTCCAATGTTTTTATTTTTTATGGTATAATTACTATATAAAATATAGCATTGCTTGTCAAACTAATATATGTCACAAAATAACGAAAAATATTTACGCTGGCAGGTACCAGAGTACCGGATACCAGAAAGAAATCGGATCTGGTATATTATCGCCTCCGTCTTTTTATTAATCTGTGTCTTCTTTTCTTTTTTTACGATTGCACATTGGCGTATTAGTTTTCTCGGCTATAACTCTAATTTTCTTTTTGTCTTAATAATCATTATTTCCGCGGCTATTATGTACGTCAACGAAAAGCGTCCGCCACTGATGATTAATTTTGAGCTCGGTCCGGAAGGAGTAAAAATCGGCTCTAAATTCTACGACTACGACGATTTAAAAAATTTCTGTGTTCTCTATAAACCAAAGCAAAGCATCAAAAATTTATACTTTGAATTTAAAACATCGGCTCGTCCTCGTCTCTCAATTCCGATGAGACGGATGGACGCTTTAACGGTTCGCAACTTTTTGATTCGCTATTTAGACGAAGACTTAGAAAGAAATAACGCGCCCCTATCCGAACAGTTGACTAAACTGCTGAAATTATAATAAACTAGTTAGCAGCTAGCACCCATCGTTCAACGGATAGGACGTAAGCTTGCGGAGTTTAAAATCCAGGTTCGATTCCTGGTGGGTGCACATACATATTATACTTAAAAAGCTGGAGCCATTTTGGCCCCAGTTTTTTTATGGCTATTTGCGGCTAAGCCTCTAGTTTGTTAGACTTTTAGTATGATAAGCCTTAAGTCAAAAATTGAAGAATTGCACCGCGTTGGTGCGGCGACAAGTAAAATTCTTGGACGTCTTGAGCTCTATACGGTTCAAGACCTGCTTTTCTATTTCCCTTTCCGCTACGATGACTTCTCAAAAAGTCTCCCGATTGCCGATCTGACGATAAACACCAATGTTAATATTATTGGCACAGTTGAATTAATACAAAACAAACGGAGCGCTCGTCGAAAAATGTATTTAACTGAGGCCCTGCTAAGCGACGAAACGGACACAATAAAAATAATCTGGTTTAATCAACCTTTTCTAACTAGATCTCTTAAAGTCGGTGATCGCATTTCCGTCGCTGGACGTGTTAGCGAGAGTCACGGGCAATTAACAATCATTTCTCCACAATATGAAAGGATTAATTCAGACGATTTAATTCATACTAAGGGCTTAGTTCCGAATTATCATTTAACTTCTGCCATTAGCCAAAAACAAATTCGCTCCTTAATCAAACAGGTGATTTCTTTGGCGACTTCTGTGCCCGATTGGTTACCAAGTGAAATTAGAAAACGTCTTTCCCTTCTTGATTTAAGCGAAGCCTTAAATAAAATTCATTTCCCCAAAAATTTAAACGAGGCTTTTGCTGCGCAAAAACGCTTAGGATTTACCGAACTTTTTTTACGCCAATTAAAAGCGCAATTAATTAAAAAACAGATTAAAAGTAAAGTTGCCCCGAAAATTATATTCCAAACAAAAATTACTCAAGATTTTGTTTCTTCCCTTCCCTTTAAATTAACTGATGCCCAGAAAAAAGCGGCCTGGGAAATTTTACAAGACCTTGAAAAAGGCGAACCGATGAGCCGGCTACTTGAAGGAGATGTCGGAAGCGGAAAAACCTTAGTGGCGATAATGGCGCTACTGAACGTGGCGCTTAATAAAAAACAAGCAGCTCTAATGGTCCCGACGGAAATTCTCGCCGAGCAACATTTTAAATCCATTACTCGTCTTTTGAAACCATACGATTTAAATATTGAATTATTAACGCATAGCCATAAGGTTACAGATATTAATTCGGCTGACATTATTATCGGAACTCAAGCCTTAATTCAAGAAACGGTTAAATTTAATAATTTAGCGCTTGTTATTGTCGATGAACAGCATCGTTTTGGGGTTAAACAAAGGCAGAAACTATTAGATTATAATAATGATAGCGCGACTACACCGCATTTTTTATCAATGACCGCGACGCCGATCCCTCGCTCCCTCGCTCTTTCGATTTATGGTGATTTAGATCTTTCTATTATTAGTCAGATGCCGGCGAACCGCAAAAAAATTATTACCTCTCTTGTTACTGAAACTCGTCGACCAGCCGCTTATGAATTCATTCGTCGTGAAATTAAATCGGGACGCCAAGCCTTTGTCGTTTGTCCGCTAATAGATGACTCCGATAAACTCGGAGTTAAATCAGTTAAAAAAGAACACGAGAAATTAGATAAAGAAATATTTCCGGAATTAAAAGTTGGTTTACTGCACGGCAAACTTAAGGCTAAAGAAAAAGAAGCGATCATGAATGATTTCTTGGCCAATAAAATTCAGATACTTGTTTCTACTTCTGTAATCGAGGTCGGCGTCGATGTGCCAAATGCGACAATGATGATTATTGAAGGCGCCGAACGTTTTGGTCTAGCGACTCTTCATCAATTCCGCGGTCGCGTTGGTCGCAGTGATTATCAATCATATTGTATTCTCTTCCCCTCGAATGAAGAGATAACAAATCCCAAAACGATTGAACGCCTTGAAGCGATGACAAAATACAGCGACGGCTTTTCTCTCGCCAAAATAGATTTAAAACTTCGCGGCGCCGGTGAAATATATGGTGCAAGTCAAAGCGGCTTCCCAGAACTGCAAATTGCCTCTCTCTTTGATTATGAAACTATAAAAAAAGCGCAGGCCGAAGCGAGCGCGATAATAATAAAAGATCCTGAGCTTGATAAACATCCTCTGCTTAAAGCCAAGCTCGGAGAATGGGAAGATTCAATTCATTTAGAGTAATATATTCTTGAAATAAAAAGAAAAAACCCTGCAAGCAGAAGCGAGCAGGGTTATTTTCGAAAGAATGTGCACAATATTGCAAACAATATAAGTCCCGATACTAAACCGCTAATTTTGATTTTTTCATTAAAAGTACTCATCTATTAAGGCCCTCCGCGGCCTGTATGTTTAGTGAAATTTTCATTTTCTACTTAGTCTAATAATATCACGTTTTATATATAATGTCAATAGAGAGATACAAAAACTAATAGTATTTAATAATATTAGCCAAAATTTATCATGGGCGCTCAAGCATAACTACCACCCCATTGACATTATGTCAAGCTAATGATAGTATAATTTTATGTTCATTAATTAACTTATTACTAACCAAAAAAAATCTTCTCATGGAAGAATTCATGACTGCTTGGAAAGACGGGTCCGAAATCACGGTTGACCCTAACAATGTGGTAGTTAATGCTGCTGGCACAAATATGACGGTGGCGACCTATCCCGAAAAACAATTAACTCACGGAAACAAACAACCCGTATTTGAATTATTCCGGACTTTGGAGGTTGGTGAAAAAAACCAAAAAAAACTGGAAAGTATTTTCCAAATTGAAGCGGCTAAAATCAGGGGTCGTGTAAAAAGTACAAAGACTGCACTGCGGTCAGAAAAAAAATTCAATAAAGTGGAAAGACAATTGTCTGCCAATTAAAACAAAATATTATTTCAAACAACAAAAAACGGGAGTCCAAAAGACCCCGTTTTTCATTTTCCTAATCTATTAAATTTATCAACTCATTTTATAATCTCTATGAGCTCGCTTAAATCTTTTATTTTAATTAGATTTAATTTACCAACTTTGACCTCAACGTTCGGAATAATCGCAGTTTGATAACCAAGGCGCTCCGCTTCCTTTAATCTTTCTTCAAGACGAAAGACATTGCGTACTTCCCCGCCTAAACCGACCTCGCCAAGAACGATTGTCCGTCGGTCAAAATTCTTATTGGCGCTTGAGGAAATTATGGCCGCACAAGCCGCTAAATCAAGGGCGGGGTCAGATATCTTGAGCCCACCAACAACATTTAGGATTATATCAGCGCTAATCAAATTAACCCTAGTTCGCTTCGATATTACGGCACTTATTACCTGTAAGCGACTAACGTCAAAACCGCTCGCCTTACGCTGCGGATAGCCAAATACTGTCTTAGTCACAAGCGCCTGCAAATCGATCAGGAAGGGCCTTGTACCCTCAATAACACAGCCTATAACCGAGCCGGAGAGATTACCAAGATTACCCTCAACAAAGACTAAACTCGGGTTTTTTACCTCTTTAAACCCGGTTCCAGTCATCTCCAGGACGCCGAGCTCGTTAACCGAACCAAAGCGGTTTTTTGTCGCACGCAGCAGACAATAATTATTATTTGTTTCATTCTCGAGATATAAAACAGTATCGACAATATGTTCAAGAGACTTTGGACCGGCAACTTGTCCGTCCTTAGTTATATGACCGATAAGAAGAACGGCGATATCATTCGTTTTTGCAAGTTCGAGAAATTTAACAGCTGCCGCTCTAATCTGCGAAATATTACCGGCTTCTGTCGGGATTAATGATGAATAGACCGTCTGAATAGAATCAATTATTAAAATATCTGGTTTAACTTTCGAAGCGGTCGTAACGATTTTTTCAATATTCGTTTCCGAAATAAATTTAATATTTTTTAAATCACATTCTAAACGACTTAAACGTGATTTAACTTGCGCAGCCGATTCTTCACCGCTCACATAAATAGTTTCATAATTTTTACCAACGGCATCAGCAATTTGCGCAACCAGCGTCGACTTACCTATACCCGGTTCGCCGCTTAAAAGAACAAGCGACCCTGGCACTAAACCTCCACCTAAAACACGATCGATTTCGTTAATACCAGTTTTCATACGCTCAAGAGAAGTCGCCTTAATCGCTGACAAATCAATGATTTCGGCGCCCCCAAGTTTCTTGGTCATTTCTTTTTGCGCTTCCTTCGAATCAGTAACTTCTTCCTTGAGCGTTCCCCAAGAGCCGCACTCCAAACAACGCCCACTCCATTTAGGATGTTGGGCGTCGCAATTACTGCAAACAAATATAGTTTTTATAGTAGCCATAATCAGATTTCTTAAGAATGTATTAATAAGATTTTATTTCTTTTCCCAATAGGCTTTATCAAATAACCATTCCCCGCCAACCTTAACCAGGCTTAAACTAAGATTTTGATTATACGACTCGCCACCATTAATTTTCTCTGTACTTTCACGACGCTGTGTACCGATTAAAATTTCCGCTTGCCCGGCTGCGTCATCAAATTTCTTTACTTCATAAGTTAGTGAATCCGTAACTATTCCGTAATAAGCAGAGCTACTGTTCGGTTGAGTCTTTAATTCTTCAACATATTTATCGGCCCAAGTTTTCATATTATCCGTCATCAGAATTTTTAAATCTGTGAAATTCCCATAGCTAGATTGATTAGAAAAAGAGCCGAAGCGTTCAGCGAAAGACATAGATATTTTTCCCAGATCATCACCATTGATTTGATGAGTCGCTTCGCTGGCCGCATTATATTTTTGATAATTACGTGGCTGATCGCTTGGAGTCGTTGTTCCTATCGTTGGAGCGCTCGGTAATTGGCCAGTAACTTCAGGGACCTCAGTATTATCGATAACAGTCGGGGAACTCTTTCTTAGAAATCCGAAATACACTATTAGCCCGATGATAATAAGTCCGATGACGATAATTAGTATTCCAATTTTTTTGCGATCCGTTTGCATATATTTTTAATTAATTTGCGTATTTAAGCCTTAGTATTTAAACTCTCCTCGAAATCTTTTTTTGCCTCCTCAATTTCGAGTAGTTGACGCGGGTCAGAAGTAATTAATTGATCTTCGGTGTATGAAGCAACTACCTTCATGGCCACGTGCTTATTCCCAGCAAAGAAAATACCTTCTCCAATTCCGCATTCAAGCAATAAATATTTTTCTCCTTCAGTAAGCATGAAAGTTTTCTGGATTAAATCGATTGAGGCCGGAGACTGCTTGAGTAAAACTTGCAGCGATGAGTTTGTCACAATCGCCTGCCCGTAGGGAGAGGCTAAAAAATCATTCACATCCTGCGTAATCGTCGTCACTCCTAAATAATATTTACGGCAACGTTTAACGAGCGCAAAAATAAATTTCGCGGAATCTTCATGTTGCATCATCCACCAGGCTTCATCAATAACCAGAATACGCTTCTTCATTTCGCTGCGGACGACATTCCAAATATAATTAATAATCGTATAAATGGCGATTGGACGTAACTCATCTTCAAGATCGCGAACAGAAAAACAAATTAATTGGTTATTCATCTCGACATTGGTCGGGTTATTTAATAGACCGGCAAATGTTCCCTGCGTGAATTTACGTAATCTTAGCGCTAAATCAGCACCACCTTCCATACCATCTAAAACCTGCTCAAGGTCAGACATAATTGGCGGTTCAATTTTCGATAAATCAGAATCAGGAGTAATATCTTTTTTAGCGTATGTTTCAAGAAGCGCGCGATCAACAATTGAATCCTCGTCGTAATTTAAATTACCCAACATTAAACGGACCAAACCCTTTAAAGTAATAACGGCGCTACGAATAATATCTTTTGGTTTTGATTCCCCTCCAACCGAGCGCGGCAAATCAAAAGGATTAATTTTATTTTCCGATGACAAAGAAATATTAATATAAGTTCCGCCAACAGCTTCTGATAAATGTTTATATTCATATTCCGGATCAATAACAATAACATCAGTGCCGAGCATTAAGGAACGCAAAATTTCTAACTTAATCGCATAACTTTTTCCGGCGCCGGAGGTCGCGAAAACAACTGAATTCGCATTCTGAAGAGTAAAGCGATCAAATAAAATTAAACTATTATTATGGCGATTAATACCGTATAAAATACCTTGGTCGCTAGTCAGTTCGCTTGAAATAAACGGGAAGGATGAGGCAATCGGTGATGAATTCATGTTGAAGGTAATAAATAATTCATCATTACCTAGTGGTAAGGTTGAATTAAATCCCTGTTCTGCTTGATAATAAACACGTCGCGAATAAACTAAACGTGAACCAAAAATATCTTCGACTTGATCGGATACTCGATCTAAATCTTCAGCGTTATCCGCGTAAAGCGTAACATATAGAGCAAATTGAAAAAACTTTTCTGTTCCCTGCGTTAGGGCATCACGTAAATATTCAATATCACGTAGAGCAGTCTCACGAAGAGGATCACGCGCTGCTCCCTTCTCGGCGTCAGAAATAATTTGCGCTTCGAGGGAGCCCACTTTATTTTTCAATTGTTTTAAAACAATTGAACTTTTAACGGGATAAAAAAACATCGAAACATCAAAAGTAAAATTTAAATTAATTATCGGCGCGAACCAACCGACGGAAATATAACGCGGATAACTAATAACAAAAATTGTTCTTAAAAATTTATCTCCGAGATGCAAAAAATTAGCCTCAATTTTAAGACTTGCTGGCGCAATAATATCACGGACTGATAAAACGCCTCGACGGAAAGCCTTCTCTTCTTCAATTACTTCTCGCGTTAATACCGGGTTCTCTTCTAAACTTGGGCCGGTCTTACGCGCTCCTAAAGTAACTGTTGATTGCAGAGTAAACTTATTTGGATTTTCCTCCTTATTAAAATTAACCATAGAATTTATTTCTCAACTCGTATTTTATCCAAATCAACTAGCGCTTGATTCTTAGAGGTCTCGGGATTATATGTCTTATAATATAATTCAATCAAACTTTGCGTATCAAGTCGGGCGACAGCGACACCCATCGACTCGAGGCCACCGATAACACTTTCATTGCGGCGCTCAAGCATTTCCTGATATTCACGGAAGGTCTTTTCTTTTAATTTAATAATTGTCGCTGGCTTTAAAGCCTCACTAATAAGACTAAAAAAGCCTTTTCGCTTATCGGATAAGGGGTTATAAGGAACAATAATATAAAAGCGCTTATTCATGATTTTACCAAGTGAAGTCAGTTCTTTAATATACTCAATATAATCAGCTGTTTGAACCTTAAGTAATTTATTAGTTTGCTCTTTTTCCTTTTCCTTTAAATACTGCAGATAATTATCAATATCTAATTCACGCGATTGAATAACAATTTGCAAGGTAAATGATAAGTTATTTAAAAAACGAACATAAGAATCAATGACCGCATTTTGCTCGTCTTCACTTTTTAAAGCAAAGTTAATACTCGAGACAAGCAAGACTGCACGCAAAGTGCCATCCTTCATGACAATAGTATTTTCTTTTATTTCCGCAATATCCAAATACTGCTGAGTAGAAACGGAAATATTATTTTTTGCTAAACTATTTTTTGGCATAGTATATTATTCACCTTTATATCTTCCCTTCGTATCGACTACGAGGGCGAGTTCTGCTAAGCGTGACTTTTTATAATATTCTTTCGGCTCCGGCCTAACTTCCTTCGGAACAAAAATTGTTTTATCGACTTCTTCAATAACAGTTAAGCGGTTATTCCAAACCCTTGTCCCTGGACGCCGTATTGTCTGCGTAATATTTACAATAAAATAATGGAAGGGGCGGCCGTTTACTTTAACAAATGAAAAAAGTGAGGCAATCCCTAAAACAAAAACCGTAATTGTTACAAATAAGGAAAAATCAAATAACTTATAAGAAATACCGATAATAACGGCGGCTGCTAGTAGAATTAAAAATTGGCGAGTAGTTATCGGCCCGATAATTTTACTCTCGACATCAATAAATTGCGGAACGGTAAACTGTTGCATAGTATATTAAAAGACTAATTGACTGTTCATGGCAAGAATTGCTTCAATTTCTTCCAGGCTTAAATAATTCTGACTATCTTTTTGGACTGATAAGGCAAAATCCTTAATCTTCATGCCTTTAACCATCGACTCTTGAACCATTTTTAAATACAAACGATTAACCGGACTTTGGCGCCAGGCACGAACACCTGCGACCATTTTATCATAGCCGTCTGCTTCTAACAATTTAATTTTAGAGAATATTTTAGCTGTAATTTCGGTCGGTGTTTTACCAAGTCGTCGGAAATTTAATAAATCTAAAAACTGTAATTCTTCAAGCGGACCCATGACTTTAGGCATCGGCTTAATATCATGCATTACTTGTTTCGAGATTGAAGGGGCAAATGTCGGACGCGAGGCGACGACTGGTTTTTGCGCTGGCTGTGCGACGCGGGCAATTGGTGGCACCGGCTTTAAGGTTTGACCGAAAAAGCCAGTCTTTACCGGTTTTTCAATTTGCTGAGCTTTATTTACGACTGGAGCAATAGGCGTAACTGGCTTAATAGGAGCCGGGGGTACAATAGAAGGAGCCACTGGTGCAACAGCAATAGGAGGAACAATTATTGGCGGAATTGCAATTGGAGTAATACCAAGATCAGGTACTTTAATTTTTGGCGTAATTTTATCCAAATCAATTTTCTCTGCCTTTCCCGGTAATGGTAAATCCAATTCCTTCTCTGGAGTAGCGAGCTCGTGGCTTGTATCTAATTTTATTGGAGCGACAACTTTTGAGGTTAACACTTCAGGTTTTTTTATTTGTCCGCTAGCAATCGCCTGTTTCAAATTATATTCTGAGCTTGCGCCATCAGCGGAAGCAATAATTTTATCTAATCTACTTTGTGGAGCTGGCAATTTACTAACTGAAGCTAAATTTACTTCTAAACTCTTAAAAGTTTTTTGCTCACATACTTTAAAAACTCTATCTATCTCAAGAGAATTTAGATTTAGTCCGCCGAAATTTACTGCCTTGCTAAAAGCATCACGTGCGGCTATTTTACTTCTTATTCCCTTTAAATAGGTCGAGAGAACTCCCTTAAAGCGATTAACTAAATCAGCACTTGGAAGAACTAGGCCCGCTTCAGAAATAATTAAATTTATATCGGCATCTAAGTCGAGCCCTTTAAGATGTTTTTCAAGACCTAAGTATTCAGAAACGTTTATAAATACTTTCGCAGTTAATTCACGCGCTAAATTTTCCGCATCAGACTGACTCAAATTTAAATCACTGGTAAAATATGCCGGTAGGTTTTGAACTGCCGCGCTCTTAATCATTACCTTCATGACAGCCATAGCTAAATCAACTTGATATTTCTTTTCAAGTTCGGCGAGAGCTGCCATTGCCGAAGGCGACGATACTTTATCGCGTAATTCCTTAGGTAAATTATTAAATTGTTGCAAATAATCAAACATCGAGGAACTTACTATTTATTTTTTCTTTTTTAAACGCTCAATTTCTTGAACGACTGCTTTATATTCAAGCGTGCCTGGCATATAAAGAGCTAGTGCTTGTTGGAGCTCAGCCAGAGATGTTTCTCCTTTTTTCAAATCACTATTTTTTATTTCCTTATCTTGCATTTTGCTTGGATTACTTATCTTGGCATTAATAGTTTTAGCCGGTTTTGCTTTGGCTACCACTTTTTTTGTTTCTTGATTATCATCATCTAGAACATCCCTGACTTCGCGAGTGCCATCGACAGATTTATCAGTGGGAATTATCTGCCAGTCAGTAATGGCCAAATTTTCCATACTTTCTGGGAAGAAAGTTAAATTACGATATAACTTTAAAACTCTACGTACTAAATTTTTTTCATCCGGACTTAATTTTTTTGTGTTCTGTGAAGTGCTTAAATACTGAGCTAATACCAGTTCATCAAATATCTCACTTCCGTTTTCTTTGATAAAGTCCTTCAACCAATTGGAAATTGTAGGCGATACTTCGCGATTATCTAAACGCAAATGTTCTCTCGTCAACACCTCATCATTATTATATAAAATATTAATAACTTTTTCTTCAAGATCATCATAAGTATTTAATGCTTGAAAAATATTAATATTTAAGCCCGCCACTACCTCCGGGGAAGCTTTAAGACTCTCAACGATTCGTCTTGAAAATATATTAATAATATCTTCTCTACTAGCGACTCCGATCGAGTCATCGTCTTCGGGAATAATTTTCTCAATTGCGGGATCGATAATTTTATTTACTATATCTTCTTTCACCTTTTGTGCAGTTTCTGGAGAAATTTTAAATTTAATAATTAAATATTCCGAAATATCCTCTTCTTCAATCTCGCCAATAGCCAAAAGAATTACCAAAAAACTTAACTTAATTTTATATTGGCCTTCAAGTTCTTTAATAATGGCATATGTCTCCACGCCCCCGTACGCCTCCTTTTCATCCTCAGGCAGAGTTCTAAATATTGCTAAACATTCAGCAAAATAATTCATAAATTTAATTATAGTCTTCAAATTTAACTATTCAACTCATCGTTAATGGCGCCTGCCTCAACGATTGTTGTTGGCGCTTGGCCGCCGGTCTTCTTACTAAGAGCTTGCATAGTTGAAACATTTTTTCGCATATTTAAGTTCAATTGCTTCAATGGAAATAGCAGGTTATTATTAGCCGCACTATTCGCACTCGATCCGGACATTGGCTTTATCGAAGAGGCCATTTTCTTAACTTTTTCTGACAAAGTGTCTAAAGATTTTTGGAAAACTTCCGTATTTAATGCTGGTATTTCTTCTATGTTACCGACTGCTTGCGATTCAGTTTCTTTATTTCCTTTTTCTAAATTTGCCACGCGTTCCGCTCTACTCTTTCCTTCAGCACCAACACGTGTTTTTATTTCATTATCAACTTTCGATAAAATATCATCATTACTCATTCCCTGATCCTTCCAGCTCTTGGCCTGTTTAGCTATTTCAGTTGCATGGCGGCCACCTGTCGCTGCGTTGCGACCATAGAGTTTATTTGACATCAATTTCTTCGACATTCCTTCCGTTAAATCTTCATCATCAACTCCGCCCGCATGAATCTCTTCATGATATACGGAAGCCATTTTTTCCTGTCGTCCATAATTAGCACTAGCTGTATTTATAAGATTCAAATTCTTTAATTCGTCTGGATTGCTTAAGCGTGTTTGTGCTTTATCTAAACTTGCATTTCTAGTATTAAAATCTGACTCGCTAATATCACCGCTAGATTTAGCATTAAGTAATTCTGCTTTTTCCGCGGCAATTTGAGCGGAAAGAGCTTGAGCGATTGGGCCTATGTTTGTGCCCGTCGCAATACTCGCCTCAGCTTCCGAATCCAAACCAGCTTCTTGCATTTTATTAAAATCAACGCCAACTACATTCTTACCACTAATGTTATCTTTATTTTTTGCAAAAGAATCAACTTCAAACGCTCCGCTTCCTTTTTCACCAATTGCTCCTGTCTTACGATTAGCAATAACTTTATTATCTAAGCTATCAACGGTACCGATCGTCGATTTAGCATTTAAAGAAGCGATGAGGCCAGAGAGATTACTCGTATCACCCTTGCCCTTTTTAAAGGCCGCAATACCGCGAGCCAAGGATTCTAATTTCTCCATCTCTTTTGGATTTGCAGTATCTATAGTGCTCGCCCAGGCAGCCATATTGCTTACAGCCTGAGCCGATTCTGGATTATCTTTATTAGTTAATTGCTCAAAAAATTTCTTTTGCTGAGCAGTTTGACCGCTCTTATTATAAAAGGTTGCCCCTGTAAAACCAGATGGGCCTTCCATCGCTGTTGGGTCGGCCGATAAAACGCCAATTTGCTTACGAGCATTTTTTATATCCAAACTTCCCTTAGTAGCCGCCTTTTGCGTAAGCTGAGAACTTGCTTCTTGAAAACCGCCAGCTGTTTCAGATACTGACTTGCTCCAACCAGCCGCATTCCGAGCTTTTTTTGCAAGTTTTTGATATTTTTTAGCTCTTTTTATATCTGCAGGATCATTACTTGCATCGGCCTGCGCTTGCAACGTATCCGCTTTACTTTGAATAGCATCTGCTTGCCTTAATCTTCGCTCTTGGGTGGCCTTGCTGCTGGCGGCTAGTTTCCCTGCTCCGACGCTAGCACCTCCACCTAACGCAAACCCGGCTATTCCACCAATAGCTGTTCCAACTGGCCCTGCGAAACTTCCGACTGCCGCACCGACTCCTCCGCCATGCATTGCAGTAGAAAGCGCTTTTCCTGTATCTGTTTTTAAAAATTCGCTTGTCTTATCCATGGTTTTTTCTCCCATCCCAATTTTTTCCAAAAACTTCTGACGATTATCCTGCTTTTTCTTTTTATTTTTCATGATCATGTCAGTTCTCCAAGCTGATCCTATATTACCTACTCCGAGCATCGCATCGCCAACTCTTGTGTTTCCCCCTGCTCTTTTATTAATTGCCCCTCCGATACCCTTGCTCGCCCAAGAAGCTACCCCTAAGCTCTGATTTCTAGCTGAACGACCAACCGCGCTTCCGACATTAGCTGCTCCCTGCTTAATTTTCTTACCACCGAAGGCTAAGGCACCAGTTGCTAAGCCACCAGCAAAAGCTGCTCCTTTAGTAATCTTAGACATTCCCTTGCCAGCGATGCCACCAGCAGCGCCGCCAATTTCTTGAGATATTTTAAGACCACCGACAAGCATGCCGATAGCGATAATGAATTTAATAAATACGCCCGGTGTTGATGCCTCTGAACCGGCGACTGGCGTTCCGTCCATACTTACTCCAACTTCCCCAGCGACTCCCGCCGTATCCGTCGGTCCAGTTGTTGGAAAGTCTGTATTAATATTCTGTGTTTGCAAAGAAACAAAAGATAACCAAATAAAAAAAGCTAAAACTGGACCAACGATTAAATTTTTTGAAAACTCGGTCCACCATTGGCTAGAGTATTTTTGTCCACCGGGAAAAGCCGACATTAAATATGCAGCCGGAGACAAGACAACATAAATCCAAATCATAACGATGCGCATAACAAGCATCGCAAGCATTGTAATAATAACGACAAGAGCAATTAAAATATAAATAAGTCCTAAAACATAAGCGCCAACAATTTCCCAGGCGCTAACATGCCCGCTATCGTTAGCAAGGGTTAAAATTTCTGTTATCCCTAAATTGGTAATTAAATTACCGGCGGCCATGTCCTTGAAGGCGTTTACAAAAGTCAGCATGACTATCTGCGCAAAATCAATTAGGAGCCCACAAATGGTTTTAGAAAAATTTATTAAAATGGCCATGAGAATTAATTTCGGTAACCATTTTTTATAACTATAATTTTCAACTCGTAAAATTGTTGCGAAAGCAATAATAAGCAATATTAAAACGAAGAACATATTGCAAACATCGCGAACAACCGACCAACCATTTGAAATCGCTGGCGCATGAATAAAATTACTATATTGCGCAACGGCGACAAGCGCCTGCATGACTAAAACTAAAATTAAACCGAGCGCACCGATAATCAAACTAATTAGACCGCCAAAAATATCCGTCGCCCAATTAGCATGGGCTGGCATGGCTAGAAAAAAAATACCAATTCCTAAAAATCCAGTCAGGAGAACTACGAATCTTTTTTTCTTGTTTTTTATAGTCATAAATATAATTATTTTCCTGCGAACGAGCTCCAAATACTGCTAAGAAGAGCGCCTAAGGCTTCGAACGGATTAGATACCACTTTAACTATCATTGCGATGATTGCGATTTGCGCTAATAGTAAAAGCATGCACCCCAGATTTAAACAACAACAGCCCATGCTTTCAATTATGTTTGCTCCCTTTTTTACAACTGCGACTGCGCCTTCTTCAGGACTTGAATTTTCAATATTTTCAACCATATGTATATTATTTACCAGAACCAGGCGCTCCTGGTTTATCCGGTATCCATTCTTCACCTAATTTACAAAATAATTTATCACCAAGCACTAAATTTAAAAAAACATGAATATCAATCCAAATTAAAGTTAGACCAAAAGTTTCAATTAAATTTTCCCAGGCGGCTTTAAGCAAAGCCGAAGTTCCCTTTCGGGCTGGCGCAAGCGCCGCTGTTATCATTTTATTTGTTTTTGCTTTTAAACCTTGTTTTCTTTTTTCGGTCATCTGATCGGCTCGAAAATCGCCGCTTGATTCTGATGCTCCTCCGCCTTTTTGAGCCATTCTTAAATTTCCTGCCCGATCAGCTGCGTCTTCATCATCATTATAACCAGAATCTGACGCATTACTCTCTGAGTCATCCGCCTTTTTTTCCTGGGTTTCGCTACGATTAATCAATTGGTCATCGAGCGCCATAAATACAAAAATATTTTCCTAACTCTACCCTAAAATTATACAATAAAAATGAAAGAAAGGCAAAATAAAAACCCGCGTTATTATCATCAGTTTTAACTGAGAAATAATGCGGGGTTTTGTTCTGCGTAGCCATCACAGCACGTCATTTTTTTTCTTATCTTAATGATAAGTAAACTCGTATTTAAGCTTGTTCATGCCTTTGACGAGCTTATACGTCTTTGATTGGTCAGTCACGCGATCGAAGGCAACGGGATAACCATTGCAATTACCCATAAGAATAATGTTACAAAACACTTCTGCGCCAACTACTTTTGGATCGACAGATTTGAATGTAAAAATACGCTTATTTTCAGCTGAATATTGATACAAAAGACCTTCCGGAAAACAACTTCCGATAACAGAAACTGTTGCATCAACAATCGTCACAGGTTCCGGGACAATTATCGTTACTTCGATGATAACCGTATCCGACTTTGTGCCGATATGTGTTGTATCGATTGGATCAATTGGGTCCGGACCGGGGTCTTTCCCGCAGTTAACAGAAACGAAAGCAAGGGTAACAAGGATTACCCAAAGAGAGAAAAATTTTAACTTTTTCATGGGTACGGATTTTGAAGGGTTATTTTTAAAGGGCGTTGCTTATTTATTTAATACTGCTAATTTACAACTTTTATTTAATTTGGTCAAGGTCTATTTAATAGCCGCCTTCTTTGTCCCAATTATCATGTATTTTAATAGTGATTGTATTATTCCCCGTATTCTTATAATAGTGATAAAAAACATGTGGACTATCTTGGTTTGGGCGACTATCCTGTCCAGTTATCAACTGATCGGATTCGTTTGCTCCCCATTTTATATAGATATCCTTAAGCGGCTGCTGCTCGGCATCAATAATCGTATTGAATTCTAGACTATAAACACCTTTCTTTGGAATAAAGAAAGAGCTGGTCGTAGCAATTACCTGATTATTATATTTAACTACAACACGAGAACCAATTTTTGGATTAATCGCACAAAAATTATTTACGATTCCGGCTGGCGTTGTCGCATAAGTATCTACTGGACGTGACGGTGTGGCGCAGGTATTAGGGTTCCTATCAATACCAGTACCTCCTGGCACATAGGCGCCATTAGTGAAGGAGTAAGTATTATATGATTTTAGGAATAATTGACTTAAAATATTTTCGAAGTCAGGCCCGACATTAGTATTAACATCAGTCCTCCCCAAATAATTATTCCATAATGGGACACATGTTCCATACCCACCATCAGCGCAAGTTTTACGAGCAACATAATCAGTGCTCGTGGCGGTACCAAATAAACAATAGACGCTTGGATCAAGACTACAGTAACCAATTTTACTACACCCATTGCCGATCTCCGATGGTGTATTATAATTTGAGCATCCGTAAGGACGTCCGGCTAAAATATTCTCACTATTTTTAACTGAGTACTGATTTCTAAACTTAATTGCCTCGCTATTATAAAGACTAAAATCATCAGGCCAAAGAGCGGCACCGAACGGAACGTCCTGGCGATTACGCCCGTATGCCGCTATCGAGTGAGTTGTTCTTATGCCTGGACCATAATAACTAATACCGGCTTGCGCATAATCAATAAAGAAAGGTGGGGTGCTAGTGGTCCAAATGGAATTTATACTTGTTCTTGCCGCCCAGGCTTTATTATCACCATTATTATCAACCGCCTGAACAAAGCGATTGCAGGTTAATCGAAATATTTTATCTTCATCGTTACCGGATATTAACTTTAAGCCGTCCTCGTCGGCTGGCGCCTGGCCATAATCAAGAACACGCACCGCCGGATCGGCATTAGTTTCCTCATTAAGGATTGTACAATCATTTGAGCCACACGTATGCTGGCTATTATTTTTTGCGTAGCCATTATATCTATACCAGCCATCACTATTTGTCACAACATCTCTAGATGGCTCATCCGCTCCGCCACTTGTCCGCGTTTGCTCAGATATCAAGGCACCGTTACTACCAGAATTTAACGTAAATGTCCCTCTATTTATTTCTCCTTCCATAACTGTAACCGCTAGACCAGGTCTTCTAGGAATGCACCATGTGTTACCATTACAATGATCATGACCTCCCACCTGATGATTATACTCATAATAAAACATGACATAATCAGTAGCGCAATTTGTATTTGACTGTGATTCATTGAATCCATTATCTGTGCTGCTATTTGAACAAGAACCCAAAGTATCATCAGCACCGATTAAAATGGTTTTTCTCTTCTCCACCAAATCAAAATTACCATTAAGTTCAGTACAATAATTTAATGGGAACTTACCTTGATAACCTGATGAATTACGAGTTGTCATCGAGGATGAAATTTCATCAACCGGATACCACATTAAGCAGACATCTTTATTATTTGGATCATGTTCGAGACAATATCCCTCCCAACCATCTTTCAAAACATTATTATTTTTATTGACGCAAGTTAAACTATCGTTCGTTGGATACAAACGGCATTCACGCGCGATATACTGCTTTGTGCTGCTGCTATTAGCGTTTACTTCAAGCACCGGCTCGATATTAATGTCATCGAAATATACCTGTCTGTCGCTCGTAGTATCAGTCGCCCCTAAATATATTTTGACTGAAGTCGCAACCCCTGGGTTAAAGGAGAATATTTGACGTGTCCAACCATTATTAGAGTAGAAACTTTGTGTCGCATTCGGAATAGCTATTTCCGATTTTCCCGCTCCCGGCATCTTCATTATAAGCACCGCTCCCATACCGGAATTTTTTGTATTAACCAAGAAATTAATAAAATATTGTTTATTCGGAATAACAGTCGTCCAACTATTGCTTGATTGAGGTGAAACTAGATATGCGCCTGGAACACGAACATAGCTTGCACCATGCGCCGGATAATCATTGGGTGCTTTTTCTGGCTCACGAACCAATAAATCAGTAATAATATTCTTACTAAAGACGCAGGCGCTACCATTATCGGCACGTCTACAACTTATTGCCGGGACACTATCTTCAAAATCATAATGGGCATCGGTATTTATCCCAACCTCACTCATATTACTCAAATGGTATTTATTCAAGAGATAATAGCCAGTCGCATTTTTATTCTGCCCGCTCGCATTATAAGTCATAGTGCCAGTCGGAGCGTCTTCGAAACTAATACACTCATTCTTATCGTTTAAGCGTGTGCATTCGCCAACGGCAAAGCAGGTTCTTTCTTGGGTTACTGGATCTTGAGTATAAGTTAAACAATCAAGCCATTTTGAGCAAACCCGATTTGGGCTAACCTTAATTAGTTGATTAGCATTACAAGAACCAGTTGAACTTGCGACGCATAAGACAGGCGCTTGACCGCTCAAACTCGTCTGAGCATTATATTTATTACTTAAATCAGCTAATCCAGAACTACCACTAATGCTACGCTCATTAAATAAAACGCAGCCGTTATCTAAATTAACCACGCCATTACAACTATTCTTATCAATATTTTCTTTTAATTGATAACCAACAATTGCAGTTTTAAGTTCTATGGTTTTGTTAGCTCCCTCCGTTGAACCGCCACCGCTAACAATAACGCTCGAATTATTCATTGAGAAGAACATTCGGCTTCGGTTTGTGTTGCCCGGAATACTGATCACAGTCGTGCTCGTAGCAAGCGTATTATTATTTAATAATTCTTTGACGTTACCAACAAATGTTAGAGTAGTTGTCGCCGCGTTCGTATTATTACGAGTAGAAAAAACATAAACTTGGTTGGCAGAAATAGTTACTGTTTGCGCCCCAGCTGTAGACCAACCTTCTGCTCCATTTGAACCAATCTCCGAACTTGGATTAAAGATGATATTAGGCGCAAATTGACTAACCGGATCAATATACTCCGTACAACCGGAAGCCGTCGCATCGCAAAGACCAGCTTGCAAATCTGGCGTTGGGATTTGATTACCAGCACCACCTGGCCCAAAGGTCTTTAAATAAGAAGTTGAACAAAGATAATCGTTTGTATCAATAATACAAGGTTTATTCGAACAATCATTTACCGAGCTACAAATTTTACCAGTTTTTTCCGTACCTTCAATTTTGCTATTACTATCAGCATCACATCTCTTAACTGGAATCTTATACCAAGCTTTTCCGGTCACAGTTAAATCTTGGCTTGCTCGGTACTGACACGTTTCATTCCCCGGATCTCTAAAGTAACTATAAGTAGCGTCCGACTCCTTCCATTCCTCGCAGCCGACTTCGGCCTGGCCACATAAAGTATTATCGTATAAATTTGGATTATTTTTCTTATAAACATCCGACCAGGCATTTGTTCCGTTAACGCTCTGCCCTAATAAGCTACAACCTAAATCCGCCGAATTACATTGTTTATTAGCGTCGTAGACGGCGTATATCGCCTCATCACGCTCAACTTTGACACAATCAGTCTCGCCGCTATCACAGACACCATTCGAATTAGTATCGTTCCAAAGACCACTACCGTACGGGGTATAATTTTGTGTAGCGAGCATCTGTTCACAACCAACCGCTGAGCCAGAGCAAAGTTTTGAGAATTTGCGCAGATTATGTTTTAGATTTCCTCGGTCAGTATATTGTGAACAACCTAAATTATATTCTTCACCCTGGAATTTATCGGTCATGTCGTAATAGCAAATATCAGGAATTTGGCTCGTTCCCCCAATCAAATAATAACGGTCAGTTATTTCTGTCAAAACAACATCGTCAAAATAGAAATCATGATTAGCACTAATTACTAAATGCTCATTAGCGGTAATAGCATGGTCAAGATTATCTAAATTTGTCTGATAAATATTCCATTCGCCGCCATCCTTAATAACAAGCGTGCTAGTAGCAAATTCTGCTTTTTGAGGATTGCTAGTATCACCATTATAGAAATATATTTGCGGATTTGTCGCGACATCAGCCTTAGCAATAAAGCGAAGCGTATAGGATTTTCCTTCGCTTACTATATTGCTCACATTCAATTGCGCAACTACATTAGCGGAGGCAAAGACTTGAGTTATGAGTGGCTTCTTGGAAACTGGGGCTGACTGAGTATCATCGGCAATAGCGCCGCAGCTATTAGCCACGTCCTTATACAGCATGGAGTGCCCATTTTTATTATTAGCAATAGTGCTTAACTGCAAACCGCCGACACAATTCGAGGTCCAGCTCTGAGCGCCACTTTCGTAGTCATAATAGGACAACATCTTAACGTTGTTTCCGCTATTTCCATTATATTCACGACAACCATTTTCACTGGCCGTGCAAGTTTTTCCTTCACCTGGTATTGCCTTATAAACGCAAGCACTTAATTGCGTATCCCAAGCGCCACCGTTTAGACAAACATTACAAACGCTAGCCGCCACATCCCAATTTTTAGTTGGCGGATTAGTAGGGTTCGCTAGACATTGCGCCATTGTTAAAGTCTTATCAACATTTTTCTGGCTCATGCGGTAAGCATGGCAATTATCTGAACAAGTAATTGTGCGTGAAATTAAATGATAAGAAATTTGGCCGGCAGAATTATAAAACTCACGACAATCGGGATTATATAATGGGTCGCCTAAACTCTTGCTATAGATAGTCGCATTACATAGACTTGAATCAACTGATGTTACCATCGGTTCGAATTGCGCAGTTCTTTGTAGGCTATATGATCTTAATTGATAACCACTTTCAACTCCCTCCCAGCTATAAAAGCTCCCACATGAAGTCGTGCTTGGAGTAATACATTGTTTCAATGAAGTATAATATTCTTTATTTTCTCCTCCTTGATTTACTTGATCCAAATTTGTGAATTCACTACAACCGGCTGCTTCGGCGCTGCAGGCAGTAGCTGTTGTCGGAATAATATTTTCCGACTGCGGCGAATTAAAATGATCTTCTTTTGAAATATAAATGTCATAACCAAGGCATTGGTTCGGACAGTAATCAGTGCTCGTTACTTGAGCGGAAACAGCCAAGCCGTTACTAACCCCGGTATATAATTCGCAACCGACTTCTTCACGATTACACTTACGAGCATATTTAGCACAAGCTGCCGGAGCATCGCTCTTCAAACGATAATCCTTCGTCGCTCCGCCGACATTAACATAACAAGCGGCTTCTAAATAAGGCGGTATAATTTTTTCATAAACCCTATACGCTCCGTAAATATTATAACCAGTATCAAAATTACTAACTTCAAATTTTATATTCTTAACATAAACTCGGACGTTCGCAGTAGCCGTATCAGCATTAATGCCGAAGCTTGCCTGGCTATAAACGCCAGATGCAATACGTGTTACTGTCAGATGCTGCCAACTATTTAAAGTCGCAGTCGAACTCACAAAGCCATCAGCAGTATCACCCTGGTAAATACTTACAGCATGACCCTCGGCTAAATAGACGTCAGCGCTAACCGTGTATGATTGTCCGGAAATAAGTTGAAAGTTTTCCGGTAGAAGAGAGTTATTGGGGTCAGAAAATGTCCCGACAACCGCATAGGCCGCATTTCCCGCAGTGCGAGTCGCGACTAATTTCAAAGCTTTACCGGCCGATCCGCCCGGCTCCTGAGTGGCGTCAACGATTGTCGCAGCGCGTGTATTATTTATAGTATTGGCTGATGACAAATAGGTCCATTCGTTTAATTTCGCGGTTCCTGTTGCCGAATTACCGATAACATCGCTGGCAAAATCTGTATTCATTACCAAATTAGAACCCCAGGTCGGCTTAACTCTTAATAATTCTGTACATCCCTCGTCCTTACCATTACAGGCCCCCAAATTTTTATTTAAATAGATACTCTTATTTGTATCCCAGCTTACAGTTCCAGTTGATGTGGAATAATTACCATTCGTCGAATATTGGCGGCAACCAGCACTTTCCGGATTACAGCCGGAATAATTTAAAGTATTTTCAAGATAAGAAACCTTCTTCCCGGAGACAGGATTAGTAAAACTTTGGCAAGTATTAAAAATTGGTTCGCAACTGTCACCAGAAAAATTCCAAGTTCTTTTTTCTTCATTACAATAACCATAGACGTCGCAACTGCCATCATCCTTTTCTTTAATACAAGTTTGTTCGTCAGCGCAATAGTCTTCCGCTCTGGTTACGGTTAAAGCACTAGGCGTATATGGATTCCCGCTTATTCCGGGGATACTGGCCAAGATTGAGGTATCAAGAATTTGTGCGCTTACCCCCTGTTTGCGGCAATAATTAAGCGAAGCTTTCAAAACCCAATTAGGATCTACTAAACCTCGGCACCAGGCCTGGTTATGGGTATCAAAATCGGCACTAAATTGATTATAGCTATCGCTGGCGCTAAAACAAGAAACCAAATCGCTAACCGTCGGCATTTTATTAACGGTCTTTGCGTTTGAGCTAGCTTTATTAACCGCATCTTCCCAACCGATTGGTAAAATTCGGTATTTTCTTAAAATAGAAATATTACGGAGCGAATAAGTATTATCGACCGTATCTTTAGAAATTTTCCAGTCACCATGAATATAGCCGTCCTTAATTGCTTCAGCGACCGTCTTCTTTTCTGAGATTGCTTGCGCAAATTTATTATCGATCACGCAATTAGTCGGACCAGGATTTTTTGGGTCAGAGCAAATTGTTAGTTGCGATAAAATATCATAGTCTGCTTCAACGCCAAAATTTGGTTTTATAATTGAAGAGCTTACCTCTTTAACGGTCCCTTCGCCGTAAGAAACGGTTGGGTCACTTCCCGGATTTTGCACATCCGGAGTTCCCGCTGACTTCTGGCCTATTTTTGATAATAAGTCATTAAATTTAGTAATCGCGTATTGATTTAAAAAGACATTAGCGGCGTCAACAACAATATCGCCCGTAACCTTTCCTAGACCCGCTCCCATTAAATTTCCCGCTAAGTCACGTTTTGCTTCTGCATCCCCAGGAACGCCAATCAATTCTTTTGCCGCATTTGTTTTGCCAAGCCATCCCTTGTTAGCTGCTAAGTTAAGTCGACTATTTTGATCAGCGATTGTTTGTTTAGCGAGCATGCCCTCATTCGCAGACATATAGATTCCTAAATCGTTTGCTGTCGGATTAAAAAAGCCGGCGAAGGTTTGTAAAAAATCAGTGTTCTTCATGTCCTCATATCTCTGGACTTCGTCTCCCCAGTTTTCAATCATTTTGGTGGCCGTACAGTTTGAGTCGGTCGCTCTTTGATATTGGACAAGGCCTAAACCGATTTTTACTTTCGCCTGCAAAGAAGATGGTTGGCAAACATTAAGAGTCGGTACACCGGCCGTGCCTATTTTTGTGCTCCCAGAGGAACCACTAGTTAATTTATCAACATTAGCGTCGCAAGCCGTGGCGTCCGTTTTACATTTTTGCGAACATGCACTAAAATCTGTCGTCATTTGGTCAGTGAGCTTTGTTAAATCCTCCATTGTTGACCAACATACCTTATCACATTCCTGATATGTATTTTGACATTCGGTCCTCTTTACTCCGTTGGCCTCTGATGTTGCTAAATTATTGGCAAAAGTTTCAATAAACTGCCCAGCCGCTTCATCGCCGATTTGACCC
This sequence comes from Candidatus Falkowiibacteriota bacterium, assembly GCA_037132255.1. Taxonomy (GTDB): domain Bacteria; phylum Patescibacteriota; class Patescibacteriia; order Patescibacteriales; family UBA12465; genus UBA12465. Next base: position 23,815 of record JBAXPN010000005.1, read on the forward strand.
AAATATGCCCCCCAATCTTGAGTTATAAATAATGGCTTCTGTCCTTTATCTCCCGACCCTAAGTAGGTAGCCGTATCATAGGCAATTTTATTCAAGGCTGTTCTGGCTACTGACTGAAAAGTTGCTGAACCAGATTTTTGCCATAAATATTTAAGGGCCGTCGCAACCTTGGTCATAATACTGCCCTTAACTTGAAGAGCGGCCCCAAGAGTATCCACGGTTAACAACTGCGCATTGGCCTTACGGACAGGTGTAGATAAGAAAGAAAAGAGCATAATAAAAACCAGCAAAAAAATAGCGATTTTTCTACTTGTTCCCTTGGCACTCTTCTTTGATAAATTTAAAGAAGATTTCATTTTATTATTTATATCCAATTATTGATTAATTGTATTACTAGTTGTTGTCGCTGCTTCCTGACTATTAATCGATTCCTCGTATATTTTTAATAAATCAGCATCACTAATTTTATCTAGAGTCGCCTGTTCAACGCCGCTCTTTAAAAGTTCTTCTCTAATCATGGTGGGAGTAACGCCTATTTCGCTTGCGCTCGGTGTGCTTGTGCCTAGTGAGTCTTGCGTTAAGGCTCCAAAATCGAGAATATCAGTAGAGCTCGCATTTGGATTTGTTATTCCGTTCGATGCTGTTCCAGTCGTGCCGCAATCTTTACCGCTTGCACAGTTCGGATCAGTTCCCTGTTCAATTTCCTGCTTATCATTTATCCCGTCACTATCCGAATCTTCGAGATATGGAGAGGTATGATAAACATTAACCTCGTCGCTATCAGAAATACCATCACCGTCCGAATCTTTAAGAGAAGGGTCAGTGCTTGTTGCTTGATTTTTTTTTGTCAATCCGCTCGCGAGATTAAAAGGGCTATTTAATTGCGCACTAAGTTGGACAACCCAAAGAACAATAATCATAATCGCGAAGACAGCCAAAAAAACCACCGCCATTTTTTGCTGGCGTGGTAAATTTTTTATTGTCTGAGGATTGAGATTGCGATTCTCTTGGCTCTCAGTCGGCATAATAACAGGATAATTAAAACAGCTCTTAATTTAGCTTTATTATACCATAAACTTACGTAGCGCCGCAAATAATTTTAGCCAATCTTCCAGCTTTAAATCCTCCGCTCGCAAAAGCGGGTTAAATTTATTTTTTGTGAGTATATCGAGAATAATTTTTTGTTCAATTTTGAGTCCGCCTGCTAAATTATTCTTTAGCATTTTTCGTTTTGCGCTAAAGCCCATCTTGGCGAGACGAAAAAATAATTTATCTTCCCCTGCTTGGTCTTTACCCTGTAAGCGAGCCTCTTTTTTAATGGTTAATTTAATAAGCGCGCTATCAACTTTCGGCTCCGGCCAAAAATTTCCTGCCTTAACTTCACGGATTATTTCCGCTTCCGCATAGTACTGCACCGAGAGAGCGAGCAAGCTCATCTCAGGAGGCGCTGCCACGATTCTTTCGCAGACTTCTTTCTGCAACATTAAAACCATTGTTTCTGGTTTATGTTTGCCGGATAGAAAAAGACGAAGAAAAATAGAACTAATATTATAGGGTAAATTTGCGACAATTTTATATTTGCTTTTCGGATTTATATTAGCGTCTAAATTAAACTTTAAAATATCTTCATTAATAATTTCAACGTTATTTATATCTTGGGCATCGATACCAATCTGCAAATAATTTGCGAGCTGATCATCAAGCTCGACCGCCAGTAGACGCTTAACTTTTTGAGCAATTTTGAATGTTAAAAAACCTAAACCTGGACCAATTTCAATTACGGTTTCCGTACCAGATAACTCGGCTGTACTGACAATTTCATCATAAATACGTTCATTAATCAAAAAATTCTGACCTTTTGAGCGGGCTGGTTTAATTTCGAATAATCGACAAATCTCTCTAATTTGAGGCAATAAATCAGACATAATAATCTAAAAATACCCCTTAAAGGGGATATTTTTATTTAAGCACAATATTTAATAATTTCCCGGGGACAAAAATTGTTTTAATAATCTCATGCCCCTCAAGCCATTTCTGGAGCGTTTCATTTTTTTTCACCAATTCAATAACTTCAACTTCCGAAATATCAAATGGAACTAATAAATTAGCTCTTAATTTTCCATTAATTTGAATAACTAAATTTACGGTTTCGTCTTTAATTAATTTCTCATCATGAATAGGCCACGAACTCGCAAAAATACTTTTTTCATGTCCCATTTTTTCGAACATTTCTTCACTTAAGTGCGGTGCGAAAGGAGATAAAATTTGCAGAAATTTACCAAAGTCTCCAGCCGTTAGCGGTAAAGCGGAAATCTTATTTTTTACCTCATTAATATCGTTAACTAAAATCATGAGAGAAGAAACAGCGGTATTAAAGTAAAAATTTGTAATATCTTCGCCAACTTTTTTAATGGTTTTATGTAATTTGGATTTAATTTCTTTTACTTCTTGAAATTCTTTTATTTCTCCTAAGACCACCACCTTATCTAAAAATTTACGTGCGCCAACAAGACCATTTGTGTTCCAAGCACAAGACTGTTCGAAAGGGCCCATAAACATTTCATAAACTCTCAAGGAGTCAGCGCCATATTTCTTTACAATTTCGTCTGGATTTATAACATTACCCCAACGTTTACTCATTTTCCGACCATCTTCTCCCATAATGAGCCCAACATGTTTTAATTTAGTAAAGGGTTCCTCATAATTAACGGCGCCAATATCAAATAAAAACTTATGCCAAAAACGGGCATAGATTAAATGACGTGTCGCGTGTTCCGCGCCACCAACATAGAAATCAACCGGTGACCAATATTTTTCCAGTTTTTTATCAACTAATTCTTTAGTATTTTTTGGGTCAATATAACGCAAATAATACCAACAAGACCCGGCCCATTGCGGCATTGTGTTAGTTTCTCTTTTGGCTGCGTCCCCACAATGCGGACATTTTACGTTAACCCAATCGCTAATCGCCGCGAGCGGAGATTCCCCGTTATCGCTAGGCTCATAACTTTCGACGTTTGGCAAAATGAGCGGTAATTCTTCTTCGGGAACCGGAACCACTCCACATTTTTCGCAATGGATAAGCGGTATCGGTTCTCCCCAATAACGCTGGCGAGAGAAAACCCAATCTTTAATTTTATAATTTACTTTCTTGGCACCGAGATTATTTTTTAACATCCAGGCAATCATTTCTTTACGAGCTGCCGCTGAGCTTAGGCCAGTAAAATCACCTGAATTTAATAAAATACCCTCATCCGTAAACGCATATTTGCCTTCGAATTCAGCTTCTTTATTAGGAAATATAACCGCCTTAATTCTAAGACCATAAATATGAGCAAATTCAAAATCACGTTCATCATGCGCTGGGACAGCCATAACTGCACCCGTTCCATATGAATTTAGAACATAATCGGCAATAAAAACATCAACCTCCTCATTATTAAAAGGATTAATTGCCTTAATACCTTTAAGCGCAACGCCCGTCTTTTCCTTATTCAAATCAGTACGCTGCAAATCAGTTTTATTTTTATTTTCTTCAATATATTCATTAACTTCCGTCAAATTAGAAATACTATCTTTCAGTTCAAGTACTAAATCATTTTCCGGAGCAATGACGACGTAAGTGCAGCCGAAAATTGTATCAACGCGGGTTGTAAAAACTTTTATCTTTTTTTCGCTTCCCTTAAGGGCAAAGTCTATCTCTGCACCTTCGCTCCGTCCGATCCAATTGCGTTGCATCTCTTTAGTTGAATTCTCCCAATCAGGCAATTTTTCTAAATCATCAAGTAAGCGTTCAGCATAGTCAGTAATCCGTAATACCCATTGGCGGAGCGGCTTTTGAATAACTAGAGTTCCACAACGTTCGCAATGACCATCCTCTAAATCTTCGTTAGCCAAACCGGTCTTGCATGACGGACACCAATTTATCGGCTCATTAGACTCGTAGGCCAAGCCCTTTTTAAACATTTGCAAAAAGGTCCATTGTGTCCAACGATAATACTCCGGGTCGGTCGTGATTACTTCCCTATCCCAGTCATAGCAGAAACCAAGGATTGATAATTGTTCTTTATAAGTTTTAATATTATCATTAGTCGCTTTTTGCGGTTGAATTTTATTTTTTATCGCATAATTTTCCGTCGGCAAACCAAAAGCGTCGAAGCCCATTGGGTGCAATACATTAAATCCTTGCATCATCTTAAAACGTGCAAAAATATCGGTAGCAATATAGCCCTTAGGATGGCCGACGTGCAGCCCCACACCGGACGGATAAGGAAACATGTCGAGGATATAGTATTTTGGCTTTGACTGGTCAGTTTTGGTCTTATAAACCTCATCGCGAGACCATTTTTCACGCCATTTTTGTTCAATTTCTAAATGCTGATACATATAATTATTTTTCGTCTAATTCTAGCCCAATTGGAGCATGGTCAGAACCAGTGATTTTATCTAAAATATAGGCTTTTTTTAATGTTTTCTTAAGTTTATCGGATACACAGAAATAGTCAATCCGCCAACCAACATTCCTAGCTCTCGCTCCCGCCCGAAAACTCCACCATGAATATTGAATTTTATCACCATTTAGAAGGCGGAAAGTATCAATGAACCCGGCTTTAAGAAAAGATTTAAACCAACCACGTTCTTCTTTGGTATAGCCGGCGCTTCCTTCATTTTCCTTGGGACGAGCCAAATCAATTGCTTCATGAGCAACATTATAATCACCCGTAATAACTACCGGCTTAGTTTTTTCTAATTTTTTTAAATATTTAAGCAATGCTTGATTAAATTCTATCTTATAGTTTAGGCGTGATAGTTCACTATTAGAGTTGGGAAAATAAACATTTACTAAATAATATTTTTTTAGCTCTAGCGTCTGGATTCTACCCTCATCATCAAAGCGCTCAATCCCAATTCCATTTTTCTCACTCAAGGCGCCTTTAAAATTATCCTTGATTAGCATGGCCGTGCCGCTATAGCCGGGTCGCCTCGCTGAATTCCAATATTCGCGGTAACCAAGAAAATCAAATTCGGTTTCAAGCCGGCTTATTTCAGAAATTTTAACCTCCTGGACACAAAGAATATCCGGAGCCTCTTCACGTAAAAAAGCGGCCAATCCTTTCTTGGCCACCGCCCTAATTCCATTAACATTCCATGAGATTATTTTCATAAATTATGTTATACTAAAATTATACTTTAAGTGAGCATATTTTTCAATTTATATGAGCTTAGAAGATAGAGTTAAATTCGCCGAAATGAAAGCGCGCCACGAAAAAAAACTTCGCCCTTGGTATAAAAAATGGTGGGGTGTTTTTATTATATTAATTATTGGTCTGATACTAATCGCTTTAGTTAGTTCTGGCTTCTATATTTATAATGAAATTAAAAGAATAAATGAGGAAGACGCGCAGAATTATATCAAAGACCAACACCAGGCATATTTAGATTTAATTAGTGGTCCAGGCGGTTATACAATCGGGACACTAACACCAAAAATAACTGTTGTTGAATTCACTGACTTTGCCTGCCCGTACTGTAAGCAATCTGCTCCAGAAATTCGAAAACTAATGGAAGAATATAAAGATACGGTAAAATTAGTTATTCGCGATTATCCGATTCATGATAATTCGATTGATCTGGCCATTGCCGCGCGCTGTGCCGGTGAACAAGGAAAATACTGGGAAGCTTACGATTCACTCTTCACGAATCAAGATAATCTAATTGGCACCTCTACCATCCAAAATGATATATTATCTTGGGGCGAGTTTCTGAAACTTGATTCCGCTCGATTCAAAACTTGTATAACTGACAAACGCTATATCGATCTAGTAAAACGTGACTACGATGATGGTAATAAATTAAAAATTCAAGGTACGCCGACTTGGTTCGTTAATAATTATCCAATTACCGGATACTATTCGGCCGAAAGATTTAAAGAATTATTCGATGGAATACTCCAACAAATTAAATAATATGGAACAAATAAGAGTTCATGGTCGCGGCGGACAAGGTGTCGTAACCGCCGCTGAATTAATTGCGCTCGCTGCTTTTTACGAGGGATATGAATCTCAAGCCTTTCCTAGTTTTGGTGTCGAAAGAACCGGCGCACCGATTCAATCATTCGCCCGTATCAGCAAAAAACCGATTATCACCCGCGAACAAATCTACGAACCAACAATCTTAATCATTCAAGATGCAACCCTGCTTGATTCTGTTGATGTTTTTTCTGGTTGCACAAAAGACACAATTATAATTATTAATTCCGCAGAAAATCGCTGGCCAAAACTGACCGCTAAATATAAAAAACTTTATTTTACCGCTGCGACTGAAATCGCTCTCGAAATATTTGGTAAAAATATTGTTAATACCGTTATTCTTGGCGCTTTCGCCAAGCATACAAATTTAGTCGGTCTTGAATCCTTAAAAAAGGCCATTGCCACCAAATTTAAAGATAAAGGCGAGGATATGATTAAGAAAAATATCCAAGCTATCACCAAAGATTATGAAAACGCCAAAAATTAATTTAATAACAAAAGCAAATACTACTCTTAATAACAAAACCGGCCCTTGGCGTACCCAAAAACCGGTAACTGATTATAATACATGTATTAGTTGCTCAACCTGCGCAAAAATTTGTCCCGAGGCCTGCATTGAAATGGAACAAATAAAAAATTATCCGAAATTAAAACCCGTAACCGATTATGACTACTGCAAAGGCTGTGCTTTATGTGTTCATGAATGTCCGGTTAAAGCAATTAAAATGGTAGATGACTACTAATATGGAAAATAAAAAACAAATCTTAGAGGGATCACAAGCGATTGCCGCTGTCGTTAATAATATTAATCCAGCAGTAATTTCAGCGTATCCAATAACCCCCCAAACTCATATCGTTGAAAAACTCGCCAAGCTAAAAGCAAACGGTGAGGCAAATTATGAGTATGTCCGTGCCGAAAGTGAATTCGCCGCCGCTTCTATAATACTGGGCGCCAGTGCAACCGGAGTCCGCGTTTATAGCGCCACCAGTTCTCAAGGTCTTCTTTTAATGTCCGAGGTTGTTTTTAACATCGCCGGCATGAGACTGCCGATTGTTATGACTTGTGCTAATCGCGCCGTATCTGCCCCAATTAATATCTGGAATGACCAAAGCGATGTTATGGCAATTCGCGACGCCGGCTGGATTCATTTATTCGCTGAAAATAACCAAGAAGCAGTAGACCTTCATATTCTGGCTTATAAAATTGCCGAGAAATTAAAATTACCAGTCATGGTTAATGTTGACGGTTTTATTTTGACCCACGCCTTTGAACCCGTTATTATTCCGGACGCTAAAACAATTAAAAAATATTTACCTGAATATAAGCCGGCCACAGGAACTTATCTTGATCCTAGTAACCCAGTAACTCTCGGCGCTTTTTTTACGCCGGCCCATTATTTCGAAACTCGCGTTGATCTCCATAATGATTTAATCGATAGTCTAAAAGTAATAAAAAAAGAATATAAGAATTTGCTTAGCGTTCTTGGACGAAAAAATCGCGATAACGGCCTAGTCGAATATTTTGGTCCGAAGAATCCAGAAACAATTTTAGTAGCTCTCGGCTCAGTTATTGGCACGATTAGGGAAACAGTAAAAGATGATAATAAAATTGGAGTATTAAAAATAAAAACTTATCGACCTTTTCCGGCAGACGAAGTAAATAAGATTCTGCTTAAAGCAAAAAATATTGCCGTGATTGAAAAAGCGATAAGTCTCGGCCAAGCTGGACCGCTATATTCTGATATCAAAGCCGGCCTCCCGATTAATAAGCTAAATATTAGTAACTATATTGTTGGTCTCGGTGGTCGCGATGTAACCCAAAAAATGATCAAAACTATTATTAGTAATGCTAAAGCACATAATAATAAAACAAAATTTATTGGGAAAATATGAGAAACTTAAAAAGCAATCGAGCTAAGTTTATAATCAGTCTATTTTCGGCTATTCAGATACTCAGCGCTATCTTAATTTTATCCCGCCCGCTTCCGGCCGCCGCACAAACAGAGTTCCCTTCTCTAAACTTTAAGCCCCAAGTAAATATTCCGAATTCAGAATTTATGAATGCGACGTCAGCGGTCGGACGCTACGACTCCGCTACCGGAAAAATGAATAGCACTTTACTCGCTCGTTATATTAAAGCTTTTTATGATTACGGGATAACTATTGCCGGAATACTCGCGACGATTGTTTTAATGGCGGGCGGTGTCGTTTGGTTAGTATCTGGCGGCGACTCTGGTAAGATTGGCCAAGCGAAAGAACTTATTACTGGTAGTATTGTTGGTATGCTAATTTTAGTCTGCGCTTGGATTATTTTAAATACGGTAAATCCTAATTTAGTTAAATTAGAAGCAATTAAAACAACGGTGATCAAAAAGGTTGCTACTTGTTGTGATCCGACCAAAGGCGGAGTCCTAATGGATAAAGAAGGAAATTGCACGAGCGGCTCGAAATGCCAGGGATCAGAAAAATGCGAACCAGATATGAATAAAACGCCTACCACCTACTCCTGTGTCGATAGAAATAAATATGCCTGTTGTCAGTTTGGCAAATTTCAAGGTGAACAAAAAACATTTTGCTTATTAGTTGATAAAATTAATGGCAAAGCAAACACGGCAAAATGTGATGCAAAATATGCCGCCCTTGTTGCAAGTGATCCTAATTGGACTTCTAACGGCGCGCCTTATACAGCCTACGACACTAGTTGTCTTCGGTTAGGCCAAATTGATGGCTATATGGGCATTTATTGCACTACTTCGAATCTCTGCCCAGATACTTATGAAGACGGGAGGGGTTGCTCTGATATGCTGGCTGATCATTGGTGCTATAGAAATACATGCGTAGTCGGCCCCGGCAAAGCCGTTAATGATCCTTGTGGCAACGACAAGGGGCGCTGTCTAAAAGTTACCGACAACTCTTGTCCGGGGAAAGAAAAACATGATACTGGAGCGCGAGAATGTGATGAAGCCCTTAACTTACGCTGCTGTACAACTTATTAATCAATTTATGCAAAATACTAAAAAACAAAAATTCCTTTCCCCTGGACATAACGCCTGCGCTGGTTGCGGACAACTCGTGGCCGCTCAAGCGGTAATGAGGGGACTAAATAAAAATGTAATTATTGCAAATGCGACTGGTTGTTTAGAGGTAACGACTACTGCCTATCCGCAAAGTTCTTGGGGTCTCCCTTGGATTCATTCCCTATTTGAAAATGCTTCTGCACTCGCATCTGGAATTAGAGCAGCTCTCGATAAAAAAAATGACACAATTACTAAAGTTGTTGTTCAGGCTGGCGACGGCGGAACTTACGATATTGGTCTCGGCCTTATTAGTGGTATGTGGGAACGAGGCGAAAATATATTATATATTTGCTATGACACCGAAGCCTATTCTAACACCGGAATTCAAGCATCGGGCGCAACTCCTTATGGCGCCGATACCACTACTTCGCCGCAGGGCCTAAAATCAATTGGCTCAACACAAAGAAAAAAAGATATGATCGCCCTCGCCTTAGCGCATGGCCTTAAATATGCCGCTCAAGCAAGTGCCGGTTTCCCGGACGACATCACCAATAAAGTAAAAAAGGCTTTAGAAATAAATGGTCCAGGCTATATTCAAATTCTTTCCCCTTGTGTACCAGGCTGGAGAATTAATAACGACGAAGGAGTAATGATGGGAAAACTCGCGGTATCAACTGGACTCTTCCCTCTTCTTGAATATACTGATGGTAAGTTAAGCGCCTCAAGTATTAATGCTAATTTTATCGCCAAGCCGGTTGAGGAATATCTAAAGGGCCAAGGACGTTTTAAACACTTAAAACCGGAAGAAATTATTGCGATTCAAAAATTAGCTGACGAAAATATTAGAAAGTATAAAATATAAAAGATAGTATGAAAAAATTTTTCTATGCTCTAAGTTTATTTGGAATATTTTTTATTTTTTCGACTCCGGTTTTAGCGGCTTGTAGTTGGGAGACTGAACTGACAACAAGCACTTCGGCTGGACCAGGCATGACGCCGGTTGTGACTGTGTCAGGCGGCTGTAAAGCTAAGAGCTTAATTAAAGATAGTGATAGCAAGTGCACAGCTACAAAGCCTGTTTTTAGTACAAATTCAGGAAAAACGTCAGTTTGTTGCTGCACTGAGGTTTTGGTGGCGAGCGCTGACAGCGCTCCATTACTAAAAGCTCCAGATTTTCTTGTATCTATTCCGGGAATGAAAGCTTTAAGCACAGTAAATTGCGAACCAGGATCTAATGGCGGATATTTTTGCGAAATACCTTGGCTTGGAGAATATGTTGTTGGCCTGTATAGCTACGCTCTAAGTATTGCCGGGATACTCGCCGCTATAATGCTTATGGCTGGAGGTCTTATCTGGTTAATTTCTGCCGGTGATGCCTCAAAAATCACACAAGCCAAAGAAATAATTATTGGCAGTATAACAGGATTAATAATCCTAGCAGCTTCTTTTATTATTTTACTACAAATAAACCCTGACTTAATAAAAATGAAATCTATTGCCGTTAACGGCATAAAAAAACTTGTTTTATATGATGCAGATGTCACCGTTATTGGCGGAGAAAATCCTTATGGAGATGCCTGCGGGGCTGCTAAAAAAGGAGATTTTTCAATTTGCCGAGCTCTCGGCAATTCCCAACCAAGTACTTTAGTTTCTCTTGAAAATGAACAAGCGGACTCTGCAGTGGCTAAAAAATATTTAGCGGCGATGGAATGCGTAAAAGAAAAAAACGGTAAATATTTATTTGCCGTAAATGAAGGTTGGCGATCTGCCGCAACTCAATTACAATACTATTCAAGCGGAAAAGCGGCGGCTACTCCATGTTGTTCAAACCACGGATCAGGAAAATCCTTGGACCTAAAAAGACTTGATAGTGCAGAAATGTCATGGACAAATAATGTTAATACTGGGCTAACGGCCTGTATGAATACTCAAGGCCTATACGCTAATCTTAGTAGCAGAGCTTATAATGAGCCTTGGCATTGGTCTTTAACGGGCAAATAAAATTACTTCCCTCTGTCCATCGCTTCATTGGCGAGACGATCAGCTTCTTTATTCCGCTCCCGCGGAATATGAGTATAAGAAATTTTCTTAAAATCTAAACTTAAATTGTGAATCATTAAAAACAAAGGCGCTAAGTCTTTGTTTTTTACTTTATATTCCCGTTTCAATTGTTTAACGACTAATTCGCTATCAAGATAACAATCAAGCTCGCTAGCGCCTAAAGATTTCGCTCGAGTTATGGCAGCGATTAAAGCTTTATACTCCGCCTGATTATTCGTAGCGACGCCTAAATACTCAGAAATTTCGGCAATTACTTTTTTATTTTCATCATAAATAACAGCTCCAATTCCGGCTGGACCAGGATTACCACGCGCTCCACCGTCAGTAAAAATAATAACTTTAGTCATACTTTTTTATATCAATCATTTTTAATTGCGGTTCACGGCGTCCGTTAAAATCATTAACCTCTAAATAATAGACTAGATTAACGCGATCTCCAATTTTATACTCTTTATAGTTTGCGGCTCCACCAAAAGCGAGCGCCCAAAAAGAATGTGCATTTTTTGCCGGAGAAGCGGAATTATATTGTGAGAATCTAATTTTAATATGTTGATTATCAAAACCCATTGTTGTAATATCATCAATTCTTAAATCATAGGAAACGAATCTTGGTTGCTGATTGTTTTGACCATAAGGTGCAAGTTTATTTATATCATCCGCTAAATCTAAATTAATCGCTGAAAAATCTAATTCTGTTTCAATTTTTAATTTCGGAATCAACGCCGTTTTTTCAATTCTTTCTTCTGCTAATTTTTGGATACTAGCTGTAAATTTTCCTAAACTTTCTTCCGACTTAACAGAAAAACCACAAGCCATCGGATGACCGCCGTATTTATCTAAATTCTCGGCACAATCTTCAATGGCGTGAATAAGATTAAATTCTTCGACTGAGCGACCAGAGCCTTTGAAGGCAACTTTCTTCGGTACTAATTTTTTCGCGATCGGATCAAATTCCGCCTCTTCAATTAAACGAGTAATTATCAGAGTCGGGCGATAATATTTTTCCGTAATTTTTCCGGCCACAAGACCAATAACGCCCTCATTCCAAATTTGATCTTCACCGGCGATACCGACAATGAGATTAGGTAAATTATTTTTATCTATTTGTTCTTCTACTTGAGAAATTATTTCTTCAGTAATTTGCTGACGACTAATATTTCGCTGATTGAGCTCTGTCGCTAGTTCGGCGGCCTCTGCCTGATCGGTCGTTGTTAAGAGTGCAAAGGCGCTATTAGCGTGGCTCAAACGGCTCGCTGCATTTAAACGCGGACCAATTTGCCAACCAATATTCCAAGCTTCAAGCGGCTTCCCGCTATTAATTTTTGAAACTTTAATTAATTCATTTAGACCCAAGCGCTTACTGGTATTTAAAATCTTTAAGCCACTTTTAACGAGTAGTCGATTTTCACCAAGAAGACTAACCATATCCGCGACCGTTCCGACGGCTACAAGATCAAGACTTTTATCAAGAATCAATTGCTTCTGTTTCTCTGGTAAATTGGCTTTAAAAAGTAGGGCGCTGATTAGTTTAAAGGCTACTCCAACGCCCGCTAAATAAGGCCAGGGGTAGGCCTCAGCCTTATCGGCAGGATCAATATAAAGGCAATCTGGGGCGTCTTTTGGATCTTCAGGCAAGACGTGGTGATCGGTCACAATAATTTCTAGCCCTTTACTTTTAGCGTAAGCAATTTCTTCTTTGTTGCGGATTCCATTATCAACTGTGATAAGCAATTTAAAACCCTGGGCCACAATCTGATTAATGGCTACCTTATTTAAACCATAACCCTCAGTAACACGGTCTGGTAAATAAACCTCAACTGTCGCTTTAAGTATTTTTAGAGTTTCGAGAAGAATAACTGAAGATGTAACGCCATCAGCATCATAATCGCCGTAGACAACTATCGGGCTTCCCTTTTTTATATGACCAATTATTAAATCAACAGCCGCCGCCATATTTTTAAAGAGAAAGGGGTCATAAAAAGCGTGCTCAGGATTTTCCCCAATCACTAAAATCTTATCGGCGCTTAATTCGCTATCAAGAAATGCCTTTATATCAACTTTATTTTTCAAATCGCGATTAAAGAGTAACTGCAAAAGAACCGGATTAATTTCCGGGTATTCATGCAAAAACTCGTCGCTTGCTTTAGGCGAAATTTGCCATTTCTTCATGGCGATATATTATAATTTTATTAATAAAACATTGATCCGAAAGACCAGGCTAACATAGAAACTACGACAAGAGCCGAAATAATCGTCCAAACTACTTTAATAACTTTTTTTCTTTTCATATTATCTTTTTAAAATCTTAACAAATGTATCAGCTGGAATATCAACACTCCCCTTGCCTGCGGCCATCATCTTTTTCTTACCCTTTTTCTGTTTTTCGAGTAACTTTCTTTTTCGTGTAACGTCGCCGCCATATAATTTAGCAGTTACATCTTTACGCATGGCTGATAATTTTTCCGCAGCAATCACTTTACCGTGTAGAGCGGCTTGAATTTTAATCGCAAACATTTGCCGTGGCAAATTATTTTTTAGAATATCAACAATCTCGCGTCCTTCACGCATCGCTTCATCGCGATAAACTATTGTCGCTAGCGACTCAATCGGCTCCTCGGCGACGAGAATATCCATGCGAACGACATCGGCCGGGCGATAATCAAGATATTCATAATTTATTGAAGCATAGCCTGATGAGACACTCTTAATCTTATCATAAAAATCCGTTAAAATCGCGGACATCGGAATTTCATAATGGAGAATTACCCGCGGCTCATCGCTATCGGCCGAAATATACTCAGTATTTTTATAAATACCACGCTTTTCTTGAGAAAGTTTTATAATATTACCCATAAAACTTTTCGGAGTGATAACATCAAGGCTAACCCACGGTTCCTCAATTATATCGATATGGGTTGGGTCCGGTAAACGTTGAGGCGTACGAATAATCGTTTCTTCGCCGCTATTTTTTAAAACTTTATAGGCAACGCTCGGAACAGTTACAATCAAATCTAAATTATATTCTCGTCGGAGCCTCTCTTGAAAAACTTCTAAATGAAGTAGACCGAGAAAGCCGCAACGAAAACCAAAACCTAATGCATCTGATCTTTCTGGCTCATATGATAAGGCCGCATCGTTAAGCTTTAATTTTTCCATGGCTTCGCGAAGTTCTTTAAAGTCATTACCTTCGCGCGGGAAAATACCAGCAAAAACCATCGGCTTAACCTCTTTATATCCGGGTAACGCCTCAATCTTTGCAAAATTAGCCACTCCAGTATTGGCGGTTATTGTATCACCGACGCGACAATCACTAACTGTTTTAAAACCAGTAATAATATAACCAATTTCGCCCGGTCGAAGTTCTCCGGTCGATAAATAATCCGGCTTAAATATACCACAATCAAGGACTTCACTCTCAACTCGCATCGAAAGCAAGCGAATCTTATCGCCCTTTTTAATCGTCCCATTAAAAACACGGACATAAGCAACCACCCCGCGATAAATATCGTATTTAGAATCAAAAATTAACGCGCGCGGGTAATTATCCGCGTCGCCCAGTTCGTCCTCCTTCGGCGCTAAACCTTTTTTAATAACTTCATCAAGAACGGCCGCGACGCCCTCGCCAGTTTTTCCTGAGCAGCAAAAAATATCTTCCTCTTTGCAACCTAGTAATTTTATTATTTCTCTTTTTGTCTTTGGTACGTCGGCTGCCGGCAAATCAATTTTATTTACAACCGGAATAATCGTTAGGTTCTGCTCAATCGCTAGATATAAATTGGCGAGAGTCTGCGCTTGGATTCCCTGTGTGCAATCGACTAAAAGAACGGCCGTTTCAACAGCTGCCAGAGAGCGCGAAACCTCGTATGAGAAATCGACATGGCCGGGAGTATCAATTAAATCTAATTTATAACCCTGGTAATCCATGGTTACTGGCTGTAATTTAATTGTGATTCCCCGCTCCCGTTCGATATCCATGCCATCTAAAATCTGATCTTTCATTTTTCTTTTATCAACGGTCCCGGTGATTTCCAACATACGATCAGCAAGGGTAGATTTCCCGTGATCGATGTGAGCCAAAATTGCGAAGTTCCTAATTTTTTGTATTTCGTCTTGCATTGATATTATTTAAACATTTATTCAAATCTGAGATTCTTTTCTTATGTTTTAAAAATGGTTTAATTATAATTAGTAATTTTTCAAGTGATTGCTTCTCGCTAACTCTTATCCGCCACAAATCTTTATGATATTTATATCCTTTTGCTAAATTATATACTTGATTTTGTTTTCCAATCTGTGTTGGCTTTGGACATTTAATTTCGTTTTTCTTAAACCAGTCATAATACCAAAAAATTGTATTCTTATCATAGCTATCTATTTTAAATCTAGCTCGTCCGTCGTATATTCCTATATTTGCCTCTGCATCTATATAACCCGACGCAAAGGATGCCGAGCAAATACTATCAAGTGAAATCCATTCTTCAACAATATCGCATTTCGGAAGAAGAAAACTAAAACTATAATTAAGAAAACAGTTTACACCAAAAGAACTATTTTTAACGCTCTTATTTATGCTAACTTGCCCATATTCAGAGAATAATTCAGTCATTATATCAACTTGATCTTGTTGCGTTGTGTGACACCTCACAACAATCACCTCTGATTTTTCTGATGTTTGGTAAACATTTAAATCGCCCAAACGAAATCCCATCATGTAAGCCTTAACATATTCCGTATTATGAAAATCTTTTTTTTCATACTTGCTCTGAATGATTGAGCGTGATAATGGCTCTAAGCCCAATTCCCTCATTCTATTTAAAACCGTTGCAAAGCTACAACCATAAATATCGCCTATTTTATATTTAGACTTCTTTTCTTTATAATAAAGTCTAATTAATTCATTTTTTGGAATAATTATTTTCTTTCTCATTGCAGAATAATACCATTAATTGTTAAACTGTGCAATGATGCAAATATACCTTATACTCCTCGCGCTTCGCCCTGATCATCAACTTTAAGTTTCTTAAACGGCAAACGATTTCGGAGTGACGCTAGAAGACCAAATAATTCTTCACTCTTAAATAAATAACAAAATAAAGCGTAAACAATAATTCCAACAATAGCAGCTACAGATAACTGGATAAATACACCGCTAAATTTAGTCATATCAATAAATGGCCAAATAACAGACTTCATTACCTGGGCTGACCCTCCAGCCGCAATCGCACTGGCAGTAAATTTTAACACAGAACCCAAAATATTACTAATATCTAGATTGCCGATAGAAAAATTAAGCCAGAGCCATAAAAGGATAAAATTTAAAATATTGGCGATTGAAAAAGCAAGCGCCAATCCAGCTACACCCATAGAAGGCGCAAACAAATATGATAAACCTATATTTAAAGCGACAGTAAACAAACCGAGATAAAAAGGTGTTTCTGAATTATGGCGCGCATAGAAAACTCGAATTAAAAGCGGCGTACATGCTTGAGCAAATAAGCTTAAAGAAAAATAGCCCAAAGTATTCATCGTTAAAATAGTATCTTGCCAATCAAAATTTCCAGTGCCTAAAACAACGCGGATAATTTGAGCACGAAGGGTAATAATCAAAACCGTAGCCGGCACAATAAAAAATAAAATCTGTCTGATAGTTTGTGAAAAACTTGATGTTAATTTTTCTTTGTCGAAAGCATTGGCCGCTAAACTAGGAAAGGCGGCAATAGCAAAAGATATTCCAAAGATTCCAATCGGAAAAGACTGCAAATTATTAGCCAAATTGAAAATTGAAAGTGACCCGCTCGATAAACTCGAAGCAATGATAGTAATTACAACTAAATTAATTTGTGAAATCGCCAAACTCAGAGTTCGCGGAATCATCATTTTTCCAATCTTGATTGTATTTATATCTCGCCAAATAATTTTAAAACGGTAACGGAAGCCAAGATGTGAAACAAGTGGGATCTGGATTGCCATATGCATAAAAGCCCCGAGCACAACGCCCCAGGCCAATCCATATAAGCCCCACCAATTAACGAAATACAAAGCGCCAATAATTATTCCTAAATTATAAAATATCGGGGCGAGCGAATAAATTAAGAATCTCTTAAACGACTGTAAAATGCCGCCCAGTATACCGGAGATTCCTAGAAATAAGGGTGACAAAAACATAACACGCGTTAGAGCGCTTGTCGTTGCTTGTTCTTCTGGACCAAATCCGGGAGTAATTAAACGTGTTAAAAGTGGAGCAAAAATTATACCAATTGCCGAAAGCAATGCTAAACCAATTAATAAATAATTTAAAACATTATTAGCCAAACCCCAGGCTTCTTTATTTTGCTCATGCGGATCACAATTATTTTTTGTTTCGCATGACAAATCTTTAATCAGGGATGTAAAGATTGGCACAAAGCCGGCCGATAAAGCACCTAATACTATTAAATTAAAAATTAAATCCGGAATACGGAAAGCCGCATAATATATATCTAACGTTGTACTGGCGCCAAATTGCCCGGCTAGAATACGGTCACGAATAACCCCCAAAAATCTTGAAGCAAGCGAAGACAGTGCAACTAGAGCCGCGGCGACTGTAATACTATTAATTTGTTGGCGAAAAAGCTTCTTAAACATACTATTATCTTAGCTGGTTTGATAGATTAAGCAAGCGAGAATAAGCCTCATAATTACGCGGATTAGACTTAAGCGCAGCGCCCCATAAGTCACCCGCTTCTGTCAAACGCTTCTCGGAATAATATAAATTACCAAGGTTAACTAAGGCCTTATCATAACTCGGATAAAGGCTTAATTCTTTTTTATATTCTCTCTCGGCTTGCCCATAATTACCCTGATCAAAATAAATTAAACCAAGATTATTATGAGCCATTGGCTCCTTGTCGTTAATAGCGAGCGCCTGGCGGTAGCTCTTCTCTGCTTCGACTAAATTATTATCAAGATAATACATCGCCCCTAAATTACGATTTGCAAGGGCTGAATGCGGTGAAGTACTGACCGCGGACTGCCAAAATGAAATTCTATTTTTAAAAACCTGAAGATGACGATAACTTAAAGCCATAAAAAATACGATTAAGAGAATGGCGATAATTTTACTAATTCTTTTCCTAAAATCAAAATTCTTAATCCAATCAATTTCGGCAATTATAATAAACAATCCAATTATTGGTAAATAAAGACGATGCTCAAGAAAGTCTGGCGTATCGATCGGATTAAGACGTACGAGAGACGGTAGAAGAAATAAAATAAACCAGGAAAAACCAAGAAGAAGATATGAGCTTCGTTTATTTTTAGAAAAAAATAGTGCTAAGAGTAAAAGTGGCAAAATAATTAGGCCATAAACTATTTTGGCATCAGCTAAAATAGGCAACACAGCCAAATCAAAAGGCAGGAAAACCTTCCCTAAGCTTACAAGGAGAGCTGGTGCATTACGAAGGACCGAATCAAAGACTATTTTTAGTGATAAAGGGTCAGACTCAAGCGCAAAACTTCTAAATATATACCAAATTATACCGACGGCTAAAGAACCAAAAACCAAAAGCCATTTATCGGATTTCGATATTTTTTTTCGATCAATTAATAAGAAATATATGATTACTATAACAGGCAAAAGTGCCGCCGTTTCTTTAGTAAAGAGCGCTAATAAAAGACAGGCTAAATATCCAACGAAATACTTGAGTTTCGGGCTTTCTTTAAATTCCAAAAATAGATTAAAGGCGGCCAGCACAAAGAGGGCGAGCAAAGAGTCATTTCTTCCCGGTATCCAAGCAACCGCCTGAGTTAGAACTGGATGAACAATAAAAATAGCGGCAAATAGCCAGGCCAAAATCCGAGAATAATTTAATTTTATAAACAAACGATAGATTAACCAGGCAACCAAAATATGGATTAAAATATTACTTAAATGGTAGATAAATGGAAGCATACCAGCAATATGCATATCAAGCATGAGCGATACATTTAAGATCGGACGATAATAATATTTGGTCATCGAAAAAAAAGCATCACTAGTAAAAACCGTTCCGATATTTTTGAAGCTACCGATTATAGGAGCATTCTCAATAATTAAACTCTGATCATCAAGATATGAAAAATCAAAAAACAGGGCTTGCGTATAAAGCAGAAACCCGAGAACAAATAAAAGAAAATATGGACGCCAGCCTTTTTGCATACTACTTCGAAGAAAAAAAGTATTTTAGCGCGACGCCGACTGTCGCTAAGCCATACTTCAAGCTACGCCTGAAGTTTATTGATGAGGCTTCTTTAAAGTAGCGAACAGGCGCTGGGACCTCGCCGATACGATAACGCAGAGCGACGATCTGAAATAAAACTTGGGTATCGAAAACAAAATCATCAGAATTATTTTGCCACTTAATTTTTTCGAGGACCTCCCTCTTGTAAGCGCGCATACCAGTATGCCATTCGGATAAATTATAGCCGGATGCAAAATTCTCGAAAATAGTTAAAGCGCGATTAGCGAAATATTTATATAATGGCATCCCTCCCGCTAGCGCCTCCCTGCGACTGCGGATACGCGTTCCGAGCATAACGTCAAAATAATTATTACCAATAAACTCGGCGAAGAAATTTATTAATTTAGGATCGTATTGATAGTCAGGGTGAATCATAACCACAATATCTGCTCCGTGTTCAAGCGCTAGACGGTAACATGTCTTTTGATTCGCGCCGTAACCACCATTATGCTCATGCTGAAATATAAACAGGCCTAAGCGTTTAGCCTCAGCAACTGTCGCATCGCTACTTTTATCATCAACTAAAATTATTTCATCGACTATTTCTGGGATATCGTCGACCGTCATCGCTAAAGTCGCAGCGGCGTTATAAGCAGGCAAAACGACAACAATTTTTTGTTGATTATACATAATTTTTTGCTCTTAAACTATTATGCGAACATCAGCGGCCAAAACTCCAGCGGTAAAAACAAATAAAGGATTAATATCGAATTCTTGAATTTCCGGATGCTCGTTGGCTAAGCGTGCCAAATTAACTAGCGCCTTAGCGAGCCCCTTAATGTCATACTTCTTTTGTCCACGAGCCCCATTAAGAATAGGGTAAATTTTTAAACTGGCAATTATGTCCAATGCTCTTTTAAAATCTAAATCACTAGTTTCAAGTTTTATTTCCTTAAATACTTCGGTATAAATTCCACCGAGTCCAATCATCATAATCGGGCCAAATGAGGCGTCCCGCTTAAAACCAAGAATAATTTCTTGAAAATGACTCGCCATTTCCTGAACAACAAAATAATTTTCCGACTTACTGAGGGACTTTTTATTCGCCATTTCCTGCATGCGCACAGCCTCTTTTAATTCCTTTTCATTTTTCAGGTTAGCGACAATCGCATTCTTATCTGACTTATGAAGAAAATCCGGACCTGTAATTTTTAAAACAACTGGATATTTATAAGTCGCCGCCTTCGCATTCTCATACTTCATTGTCTTAACGGTAGGAATATTATAGTCACGAAGAATAGCGAGTGACTTGATGTAATCCGTATCAGTAATTACTTTTTTTATTTTAACGCTTGGCTTCTTATAAGTTTTTATAGTGTCGATTGTTTTTTTATACATTATTAATTTTTTGAAACTTCGGACCGCCTCCTCGGGGTAATCAAAAGTTGGGACATTAGCCTTCTCAAACATATCACGAGCTTCAGCAATCGCTTCGCCGCCGACAAAACTAGTCATTATTAATTTATTCGGATATTTTTTGGCGGCTTTAATAATCGCCGTTGCAGTTTTTACCGGCTCAGTCGAAGTCTGTGGCGTTAATAATACTAAGAGATTATTAACCTTCTTATCAGCCAGAATTTTTTTTAAAATATCTTCATATCTCTTGGCATCGGCATCGCCTAAAATATCATAACTGCAGCCGAAAGGAACATTCTGTCGAGAAATTTCATCAACAGTCAAAACGGCGACTCCGCCCGCGTTAGTGACAACTGATAATTCTTGCGGTCCGCGATTATGCCAGGATTCTTTTCTAAATAATAAGAGCAAGTTAAATAATTCTTCTAGATTCTCAAGCCAAATTGCTCCCGATCTTTTTATGCCCGTCTCAACAGCCGCATTTGATCCCGCAAGCGATCCGGTATGCGATAGGGCTAGTTGGCCGCCGGCAGCACTCTGCCCAGCTTTAAGAATAGCGACGGGCTTATACTTAACCAGACGAGAAATAAGAGACATTAATTTTTCTCCATCTTTAATTTCTTCAAGATAGGCAACCACTAAGTCAATTTTCTTTTCGCTAGCCAAATATTCGATTATTTGATTTTCATCCAAAACCGCTTTATTACCGAGACTTATAAAATACCCAAAATTAAAGTCTTTAACTTTTAGCCAATCTAAAGCAGCCGAACCAATAGCACCTGATTGCGAAAGCAGCGCTGTATTTCCCGTTGCGGTATCAGAAGAGGCGAAGGTCGCGTTTAATTTGTGCCAAGTATTAATGAGCCCTAGGCAATTCGGGCCCAATATATGCATATGATGCATATTGGCGACATGAGCAATCTCTAGCTCTAGCGCCTTCCCTGCCTCGCCCGCTTCCTTAAATCCGGCACTAATGATAATAATATTTTTTATACCAAGCTTGGCGCATTTCTTAATTTCAGTAAGAACAAATTGCGAAGGAATTGCGATAACGACTAAAAGCGCCGCATACTCTTTGCTTTCTAGGGCCTCAAGCGCGGGATAAGCCTTTAAACCAGCTATTTTTTTCTCTTTTAAATTTATCGGAAAAATTTTACCCTTGAAACCGCCTCCGATAATATTATCTAAGACTTGGCGACCGATTTTAATTTTATCACTTGAGGCGCCAATAACGGCGACGGAAGCTGGGTTGAAAAAATACTTTAAAGACATAATATTTTATTTTTTAATTAGAGAAATAATGCCACTAAATAAAGTTATGAGCCCTAAATAGTTTAAATTGAAATACGCTAAAATTATATTCGGCCACATAATTTCAAGGCCGATAAAAACTACCAAAAGAGCAAAGCTGAAGTAGAATAATTCGCGATATATTATTGCCAAATTTTTTGCCATAGAGTTCTACCTTCTAATTCTATTTTAATTTGATAAATTTCTAAGTTATCTTTTGTCCCGTCCTCAGTTTTTAAACCCGGAACAGAAATCATAAAACTATATTTTCCTTTTTCACGATATGCTCCCTTTAAATTAAGTTCAAGACTTGCTGTTTTATATCCCTCCTCCTCTTTTGGCTGTTTATAATCGGCAATAATATACTGAAGCGGATTTTTGACTGAAAAAAATCGATCAACTTTCGGGAAGCCGGGATTAAAAAGACTCTCGCTTGACCAAGCAAAGACGCCATTATTTTCGAGAATGACATCATCTTTTTTTAAATTAATTTCCTTAATATTGGCATTTGATTTGCTCTGGAAATCAAATTGTCGGTAGGCTTCGCTTAGAGAAAATTCTTCTGAGGAGAAATTTATTGTCTGTAAACTAGCAGGGTTCAAGGCTTTTACCTGTAAATAATTAGAATCAGTATATAATCTAAGTGGACCGGCGCTTGAAACTGGCCAAACTTTATTTATAAATGACAGACGGTCAGCAGTGCTAAATATTTTCTTTATGACCATGTCGTCTGTAATCTTAATTTCCACTTTATAAACACCAGCTGGTAAACTAGGCTCTGATAAAGTTAGTTCTTTTTCTTCAATTTTGGCGCTGCCAGGATTTAAATTCTCGTCCGAGATATCTTTAGTCTCTATTATGTTTCCCGAAGCCGAAGATAAAATTACCTTAATTGGAGCCGGCTTAAGGTCTTGGTTTAAATCAACAAAGGAAAAGTCTAGACGTAATGGCTCATTATTTAAATAAATATAAAATTGATGCGTACCGCGCAAAGGAGTATTAAGCGTTAAAGGCTGGGCAGGGTGATAATTTACAATCTGATAATTATACTCCAAAGGGTAATTATATAGAGCTAAACAATTCTCCATCGGATTAGCACAGGCACTTAATTCGCCCTTCGCTAGATCATTCTCAAAGTCGTTAAGAGAGTTATATTTTTTTTCTTTCTGCAAAAAAAGATGACCGTTTTCCTCAATCTTATTCCAGCGCAACATTAAGTAATCAAGCGCTTTATTATCAACTGGCTTTAAGTCGTAGCGCCAAACAATATTATCGACCAAAACGCCGGCCTCAACGATTGGCGTATCGAGAGCAAGATTATCACGGTAAACTATCGTTAGTTTAGCCTTATCAAAGGTTCGCGGCGTAAATACGGAAAAATACACGGGGTCTCCGATTAGGCGCGGAACATCGCCGCTCTTAAGGTCAACACGCTCAGCCGGAGTAAAGCCGTAGATGAAGCCCTTACCGGACCTAATTCTAGAGCCATAGTCTCTCTCATATGTAATATGCCCGAATGGGACTACTTTCAAATACAAAAAAACTGAAATTATGATAACTAAAATAAGCCCCAAAAATAAACGGAACTTAAATAAAAATGGCCATTTTTTCCAATCTTCTTTAATCATATCTACCTCTATTTTACGTCATTTTTAACAATAAAAAAAGAAGCTTAAACGAAAGCTTCTTTTTTATTTAAATTTCAACAAATTTACCAATGTTTTTCCTTATTTTCCGTAATCAACCCGCTTCTTTTTACCCTTATAACCGGTACCGGCAGGGATTAAGCAACCAATAATAACATTTTCCTTCAATCCTTCAAGATAATCAATCTTACCGTTAACAGCGGCATCGATTAAGACACGTGAAGTTTCTTGGAAAGAGGCAGCTGATAGAAAGCTATCAGTCGTAAGAGAAGCCTTGGTAATACCAAGCAATAGCTTCTCTGCCTTAGCCGGGTTCTTTAGGCCCTTATTGGCTTGCGCTAATACCTCATCTTCAATTGTCTCGCCCGGTAGTAAAGGCGCATCTCCAGCTTCTTTAACTAAATAACGGGAGAACATCTGACGAGCAATGATTTCAACGTGCTTATCGTTAAGTGGTTGTCCTTGAGAACCATAAACATATTGAATTTCTTTGATAATATATTTTTGTGTTTCAAGTTGACCCTTGAGTTTATATAATTCTCTTAAATCAAGACTGCCTTCAGTTAATTGCGTACCGCGTTCAATTATTTCAGCATCTTTAACCATTAACATAGTGCCTTTAAGAATAGAGAATTCCTTAACCTTCTCAACTTCTTTGGCGACACTGATGTATTTATCGGTAACCGCAACCATACCAGCTGATTTAGAGCGAACAACTTCTCCGCTAATATTAAATAACTCGGAATTCTTCGCCACCTCTTCTCCGTCTTTAACTGAAACCTTAACTTCGAGCTTCTTCTTATCTTTAGCTGTCGCTCCACTCGCTAATTTAATTTCATTTAATTTTTCGGAGAAATAGTATTTATCATGATCTTTGCCTTTATAGAAAATGCTTAAAATCTTTGCCTGTGGGTTATTAACGAAGATTTCTTTTCCGTCTTGATCTTTAATAACCTTTTGTGCAAATTCAATCTTTACGCGACCAGAAACATCGGAAATTAAAGCCTTTTTCTTCGGGCTACGTGCTTCAAAGATTTCTTCAACACGCGGTAAACCCTGGGTAATATCATCTTGACCGGCGACACCACCCGTATGGAAGGTTCTCATAGTAAGCTGTGTGCCTGGTTCACCGATTGATTGAGCGGCGATAATGCCAACCGTTGAGCCCATCTTAACTTGTTTATTGTAAGCAAGATCCCAACCATAGCATTTGGCACAAATACCTTTATGCATTTGGCAACTTAGAACGGAACGAACGCAAGCGTCGCTAAATTCCTTAGTCTTTAACATCTTAATATTTTCTTCGTTCAAAATTTCGCCAGCGGCTAAAATTACCTTACCTTTAGTATCAACAATATCTTTAGCCACGAAGCGGCCAGTTAGACGGCGGAAGAAATCTTCACCGTTCTTTTCAATTTCAGCTTTATTTAAAGTCATACCAACTGTGTCGCCACAATCGTCTTCAGCAATAATAACATCCTGAGAAACATCAACTAAACGACGGGTTAAATAACCGGCATTAGCTGTTCTTAAGGCTGTATCAGACAAACCTTTACGTACACCGTGGGTAGAAATAAAGTATTCAAGTACGCCGAAGCCCTGCTTGAAATTTCCTTTAACCGGCAATTCGATAATAGCACCAGACGGCGAAGTTACTAAACCTTTCATACCTAAAATCTGAACTGGTTGAGCCCAAGAACCACGAGCACCAGAGTCAATCATGGAATATACCGGTAGAATATCAAGTAAACCCTTCTTACAAATATCGGCAATCTTATCTTTAGTATTTGTCCATTCTTCAATTACCTTAGCGTAACGTTCTGACTCCGTAAGTAAACCTTCTTCGTACTGTTCTTGAATGAGTTCTACTTTCTTATTAGCCTCATCAATTAAACGATCCTTCTCAGGCAAAGTCGGTAAATCGCCGAAGCCCCAAGATAGACCGGACTTAGTAATAAAGGCAAAGGCACGGTTCTTTAAACCATCAATAAATTTAACAGTTTCATCTTCACCGTAGATACGTAAACATTCACGAATTAAATCTTTCAATTTTCCTTTACCAACGACATCATTAATATATTTTAATTTTTCCGGTAATAAGGAATTGAAAATTAAACGGCCGGCAGTAGTTTTAAGCATCGCGCCGCTATAATAAACATTGATTGCTTCATGAAGATCAATGAAATTATTTTCATAAGCTAAACTAGCTTCGTCTTCGCTACAGAAGTATTTCATGTCTTCAACCTTCTTCTCATTAAAATCTTTATTGACCAGAGTAATATAATAAGTACCCCAAACAATATCTTGAGCCGGTGCGACGATTGGATCACCAGTCGCCGGTTTAAGCAAATTATGAGTAGAAAGCATTAAAGTTTCCGCTTCATGACGAGCTTCTTTAGTTAGAGGAACATGAACAGCCATTTGGTCACCATCAAAGTCAGCATTAAAAGCTGTACAAACTAGAGGGTGAATTTGAATCGCCTTACCTTCAATTAAGGTTGGACGAAAAGCCTGGATACCAAGGCGATGTAAGGTCGGAGCGCGATTAAGTAATACAAAAGCGCCGCGAACAATCTCTTCTAAAATATCCCAAACCTCATCATGACCAGCCTCGATATAACGAGAAGCACTGCGAACATTATGAACAATTTCTCTCTTAATTAATTGAGAAATAATAAATGGTTTAAATAATTCAAGCGCCATGATCTTCGGCAAACCGCATTGATCCAAATTTAATTTTGGATTAACAACAATGACGGAACGACCAGAATAATCAACACGCTTACCGAGTAGATTCTGACGGAAACGACCCTGTTTACCCTTTAAAGTATCCGCTAAGGATTTCAATTGTCTCTTTTGACCAGTCGAAGCAGTCACAGTTTTGGTGTGACGAGCACTATTATCAATTAAAGCATCAACCGCTTCCTGAAGCATTCTCTTTTCATTACGGCAGATAACTTCCGGAGCATTAAGATCCATTAATTGCTTTAAACGATTATTGCGGTTAATAACACGACGATATAAATCATTTAAATCAGAGGCAGCAAAACGACCACCGTCTAAAGCGACCATTGGACGTAAATCAGGCGGTACAACCGGAAGAACAGTCATAATCATCCATTCTGGACGAATGTCGTTATTACGGAAACTCTTAAGTAATTTTAAACGCTTAACTAATTTTTCCTTTTTCGAATCAACGGCGTCAATCAGTTTTCCTTCAAGATTATCGATGCTCGCGACTAAATCAATCTTCATGAGTAATTTACGAATCGCTTCGGCACCGATTGAAGCTTCAAAAATATGTCCGAATTTCAAACTTAAATTCTGATATTGTTGTTCTGATAAAATAAGAAGTTGTTTTAGTTCTTTCAATTCTTTCTGGGTTACACCAAAATCTTCATCAAGGCGAGACATTCTTTCAGTCTTCGCTTTAATTGCTTCTTTAGTTTCACTTTCAATATCTTCTTCCTTCCCTTCCTTAATTTTCTTTAATTGATTATTAAAATCATTATCAATGCTCTTAACTTTCGATTTGTATTCCGCCTTAATCTGTTCAATAGTTGATTCCTTTAAAGCTTCATCAACATCAGTCACAATAAAACTCGCGTAGTATATAACTTTTTCTAGTGATTGGATGCCGAGATTTAAAAGCAATCCGATCTTTGAGGATAGTCCTCTAAGAAACCAGATATGAGTAGCTGGAACTTGGAGACTGATATGACCCATACGTTCGCGGCGAACAACACTGCGAGTTACCTCGACACCGCATTTATCGCAAACGATTCCTTTGTAACGGATTTTTTTATATTTACCGCAGGCGCATTCCCAATCTTTAGTCGGACCAAAAATCTTTTCGCAGAAGAGACCGTCCTTTTCCGGTTTTTGCGTGCGATAATTAATTGTTTCCGGTCGAGTTACTTCGCCGTGAGACCAATTAAGGATCTCTTCGGGCGAGGCAAGCTTGAGGCGGATAGCGCTGAAATCGCTAGTTTTTATTGGATTTAACATATTTTAATAATTGCTAATAAATTATTATTCTTTGTCGCCGCCTTCTTCAAGCGCCGCTATAACTTCCGGCTTATCGTAAATGAATTTTTCATCATTCTTAATTTCCTCGTCAATTTCAGTAACAACTTCAGAGGCCGGCTGACCGCCAGAGCCACCCAATAATTCCACATTCAATCCTAAACCTTTTAATTCACGAATTAAAACATTGAAAGATTCTGGAACATTTAATTTTTCAATTTCTTCACCCTTAATAATAGATTCATAGGCCTTGCTTCTTCCTGGAACGTCATCGGATTTAATCGTTAACATTTCCTGTAAAGTATGTGCAGCACCATAACCTTCAAGCGCCCAAACTTCCATTTCTCCGAAACGCTGGCCACCGAATTGGGCTTTACCGCCTAAAGGTTGCTGCGTGATTAAGGAGTATGGACCGATTGAACGTTGGTGAATCTTGTCTTCAACCATGTGGTTTAATTTCAAGACATATTTATAACCAACTGTAATTGTGTGATCATAGGAATTTCCTGTCTTACCGTCGAATAAGGTAACCTTACCGTCTTCCGGCAAACCGGCACGACGTAATTCGCCCTTAATCTGTTCCTCGTTAATACCATTTAAGGCTGGAGAAACAACACGATATCCTAATTTTTGTGCGGCAAACCCAAGATGAGTTTCAAGCAATTGACCGAGGTTCATACGAGAAATAATGCCGAGCGGAGATAGAATAACATCGATTGGAGTTCCGTCAGCCATATAAGGCATGTCTTCAATCGGCACAACCTGAGAAATAACACCCTTATTACCATGACGACCAGACATCTTATCGCCGACCTGAATCTTTCTTAAGTTAGCAACTGCAACTTGAATAGATTTCAAAACACCAGCGGATAATTTATCTCCGTCTTCACGAGAAAATATTTTAATATCAACAACTTTTCCGTGTTCACCATGTTCAAGATAAAGGGAAGAATCACGAACGTCTTTCGCTTTTTCACCGAAAATCGCACGTAATAATTTTTCCTCGGCAGATAAAGTTGTTTCACCTTTTGGAGTAATTTTTCCAACTAAAATATCACCGCTTGAAACTTCAGCGCCGATTCTGATAATGCCGTCTTCATCAAGATTCTTTAATTTCTCTTCACTGATATTTGGAATATCGTTAGTGATAACTTCCGGACCAAGCTTTGTATCACGAACATCAATTGTATAGTTTTCAATATGGATAGAAGAATAAATATCTTCCTTCACTAAACGTTCCGAAATAATAACCGCATCTTCATAATTGAAACCTTCCCAAGTCATGAAAGCAACGAGAACATTGCGGCCGAGTGATAATTCACCGTTATCAATCGCTGGACCATCAGACAAAATATCTCCCTTCTTAACCTTTTGACCAACGTCCACGACTGGATGTTGATTAATACAGGTTGAAGAATTTGAACGTAAAAATTTATTTAAAGGATATTTATCAATTGCCCCTTTCTTATTAGTAATTTCAATCATCGCTGCCTCGCATTTTGTAACAAGACCATCTTCAAGCGCAATTGCGACGTGTCCGCTATCACGAGCTGCTCTTTCTTCGACACCAGTTCCGACAATCGGCGCTTCAGCCTTAACTAAAGGAACGGCCTGACGTTGCATGTTCGTTCCCATGAGTGATCTCTGTCCATCATTGTGTTCCATGAAAGGAATAAGAGAAGTAGCGATAGAAATAATTTGATTAGCGGCCACGCCCATGAAATCAATCTTGCCGACTTCTTCCATACCTGGCTGACCGTTCTTTCTAACTTCAAATTTATTAACAATAAAATAACCATCCTTATCGACTGGCACAGTCGCATCAACCGTAATATATTTTTCTTCTTCAAAAGCGTCTAAATAAACTATCTCATCAGTAACTCGGCTGCCTTTTTTATCTTTAACAACCTTGCGATATGGAGTTTCTAAAAATCCATAACTATTTAAACGAGCATAACTCGCTAAATGGCCGACTAAACCAATATTCGGACCTTCCGGAGTGGCAATCGGACAAATACGTCCGTAATGAGTAGCATGTACATCACGAACATCAAAACCAGCGCGTTCACGAGTTAAACCACCCGGACCCATCGCGGACAAACGACGCTTATGCTCAAGTTCAGCCAAAGGATTAGTTTGATCCATGAACTGAGATAATTGGGATGACATGAAAAATTCACGTACAACACCAATTACCGGACGAGCATTGACCAATTTTGACGGAGTTAAAGAAACAATATCGGTCGTCGACATTCTATCTTTAATTATACGCTCCATGCGGGCAAGCCCGACGCGGAAACGATTTTGAATCAAGCCACCAATCGCACGAATACGGCGATTACCAAGATGATCAATATCGTCTTCTAATTCTTTCGTAATATTTAAACGGATAACTTCTTTAACAATTAAAACTAAATCTTCTTTACGTAAAATTCTATTTTCCTTTTTGTTAGCAGGAAGATTTAATGTGAAACGACGATTTAATTTATAACGTCCAACACGTCCAAAATCATAACGATCAAAACGGAAGAACATTGAATAAATAAGTTGGCGTGCGTTTTCAACGGAAGCTAAATCACCTGGACGAATACGGCGATAAACTTCTTGCAAACCTTCCGCTTCTGTTTTTGCAGCATCCTTTTCAATAGTTGCTTCAATAAAAGTTTTCTCATCCTTATTCTTAACTAAATCGACATCAGCAAATAATTTAATTAACTCCTCATCAGTTTGATAACCAAAAGCACGTAACAATGAGGTTACGGCAACTTTTCTCTTACGATCAATACGGACCCAGAGAACTTTATTTGAATCTGATTCAATTTCTAACCAAGCACCACGATTCGGAATAATTTTTGCACCATAGCATTTCTTACCTTTTACAAATTCAGCCGTAAACATAACGCCGGCGCTGCGGATTAACTGAGAAACGACAACTCTCTCGATACCATTAACAATAAAGGTTCCCTTCTCAGTCATTAATGGAAAATCACCAAGAAATACTTCTTGGTTAATCGCTTTATTAGTTTTCTTGTTAAGAAGTCTTGTCTTTACGCGAAGTGGAGCCTCGTAAGTAATATTCTTCTCACGACTTTCAACTTCTGAGAATTTCGGTTCGTCTAAATAATAATCTTCAAAATACAATTCCAGGTCGCGACCGATAAAATCGGTAACTGGATTTATTTCATCAAATAATTCGGCTAATCCCTCTTTGAGGAACCAATCATAAGAATCTTTCTGAATCTCAATTAAGTCCGGCATCGGCATGACTTCCTGGAGCTCAGAAAATGATTTTCTTTTAGACATAGGACGTATATTTTATAAAATATTTATTTAAAAGTAGAGAAAAAATAAAAGGGACGAATATTTCTTTAACAAAAAAATCCCAATCCCAAATTGGCTTGAGTTCAAGTTTATTTA
>JBAXPN010000006.1:0-51469 GCA_037132255.1 Candidatus Falkowiibacteriota bacterium
ATTTCTTTAACAAAAAAATCCCAATCCCAAATTGGCTTGAGTTCAAGTTTATTTAATTAATTATTTTTTCTATAAATCACTTTTTTTAGTTAAAAAAGTGTTAATGTTTTTATAATATAACATCGGCTATTGTTTGTCAACATGCATTTTTTCAGTGATTGCCTCTTTTACGGCAACGCGGTC
The DNA here is from genome assembly GCA_037132255.1 of Candidatus Falkowiibacteriota bacterium. Lineage (GTDB taxonomy): Bacteria > Patescibacteriota > Patescibacteriia > Patescibacteriales > UBA12465 > UBA12465. The sequence continues at coordinate 184 of JBAXPN010000006.1, forward strand.
ATCCCAAGGAATTTGCTGTTCTCCCTCAACGCAAATATATTGCTCCGCTCCTTTGCCGGTAAATAGGAGTAAATCGCCTTCTTCGGCTAATAATAGCGCTTTTCTTATTGCCTCGCGCCGATCTAAAATTTTAAAGAGATTGTTATTTAATATCTTGCCTAATTCCTCTGCTCCGGCGGCTACCTCATTTATAATATCTGTCGGGTTTTCGTCATATGGGTCCTCGTTGGTCACTATGACAATATCCGCATTCTCAGCAGCAATTCTCCCTAAGATTGGCCGACGTGCTTTATCTCTTCCACCGCCAGTTGAGCCTAAGAGGTGAATAACTTTATTTCTCGGAATAAGTGCGACCGCTTGATATAGTTTCTCAAGCGCTTTCGGCTCAAAAGAATAATCAACTATCGCCGTAAAGTTTTGGCCAGCTGAAATTAATTCTAGTTTCCCCGGCAAACCCGAAATACTTTCAAGCCCGGATTTTATTTTCGCAGTTGAGATTCTTTGATTAAGTCCAACGGCGTAAGCTGAGATAGCGTTAAAAGCATTAAATTCTCCAAGCAGGTTTAATTTAATATCCTGTTTATCAATAATTAAAGAAATTCCTTCCGGATGAGAATTAATATCAGATCCGCGAACAACAGCAAAATCTTTCACTATCGCCTCGCTATTTAAATTTTTAGTAAAATAATCGGCATTAATCTCTGACCGAAAAGTATAAGCCATCTTCGCTTCGCTCCAAAAATTCAAGAAATAATTAGCGTGTTCGTCGTCGCCATTAACAATAATCGTCTTTAAAACTCGGCTTAAATCTAGTTTTTTTAAATTGCTCTTAGGACTAATTACCTCTTTATTCTCATTAATATATTTGGTCGCACAATTTTTTAAATGCGCGAATAAAAGGCCCTTCGCTTCTTTATATTTTTCAAATGTACCATGGGACTCAATATGCTCAGGATATAAACCGGTAAAAATAATTACATCATAATTAATAAAGCGGTGACGGAATTGTTTAATGCCCTCAGAAGTTGTTTCCACGATTGCATAGCGGCATTTATTTTTTAGCATTTGCTGCAAGGTTCTCTGGATAAACAAGCGCCCCGGCATTGTCATTTTCTTATCATTAAGCCATTCCGAATTACCATCAGAAAAACTTGCTGTCGACGTAAACCCAGTCTTATAGCCAGCGCCGGAAAGCATCTTGGCAAGAAGATAGACAGTCGATGTTTTTCCAGCCGTACCTGTTACGCCAATAACTATTAATTTTCGACTCGGAAAACGATAAACTAAAGCTGCTATCCAAGCAACAAAAAAATGGTAAAGCGGTTGTAGAGCTTTAAATAATTTATGAGGAAGAAGCTTTTTAATTCGTTTTAGCATATAAGACATTATAACAGAGAAAGAGAAAAATAAAAAAGAGCAGGAAGGGGGTGCAAAAAACAAAAACCACCCCGATTCCGAGAGGTGATTTTGTTTAATTTTATACTTTTGTTATACGTAATTGGTCCGGGGAATCAATTTAATCTCCCTTCCAATTATCTCTAATAATAATACGAATTATATAATAAATCGTTACAGTAATCAAGCGGCTTTTTTATTGATAAATTATCAATTATAATTCCTTATTTAGCGAAAAACATCTCGTCATCTTCTTCAAAGGCTTTGCTGCTTTGTTCTGGTTTTTCTTTCTTTGCGACTTTCACTACTTTTGGGCTCTCCTCGTGTTTTGATTTATCCTCGCGAATCTCTTCTAAAATCTCATCTTCGTCTTCAATTACTTCATCCTCCTCCTCTGGAGTTAAAGCTAATTCTTCTTTAATGGATTCTTCCTCCTCTTTAGAAATTTCTTCTTCTGGCTCCTCTTGAGATTCTTCGCCGTCCTCTTCTTTAATATCTTCTACCTTATCTTTTTTAAATACCAAAGTATCATCATTGCCTTCATCCTCTCCCAAATAACTTGCCGGAGCGCTTGTGCTTGCACGATCATGAACAGGAATACCACTAATTACTTCCGTATTCATAGCTTCGTATTGTTCGGCGCTAATCATTACTTCGCGCGGCTTAGCACCATTAGATGGGCCGATTATTCCGGCTTCTTCGAGCATGTCTAAAATTTTTGCAGCCCGACCATAGCCAATCGAAAGGCGACGTTGAAGCATTGAAGTCGAAGCCTTATTCGCTTTAACAATAAGTTCTTTGGCAGCCTCGAATAATTCATCTTCATCGCCGTGATTTCCATCAAGACCAACTCCCGCATTTCCACCAACTTTCTGACGGTCAGTAACACCTTCTAAATATTCCGCTGGACCACTCTTATCTTTAATATAATTTACAACATCATTAATTTCCGCATCACTTAAATATGCTCCTTGGATTCTCTTTGGTTTAGAAAATTCGGCCGTCATAAATAACATATCACCTTGGCCCAATAATTTTTCGGCGCCTGATGAATCTAAAATAGTTTTTGAATCAACGAGTGACGCAACGGAGAAAGCGATACGTGTTGGGACATTAGCCTTAATCAAACCAGTAATAACATCAACGCTCGGACGCTGGGTCGCAAGAATTAAATGGATACCGATAGCGCGTGACATTTGAGCTAAGCGAATAATTGACGCTTCCATTTCTTTGCCGCTCGTCATCATAAAATCCGCAAGTTCATCAATGATAAAAACAATATAAGGAAGCTTTTCTTTTGCGACAGTATTATATGATTGAATATTACGCTTCCCGGCTTTATTTAAAACATCATAACGCCGTTCCATCTCATTCAAGCACCACTTAAGTGCGTTAATAGTTTTATTAACATCAGTAATAACCGGAGTAAGCAAATGAGGGATGCCGTTATAAGTTGGAAGTTCTACCCGCTTCGGGTCAACCATGATAAAACGTAAATCGTCAGGATTATTTTGATATAATAAACTAACAATAATTGAATTCAAACAAACTGACTTACCGGAATTAGTTGCGCCGGCAACAAGAAGATGCGGCATGCGTGTTAAATCGTATAACCAAGCGGTGCCAGCAACGTCTTTACCAAGCACAACGAATAAATTATTTTTTCTATCTTTAAATGATTGGTCTTCCAAAATTTCACGAAGTCCAACAATCGCTTTCGCGCGATTTGGCACTTCAACACCAACTAAAGACTTACCTGGAATTGGTGCTTCTATTCTAATCGGATGCGCCGCGAGCGATAATGATAAATCATTACTTAAAGTTGTGATACGTGACAACTTAACACCCTCGGCTGGCCTAAAAGTATATTGCGTAACCGTCGGCCCAACTTTTGTTTCTCCCATTTCAACATCAATCCCAAATTTGTTTAAAGTTTTTTGAATCTTTAAGGCATTAGCTTCGGTATCGCCGCCAATCGCTTTAGAAAATTTATTATTTAATAATTCCATCGGCAAATCTATTTTTATCGAGCGCTTCGGCCAAGTTATTTTTTCCTGAACTTTCGGTTTATCTTTTTGCGCTTTCGCGGGCGAAACAATTTCTTCCGCCAAATCCATCTCCTCTTCTTCCGGCTTAACTTCCTTTTTTTGCCAAGCTGTTAAAATTTCCTCCTTAGCTTCAGCGACAAATTTTTGTCCTTGATTATCTTCAACTTCGGAGCTAGAAAATAAATTCTTAAAGAATATAGCAAAAGGACGGAATATTTTAGCCAGAATACTTTCTTGTCCGATAATACGTGCGAGCGAAGTATTAAAAACAAGAACCAGAGATATTAAAAGAAGGGCGAACAGAACTAAGACTCCGCCCCAAAAACCTAAAATATAATAAAATAATTGGCTTAAGTATAAACCAATATAACCGCCACCGATGCCGGCGTCGACGGTCATTTCCCAATTCGCTTTATTAATAAAGAAATGGAAAAGAGTTTGGTAAGAAATAAATAAAGTGCTCAGGCCCAAATAATCTGTGAACTTCAGAGGTTTTTTTGTTTTGCGAATAAGAATCATCGCCCAATAAAGGAAAATTAACGGGACAAGCCATTTCCCGAAACCAAATATTAAGGTTAACCATTTAGATAAAAACTGCCCGAGATGACCGGAAAGATTAAAGAGACCAAGCAAACTGACAAGGCCCAAAACAATCAGAACGACAATAATAATACTGCGCTTAGCGCGGTCATCAAGATCAAACTCCGGCAAGGAGATATAATCCATTGGGTTGTTAGATTTTTTCTTTCGGGACATATTTTTATATTATATCACAATGCTAATTATTAATTAATCTCAATATCGATAAAAACTGCTTGTGGGACCTTAGTTCTTATCTTCTTTTCAATCTCATCAATTTTGCGACCAACGAGGCGCGGCACACGGTCCAGATATTCAACCGAAAATTTCATAAAGTTTTCAAAACTATCTTTAGCTTCTTCATATTCATTTTCAAAAAAATGATGCTGTGACATTTCCTTAAGGAGAATCGAGGCATTAAATTCGACATCAAATTTAATCAGATATTTATCAACGTCAAGAATAGCTGATTTAAAATCGAGAACTTTTTCAATAGTTGGATCAGCATTCAAAATATCCATCACCATTTCTTCGATCTCTGGCGGGATTGATTTCGTAATTAAATAATTTCTGTTCTTAGCAATTAAAACTATCGCCATTATACCAAGTAAAATACCGATCAGAATCGAACCAACTGCATCCCAATAAGTTTTACCGGTATAATAAACTAAACTCAAGCTGATAAGCGCAATAATAATGCCGATCACTGCGAGTCCATCTTCATAAAGAACAGCCAGGACGGAAGGGTCGGCTTCGGCGAGAGCTTTCTTTAATTTCATTTTTGGACTTTTTAAAAGATGGCCTCTTATCTCGCGAACGGCTATCAAGAAAGTAGAAAACTCAATTATGAATGAAACAACTAAAATAATTATCGCCCAAATATTAAAATGGATTTCCGGCTCATGGATTAAAGCGGCAATACCGTGATAGACGGTAATACCGCAACCAATAAAGAAAATACCACAAGCCGAAATAAGTGCCCAAATAAATCTTTCTTTGCCGTAACCATAATTAAATTCTTTGTCAGCAGCCTTTGACGATTGGCGAACGCCAATCACCAGCAAGAACTGGTTAGCCGTATCAGCAAAGCTATGAATCGCTTCTGAAAAAAGCGCGCCTGAGCCGGTAAAAAAGAAACCAACAAACTTGGCCGAGCACACGACCGCATTACCAATTAAGGCCGCTACTACCGGCAAGAGGCCGGATACTTTTTTTGAATGATCAAGCGGAGTCGCAGGCGTCGTCGCTTTAGCTTTCATAAATTTAATTTAATTTCTTAAAAAATTTGTCTAATCTATTAATTATTATTTTTTTATCCAATCAGAAATAGTCTTTAGAGCCTGCTCGTCAGGGAAAGCATCGATTTCAACACTTATGTGCTCTAATGAGCTATTCTTTATCCTTTCTTTATATAAGGCTTGCTGTTTAATATAATCCAATGGCGTTTTCGCGATTCGTCTATAACTTGGATAAAGATTGAGACGGTCTTGTAGGCGCTTAGCAAGAGAGGCCTCGTCCTCGGGGAAGCTCAAGAAAACAATTTTAAAATTAAGTCTTTTTAATTTTCTTTCTATTTTTTTAAAATCGGGAAACGAAACTTGATTGAACTCACTATAAACTTGATTAGCTAATTGAAATTTTTCAACTAATATATTCTTCTCTTTTAAATTCCGAAATATGCGAAGGTAATTCTTCATTATTTTCGGCGCCAACTTTGTTCCGAAAAAACCCAAGTCACAATTGAACCAATAACAGCCATCCATAATATTAGGGCTCGTAGCGAACTTCGGCTCAAGCTCATTATAGATTTGGGACATAATCCAGCTTTTCCCACTCAACTCGGCTCCCTCAAAAATTACATGATAAGCCATATTAAAGATTTAAACTCTTTTTTACTTTATTAAGTAAGGCTTCGGCCCGTTCTTCGTTATGGCCAAATTTCAGAAACCAATAAGTTGATGTTCTAATGGCCGTCCAATTATAATATAAGTCTATTCTTTCCTGCAGGTTTCTGTCGAGTTCAATTCCGGCGGAAATCAAATAATTATTTAAAAATATTTCCTTCATTTTATCGGCGAATTCATGATTGCCCATTTTCATTACAATCTTATAATCTAATTGCTGAAGAAAGGCTCCTAGGTCGCGAGCCGGATCGCTCAAACATAAATCAGTAAAATCAATTATTCCGATTCTGTCTTCAGATGTTTTAATAATATTTTCCGGATGAGCATCGCCATGAATTAACTTTAACGATTCTCCGGAGTGGAAGAACTTCTCCTCCTGACTTATGAAATAATCATAAAGTTTCTGTAAATCAGGACAGTACTTGTCGCCGTAACGAGCGGTCATTTCCGTAAAAATCATCGCCGTCCCAGGAATAACTGTTCTAATCCGTGAATTCATCGGATTGAAATTTGCCTCTACTCCGGCCGGCAAGGCGTGCAATTTCGCAAAGAGCTCCGCCGACTTAATCACAATTTTTTCAATATTTTTGGCATCCCTCTCTTTAATATAATATAAAAGATTCTCACCATTTATCGCTCGATAAAAAGTTCCATTAAAATATTCGGAATAAAAAAGTGGACGAGGCAAATCGACGCCATGCGAAGAAAATTTCTTTGCCCAAAGATATTTTAAAGCCGTATAAACATTTTCGCGCGGTTCGTCGCTATGGGCAGAACAAACGACCGGTATTTTCTTCTCGTGCCCTAGCTCATTTAAAAAATAAACATCAAACCCAATAACAACATGATAAGTTGTTTCCCAAACCATTTTTTTATAAGGATTGATATTGACCCGTTTAATCCCAGTAAAGGTCGGGTAAAGAGGCAGAAGCTCGCGTTTGAAATAACCAACGACGAATTCCTCATCAAATAATTGCAAGATTTTATTCATATTGTTTCTTCCAGTGTTTTTTCCAATGTTCTTCCCAGATTAATTTTTTTATTTTTAAATAGTATTTTTCTGCTTCCAGCTTTTTCTTTTTTGTCTTCGCATCATTCAGAGACCTCACGCTACGAATTAAATCCTCGAGTCCTCTTTCGATATCGTCCGGGCTCCAAGCATAAGGACCAAATATTTTAGAGAAATCCCTAGCGCTGGCCCACCAAAAAGTACAGCTCGCAAGACCGCGCGCTAAATGCCAACGATACCAATAATAATTCTTATCTTTTTTATATTTTGTCTCAAGCTCTAAAGAAAGATTAGCTAATTTCCAAAGGAGAATTTGAATTTTATTCTTTTTATTGTGCCACAGAGCATAAGCATCGCCAGATTTTATCTCCGCTGGGTTCGACTCCCAAGATGATGACCAAATTTTAATTTTTAAAGCCTTTTTTTTCTCAAGTTTTTTAATATAGTCGGAGAGACAAAGCGTTTTTAATTCTTTAATCTTAACAATTTTTTCCATCTCGCCCGTCGGGTCCTCATGTCGTAAACCATAAAGCTCCGCATCGGTTGCAGTTAAATATACTTCATCCCTTATTTTCTTTGTTTCTTTTTCTGTTGTCTTAACTTTTAATAATGGCAAGATTTTATCTGGTGGATAAGCGCTTGAAAAAATACGATCACGGAAAATGACTTTTAAGCCACTCGCTTCATCAATATACAAACGCTCGATGTCTGGGCGTTCCTTAGTTCCTCCGCTATAGGCAAGCTCATCTAAAATAATCCAATCATAACCTAAGCGCTTTATAATTTTAGCGACAGCTGATGAGTATGACATTTCTGGCAAGAAAAAACCGCTCGGTTTAAAATTCTTTCCAAATAATTTTTTTAATATTTTTTCGTTCTCTTTAATCTGACGAACAACTTCTTTTTCCGGTAATAGTGGTAAAAAGCCATGATAAAAAGCAGAACCGGTTAATTCAATCCGGCCCTTTTTTACTAAAAATTTTAAGCGCTCTAAAAACGCTTTTTCTTTGGCTTCTTCGAGGCGTTCAAGCAGGCAACCACTAACATTAAAGGTCATTTTTAAGTTCGGATGCTCTTCCATTAGACGAAGTAGGCGCCAATAACTTTTATCAAGCGCCTTGCGGATATTATAAAACTCAGCGTTTGCTGGTTGATAAAAATGTAAAAAATTAAGCCACAACATAATTTTTTAGTACTTAATTACCTTATTATATAATTCCACATATTTTTTGGCCGGAATCTCCCAACTTGTCGACTGCTTCATAGCGCGCTTTACCAAACTTCCCCAAACTTTTTTATGTTTAAAGTTTTCAAGAGCGCGAATAATCGTCGCATAAAATAAAGTTTCATCTTCAGTTTTAAAAGTGAAGCCCGTCCCCTTTCCCGTTGTCGGATTAAAATTTTCAACCGTATCATAAAGACCGCCGATTTCACGAACAATCGGAATGCAGCCGTAACGCATCGCGATTAATTGGTTTATACCGCAGGGCTCGTGATTTGAAGGAAGCAGAAATAAATCCGCCGCCGCATAAAGCAGATTCTCTTTCTTCTGATCGAAGGGCAACCAAACAATTTTATTTTTATATTTTTTCTGTAGTTTTTTTATCGGTTGAATATATTCCTTACTCCCATCACCCATAAATATTAATTGGATATCGAGCTTTAAAAGTGAATCAATAATTTTCAAAATAAGATTAAAGCCTTTCTGGAAAGTTACTCGAGACGTCGTACATAAAATTGGGATATCTTTATTGACGGGCAGGCCAATTTTTTTCTGCAAATATTTTTTATTATCATCTTTGACCGCTAATTTATCATAGGAATAACGACGAAATAAATCTTTGTCCTTCTCCGGATTATAAGTATTGTAATCAATACCATTAATAATTCCGAAAAGGCGTCCCGCTCGGTTTTTTAAAACGCGCTGCAAATCCTGACCAAATCTTTTAGTCATGATTTCTTCGCGATACTGTTCACTTACCGTATTTATAATATCAGCCGAACGGATAGCGCGCTTAGCGAAATTAATGTCCTCAATTTTTGGATCACTTAAATGAGGGATCCGACTACGACCGTAATCTTTTCGCTCTGGTGGAATTTCCCACCAATTATGACCAAGCTGAAAAATCAAATTATGGATAGTAAAAATTGTTTTCGCTTTCTTAAGAGTTTTTGAATAACGAAATTCTGTTTTTAAATAATATGGAATTAAACCAGTCTGCCAATCATGACAATGAATAATATCAGCAGGAAATTTTAACAATGATAATAATTTAAGGGCGGCCACATTAAAAACAAGAAAACGAGAATTTTCATGGCTTGAGCCGTAGATATTTTTATGTTTGGAAAAGAATTTTTTATTTTCAACAAAATATACCGGCAAGCCTTTCATCAAATAGCCGCGCCAATAATTTACTTTTACCGTTTCTTGAGAATTTAAGCGTAAGTCAACGTTTTCAAAAATACGCTCAAGCCCATATTCTTTTTTATCAATCGTTCGTCCGTATAAGGGTGTAATTATTATAACTTCATGCCCCAACCTCTTTAGGGCCTTCGGTAAACTGCGCGCCACGTCACCAAGACCACCCGTCTTAGAAAACGGGGCTACCTCAGAAGCAATATGCACGATTTTTAATTTTTTTTGCATAAGGGACAATTTAAACCACAGATGGCGATGGCAAGCGCATCCGCCGCGTCATCGGGTTGTGGCAATTCTTTTAAATTAAGAATGAGTTTAACCATTTTCTGAACCTGCAACTTTGAGGCCTTTCCGTATGAGGAAACAGCGGATTTAACTTGTGAAGGAGTATAATCAACAATCTGAAGATTATTTTGTTTGAGAGTCAAAAGCGCAACGCCACGCGCCTGTCCAACAATTAGAGCGGTACGAACATTTTTATTAAAAAATAATTGTTCAATCGCCGCTAAGTTAGGTTTATATTTTTTGATAATTTTATCAAGTTCCTTATGAAGAATATCTAAACGAGTAATGAGATCTAATTTCGAACTAGTTTTAATTGAACCGTAAGTAAGGCACTTTAAACGACTGCCTTCAACTTCAATCACGCCATAACCAGTATCGGCAATTCCGGGATCAATCCCTAAAATTATTTTCGCCATATGGAAGGCGCTTATAATAAATTAGTATAATAATCACTCACATCCTCGTTATCATCGAGAGTTTCCATAAACTTTTCTAATTTTTCTTTGTCATCGGCTGGCGCTTCCATTTTTTCTCCGGCAACGTACTCAATATCGGCCGACTCAATCTTTAATTTTTTAGTTTCTAAAAACTCTTTCGTTTTTTGCAAATCTTTCATTTCTGTATAAATCGTAATCCCCTCTTCTTCGCTCGCGAAATCTTTAATATTTTGATCAATTAATTCTAATTCTAAATCTTCACTACTAAGTTTTTGTGCTTTTATCTCGCTGGTCGCAATCCGAATAACTCCGAGCTGAGAAAAATTCCACATTACCGCGCCGAATGCGCCCCCGTTTTTGGTGAATAAATGACGAACGGTTGAGCCGCTACGATTTTTATTATCAGTTAAACATTTAACAACTACTTGGATACCGTGAGGCAAAAGACCCTCATAAAACAATTCTTCAACAATCGCACCGCCTAATTCGCCAGTTCCCTTTTTTATCGCGCGTTCAATATTGTCTTTTGGCATACTCGCATCACGTGCCCGATCAACGGCCGCTCGAAGCGATGGGTTACTATTAGGATCGCCCCCTTTACGGGCGGCAATCGTTATAATATTGGCTAGTTTTGTAAAAACTGCTCCGCGTTTTGCATCAACTAATTCTTTCTGGCGATGAGTTGTCGCCCATTTTGAGTGTCCAGACATAAAATAAATTCGTTAATAATCATTTTTATCCTACCGCAAATTGAAATAAAAATCAAGATGAATTATAATAAAAACATATATAAAATAAGCGAAAAAATATGAATATCCTTAAATTGCCAAATCTAAACGAAACTGTGCTCTCGGCGCTCGATTTCTTTGTAAGAAATAATCCGCACCATTTAAATCTTAAGCTCTTTACTCTACCGATAGTTGTCGGGAGCGGTAACGCCTTTAATACTGCTCAAATTATTTTTTCCGGTCGCCCGGCGATTATCGCCAATGAAAGTAATTTTAAAACAATCCTAAGCGGATACAAAAAATTAATTAGTAATAAAACCATTAGCCAGGCAATTATTATTTCCGCCTCAGGCGAGAAAGATTCTATTTGGGAAATAAAATTAGCAAAAAAAAGTAAATTAAAGACTATTCTCCTAACATGCAGCCCTGACTCGAGCGCAGCCAAATTAGCAGATCAAGTTATCACCTATAAAAAACTCCCCGAACCATATACTTACAATGTCTCAACTTATTTAGGAATAATTCTCTCCGCTGGTCGAGAAGAAGCACGCGGAATTAAGGAATTTATTAACAAAATCAAATTACCGGCAAATTTTAGAAATTTCAGCTCCTTCTCTTTTATTCTGCCTGATGAGTTTGGTGCTATTTCTCCAATGCTTGAGATCAAACGTAATGAATTGTTCGGTCCCTATATTTCCCTGCGCGCTTTTAGTTTCGGTGAAGCCCGTCATGCTAAGTTTGTTAATAACTCGGACAAAGAATTAGTTATTAGTTTCGGGGAAAACAAATATTTTGGCCTTAAAAAAAATCGCTGGGAAATTAAAACTCCTCGTAATGCCGGCAATAGCTTTATTATGGCTCTATCATATTATTTAATCGGCAAAATCCAAGAGTCAAAAACACCATATTTTAAGAAAAACCTAGCTAATTTCTGCCAGGAGGGACCACTCGCCTACGGAAGCAAGAAGCCCTTTGATATGATTGTCCCAGGAAATTAGATTAATATTAGCTAAATAAACGTAAACCATAAAAGCCCTTAAAACAAAGGGCTTTTATTATTGACAAAAATAGCAATATCGTGCTATATTATAAGGTTCTTGAGGCGAAAAGGCAGTAAATGCCTCGTAGTTAATTCTTGAGAACTCCTTACCCAGGGAATGGGCAGAACGTTAAAAATTTAAAAACGTGAAAACAAATCTCAAAAAATGGATTGCTGGAGCAACTACTCTTGGCATTATTGTCGCTGCAATTATTGGCGGCGAAGCATTAGTAAATGCTATTGTTCTCAACTGGCCAGAAATATTTGGCTGGTTAACCACTGTTTCTGTTTTTGTCGCCTGTGTCTGCGTCACTGTATTTATTGTTGGTTATTTTTTCTTCTTAACATCCAGGATAAACCGCCACCAGAGAGGCTTTGCGCGCCTAGTAAAAAAGCTCACTTGGAAAACCGCTATTTTCTTTGAGCGCTGCAAATTATCAAACAAAGATATGGCAAAAATAAGTAAAGTGCTTTTCATAATAGCCATACTAGTTTTTGCAGTTAACACTTTCCCTCTTTTTAACCATTTTGATTTATTAAGACTTTGGCTAATAATTGTCGGTGGGGTCTTAATTTCTGCACTCATTATTTTGCTTGTCGTGGGCGTAGAAAATGATGTTATTAAGAACACGGCCGTTGCAGTAATCACCTTTTCTGCTCTCCTACTAGGCCTTATGTACTACCTTGATATTTTCATCTTTTCCTGGAACAGGCCCTGGATAACTGGCGTTGTAGCTATACTGCTGACGTTGTTTCTCACGACTAAACTAATCAGAGAAAGAAGAAGGGCTCGCAAAGAGAAACTTGAACAAGCACAATATAATGCCAAAACCGCTGCCGATGAAATAGTAAAAATGAAGAATAGATTAGAAGCTAAATCGAAACTGGAAATGCGCCTATCTTCACTATCCTTCTACGATTTGGTAATTTACTACTTCAATGAAAAGAAGGAAAACGAATTAATCTACTGGGATGACATTGTAAGTATTTACATTGAGGCCATGAGAGCGCTTATCAATGACAACACAGGAAAGCTTGAAGCAAGCGCCGACCAAAAAAAACAAATTGCCCGGTTTCTGTCTCAAAAAAAATCTGACAAATCAAGTAAATTCTACAAGGTGATAGCTGCTGTATTCTCAGAGTCAGACGGCGAAGCTGTTTTGTTCTCAAATGTTGACGGAGCGACTACTAGAGTCGTACCGGAGGCATTTGCGCAATGCGCCCTAAAGAAAGAAGTTGTCGCTAGCTTCCTCTCTCAAGAATTCGATGAGAAATATAAAAGGCTTCTATATAACAAAGTTAAACGTGAATTCGCACATAATGAATTTTACGGCCTTATAAACGCGCTCATCTACTCATACCAAAAAACCTGGGACGAAGAGTTGTCCGCAAAAATTCTGGATCGCATTAATGAAATTTTTATCTTTGCAAATGACTGCCTTAATTCTATGTGGCAAAAAAGCAACCGCACTTCACTCCGGAAACACATGGAGGCAATTCATGGAAACTGCCTATTAAGCGGAGTCCACGTCTCACTGCCATTAATAAACCAGGAAAAGGAAGAAGAACTCTGAATTGAACTATAGACTAAAAACAAATCACACTCTTGACAACAAAAGCCTCGCAGCTAATGCGAGGCTCTTTTATTTTCTAAATATATTCACTTCTTATTTCTTTTTCTTTTCTACTTTTCCTTGATTCTCAACTTTTGTAATCGCCGCTTTTATTTTTTTAGCATCAGCTAAATAATAATGTTTTATTGGTTTTAATTTTTCGTTCAGCTCATAAACCAAGGGAATGCCGGTTGGAATATTTAGGCTAGCTATTTCCTTCTCGGGCACTTTGTCTAAGTATTTTACAATAGCACGAAGACTATTGCCGCTCGCAACAATAATAATTTTTTTGCCCGCTTTAATTTCTGGAACGATTTCGGTTCGCCAAAAAGGCAGAACACGAGCGACCACATCTTTAAGGCTCTCTGCCTCAGGAACTTTAATCCCCTTATACATTGGATCACCCTTCTGATTATATTTATTATGACTATCAATTTTTGGCGGACGAACGCTATAGCTTCGTCGCCAAATTAATATTTGTTTCTCGCCAAACTTTTCGGCCATTTCTTTTTTATTAAGCCCCTGTAAATTACCATAATGGCGCTCATTAAGACGCCAATCAACTATAACCGGAGTTTTGGCCGGTTTAAGCTCACGCAAAACTATATTTAAAGTTCGCGCCGCGCGTATTAATAAAGACGTATAGGCTAAATCAAATTTTAAGCCTCTTTTTTTAAATTCCTGGCCAGCTTCCTCTGCCTCACGAACGCCATTCGCCGTCAAATTAACGTTTGTCCAACCCGTAAATAAGCCTTTTTTATTCCAAGTACTTTCACCGTGACGCAATAAGATAATTTTATACATAAATAGAAACAAATATTCTTAGTTTTTATATTATATCATAAATTGACTATAAAAGTTCAAAAATGATAGTATACTTATGTGCTTAAAATAATCATATCAATAAGCCAAAACCAAGACAATTCAAAAAAATAGCAGTAGAAACTGGCTTAATCACAATTAAGGCCACTTTTTTATTAAAAAAGCTATTGTCTCATCCTATCCGGTTTATCGCCGGTTTTTTTCGTTGGACTTTCAAATTTCTTTTTTATAAAATATTAGTCAAAATATATTATCAACTTTTTCGTTGGCGTAAATCTGGTTTAATAAAAAACTCTCCGCTTGAACTTCTTAAAAAGCAGTCCGTTTATTTTTTTATCTTTGCGCTTGTATTTTTAATTCTTTTCTCTAATCTAACCAATAAAGACCGGGCCGGCGCTATGGAAACAAAAATACCAAAAACCGTCATGTCCAATTTAGTTAAGAATGAATTTAGCACAACCCAAGACGAAGAGTTAATTGAAGAAACTTTAACACCGAATGATATTTTAACAGCCGGCAAAGATAAATATATTGATAATTCTTGTGCTTTGCAAAAACAACCAAGCTTAGATACAAGCGAAGAATATATTGAATCTAACACTCTCTCATTTAATGAAAGCAGCGATTTAGTTTTTAAACCGCAACTTCTTACTGAGGGATCGGGCGCTGACAGTGAGTCGGCGGCCGTGAGAAAAGAAATTATTTATTATACAGTTCAAAGCGGTGATACCATCTCAACTATTGCGCGCCGTTTCGGCCTAACCGTTAATACTATCCTATGGGCGAATAATTTAACTTCGTTCAGTTTAATACGTCCTGGCGATCGCTTGGCCGTTCTACCTTATAGCGGTGTTCTCTATACTGTTAAGAAGGGTGATACTTTAGCAAAAATTGCGCAAACATATGATATAGAGTTGGAAAAAATATTAAGTTGTAATACACTTGGTAATAGTTTGGTCGTTGGACAAAAAATTGTTGTCCCGGGGGCTAAGAAAATTAGCGATATCGTTGCCGTGCGAAAACCAAGCAGTAATTATACCGGCATCTCAGTAATCAAAGATTTAATTAAAAATCCTGGAGTTAAGCCTACCGGAAATAAAATGACCTGGCCAACGGTTGGCACTCGCATAACTCAATATTTCTCTTGGCGTCATAATGGAGTCGATATCGCTAATAAGATTGGCACACCGATTTATGCGGCTGATAGCGGTACAGTTATTATTGCTCAAGGTGGTTATAACGGCGGTTATGGAAATACAATTGTCATTGATCACGGTGGCGGAAAAAGAACTCGTTATGGCCACGCCTCAAAATTATTTGTTAAAGTAGGAGATGAGGTTGAGAAGGGAGAAAACATTGCCGCCATGGGCTCAACCGGACGTTCAACTGGCCCACATCTTCATTTCGAGGTTTTGATTAATGGCGCTAGATACAATCCATTAAATTATGTAAGATAAAAAAATATGGGACACGTTATTTTAGGAATTATTATCACGGCCGCCGCAGTCGGCATGATACTTAAGACCGAATGGTTAATAAATAATTTCGGACGTATCGCCTGGTTCGAAGATAAGCTTGGTTCTGAGGGCGGAACAAGGCTTGGCTACAAGCTAATCGGCATAGTCGTATTATTTGTCGGTATTGTAGTTATGACCGGCAGCGGCCCCGAATTTATGCGCTGGTTAGTCAGCCCACTCGTCAATTCTAGCCAAGGCCCTTCACAAAATTAATAATCCTGTTTATAATCATAAAGTCATCTTTCTAAGGTGACTTGTCTGGGCCCTTAGCTCATCTGGTAGAGCACCTGCTTTGCAAGCAGGGGGTGGCAGGTTCGAGTCCTGTAGGGTCCACCAAAAAAAAGATCTGACGAAAGTCAGGTTTTTTTATTTATATAAATAAAAAGCCCTGCTTTGCAGGGCTATAAAAATATCATTTAAAATTACTGGGAAAAATTCTCCGGATTCAAATCTGGCTCAAAAATATTTATTGGCCGATTTGGCGGGATGCGCGAGAGAATTTCCATAAAGCTCATGCTTTTTAGCATGCCAATATCTTTAATGGTCGGATACTGGGCAAACTTAGCAATCTTTTTTGCCTCCTGATCAGTAAGAAGAGCCATGATAAGCAAGGGGTCATATATTTGATTTCCTGGCCAATCACTGAGAAAATGATGGACTGAATTCAAATCTGTTACGGCCTGTTGTCTTGGGCCCTCATCATTTAGTTTGTAATATAAATTGGTGTAGGACCACTGGCGGATTAATTCGAATTTTTGCGCGACATCAGAATCAGCAAAAGAAACAAAACCTTTTTCACTGCTTTCTTTAATCAAGTAGTAAAGACAATTAAGCCAGCGCTCTCTTTGATTTTTTCCCAATGCAGCTACTTCAGCCGGAAGATTTCTTTCGCTTAAATAATTACAGCGAACTGCATCATTTAAATCAGAAAATGTATAGGCGATCTTATCGGCTAGCATAACGACATTATGTTCTTGCGGCAAATTTGCATTAACATGTAAACCGTTTTTACCCCGTGAATGATGGAGTATTCCTTCGAGTGTTTCAAATGATAAATTGAGACCACGGCCGCCGCGTTCAATTTGCTGAGCAATTACAACACTCATTATTTCATGTTTAAATGGTTGTCCAGCAATTTCGCTAATCACTTTTTCTCCCAGGTGCCCAAATGGCGAATGCCCAAGGTCGTGACCCAAGGCGCTAGCTTCAACTAAATAGGTATTTAAACCCAGGATGCTCGAAATTTGCACTCCAAGAGCGGCGACCTCATCCGTATGAATTTTACGGTTTCGCAGGTGTTTATTCTCATAGTGGTCAACAAAGACTTGGGTTTTGTCAGCCAAACGACGCCATGTTTTGCTAAAACTAATTTTTATTCGATCCATCAAAAATGGGTCATGAACATTGAAGTAGGCGGAATCATCATCTTCAACTCTAAGTTTCTCACGACCAACTTTATCATCATAAACGCGGAAATGTCGGCGGCCACGAGTAGAGTTAGATTGAAAAGCTTTCGTTGCCAGCGAATTGATAAAGGGGCGAAAATCGAATTTTGTCTTCATGGTATGGTGGATTTTTTGTTTATTTTAAAGTTCGAAATTATATTTAGATAATTAAGACATTGTAGTATAAATACCCAAATTGTCAAATACAAATTGACAGCCCACGCTAAATTTTATAGAATATATAAAGAAGATAATTAACTAGCATACAATAACTTAACCTGTGTGTTAACTGGAGCTTGCCTACCAAGATAGCGATCACATTTGATCTATATCTACTCTCTCTCGTTCTAACGATTTATTTTCTCACAGTTCTTTGTAATCTAATTACTCTGCATCTCTAGCCTATCAAGACAATGGTCACATTTGACCTATGTCTACTCTCAATTTCTATTGTTCCGTTTGTGCTCTTTTTAACACTCATTTTCGCTCACAACGCTCCAGCTACCATCAGTTGGAGCGTTTTTCTTTTTGCCCCTTATGGGTAAAGATGGTAAAATTAAGCCATGTCTAAAACAAAACCCAAATTAATCATTATTGACGGAAACGCCCTTATTCATCGGAGTTTTCATGCCCTGCCGCCAACACTACGCACTAAAAAAGGCGTGCTAGTTAATGCTGTTTATGGCTTCACTTCTTTTCTCCTAAAAGCCTTAAATGAATTTCATCCCGAATATGTAGTTTTAACATTAGATAAAAAGGGACCAACCTTTCGCCATGAAGCCTATACCGAATACAAGGCGACGCGCGTTAAGGCGCCGGACGAATTATATGAACAAATCCCTTTGGTAAAAAAAGTGGCCGAAGCTTTTAATATTCCGATCTTCGAATTAAGCGGTTTTGAAGCGGACGATCTTATTGGCACAATTTGTGAGAAAACAAAAAAAGAAAAAAACCTAGAAAAAATAATTATTACCGGCGATCTTGATACTTTGCAATTAATCGACAACCAGACAAAAGTTTATACAATGAGCCGCGGACTCTCAGATAGTGTTTTATATGGCGCCGAAGAAGTTCGTGCACGATACAGTCTTAACCCCGACCAAATTATTGATTATAAAGCTTTACGCGGTGATGTGAGCGATAATATTCCGGGCGTTAAAGGTATCGGCGAAAAAACGGCCAGCGAATTACTAGTTGAATTTAAAACTCTTGATGGCGTTTATACGGCGGCCGAAAAAAATAGCGCGAAAATTAAGCCACGCATCATTGAATTATTAAAAGAACATAAAGATAGCGCCTATTTAAGTCAAAGCTTGGCAACTATTCATCTCGAAGCACCTCTAAAATTTTCCCTTCGCGATATTAGCTTTACCTCATTCAAGCTAGAGAATGTCATGGAGGTATTTAGTGAATTTGAGTTTAAATCACTTCTGATTAAAGTTAAGGACCTGCGTGACAATATTAATAAAGCACATGATCGTCAGGAAAGTTCTTCGGCAAAAACTAATAGCAAAGAAACCGAGAATCAGGGCGATGGACAAAAATCGGGTGAACTTAAATTTGTGCGTAATGCTAAAAAATTTAATTATCAATTAGTTGATGACGATAAAAAATTCTCCAGTTTTTTAAAAAAACTAAAAATTCAAAAAGAGTTTGCGCTCGATACTGAAACTTCAGGACTCGACCCAATAACAGCCGAATTAATCGGCATCAGTTTTTCCTGGAAAGAAGGCGAGGCCTATTTTATTATTATTAATAAAAATAGATTAAGTGAATTAAAACCAATTTTGGAGAATACTAAAATAAAAAAGTTTGGTCATAATTTGAAATTTGATTGGCGCGTTTTAAAAAACCAGGGAGTAGAACTAAATGGTTTAAACTTCGATACGATGATTGCTTCCTATTTATTAAACCCGGGGAACCGCCAACACAATTTAGATTCAATCGTCTTTACTGAGCTCGGTTTTGAAAAAATCAGTAAAAGTAATCTAGCCTCTACGCAGCCCGCCCAACTATCAATAGACTTCAAAGCGCTTGATCCAGAAAAATTAAGTCTTTATTCCTGCGAAGATGCTGATTTTACGAACCGCCTGGTTAAAATATTAAGTAAACGCCTTAAGACGGAAGGGCTTAGCGATTTATTTAATCGTCTTGAAATGCCGCTGGTCGCCATACTCGGCGAAGTAGAAAATAATGGGATAATATTAGACTTAGAGCCGCTAAAACTTTTAGACAAAGAGGTTGGCGGAAAACTCGCGCAACTTGAAAAAAATATTCATAAGCTAGCAAAAGTAAAATTCAATATTAATTCAACCAAGCAATTAAAAGAAGTTCTCTTTGAAAAATTAGCCATTCCGACTGATAATATTAAAAAAACAAAAACTGGTTTTTCGACCGCCGAAGATGAACTCGAGAAATTAAATGATCTTCACCCCATAATCCCGCAACTCCGCGACTATCGAGAATTAAATAAACTACAAACAACTTATTTAAATGCTTTGCCAACAATGGTCAACGCGAAGACAGGGCGAATCCATACTAACTTTAACCAAACTGTGGCCGCCACTGGTCGCCTTTCTTCAAACGACCCAAATCTCCAAAATATTCCAACCCGAACCGAAGAAGGACGTAAAGTCAGAGCGGCTTTCGTTGCTGCGCCTGGCTTCCGTCTAATTGGTTTCGATTATTCACAAATCGAACTTCGTCTCGCCGCCCATATTTCCGGAGATAAAAAAATGATTAGCGCTTTTAAAAATAAAGAAGATATTCATACGGCAACGGCCGCGGAAATAAACGGCGTCAAATTAAGCGAGGTGGCAAAAAATATGCGCCGCGAAGCAAAGGCGATTAATTTTGGCATTCTCTACGGGCAAGGGCCGCATGGTCTAAGCCAATCAGCCGGTATTCCCTATTGGCAAGCAAATGAATTTATTAAAAAATATTGGGAAGTTTATCCGAGTGTTAAAAAAATGATTGATAGTTCAATTAAAGAGGCGAGAAAAAATTCTTATGCCATTACTTTATTTGGACGTAAGCGCCCATTACCGGAAATAAATTCTAGCATTCCGATGATTAGAAAAAGTGCTGAGCGCATGGCGATAAATACGCCGCTCCAAGGAACAGCGGCCGACTTAATAAAGATGGCAATGATTAAAGTTGAAGAATTAATTAAAGGCCAAGAAGATGATATCCGAATGCTTCTACAGATTCACGATGAGTTGATTTTTGAAATTAAAAAAGATAAGATTAGTTTTTATTCGCCGAAAATAAGAGATATCATGCAAGATGTCTTAAAGTTACGCGTGCCAATAATCGTTGATGAAAGTATTGGTGATAATTGGGGCGAACTAAAATAAAAAACCGCCTCAGGGGAGACGGTTGAACATAGTTTAAAAAAAGAAATTTTAAAAGGCCAATTTAGGTCACCACTGCTTGGTTATCGGGAACAGGATCTTCTTCCTCGGGATAAACCAACATGGCTGGTATCACGGAAAGGATTCCTCCGATAAGGATCAGGTAGGCTACCCATTGATGACTAGATGGTTCAAACCAGGCAAGCGGTTGCATTGTAAACAGGCAAAGGTCAACACCGAAGCCAAAGTACAAAATAACATTTACCACCAAGAGAGCAAAGATGAACCAGCAAAAGTAAGACAGGATTTTTCTGAATTTTTTCATGGATTGTGGATTTTTAGTTTATATTTGGGGATTTAATGAACTACCAAAACATTATAATATTTCATAGCTATAGTCAATAAAACAAGCAGTGCATAAATACAATGAAAATAGAAATTAAAAAACCGAATATTTTTACATTTGAATCTTATTTTATTAATGAAAAATTAAATACGATTAGTTTTAATTATTCTTTTAATAATGGACTTAAATTTACCGAGTCAATTTCTCTTGGGGGTGGCCAAATTAATTGGAAAGGGCTTAACCACGAATTGATTAATCGAATTGTTTTCAATCTTCAGCTCGCGCTTGGCATCGGCTACTATAAAACATACTGCCCAAAAAAAATTGTTATTAAAAATGGGGTTCTCTCAAAAGCTGAGGCAGTGTTCTGGAATAAACTTTATACCAAAGGTCTCGGTGAATTTTTTTATCGCAATAAAATTGATTACCGCGGTCTAATAAATTTCCCTTATCAAAAAAACCAAAAGACTCAGGCAATTAATATTAAGCTTTCTAATAATGTCTTACTTCCTTGGGGCGGAGGGAAAGATTCTTGCGTCTCTGCCGAACTATTAAAAGAGCTTGGCCATGATTTTACCCTAATTACTTTGCGCGATAGCGATATCCAAAGAGCGACGGCGAAAATTAGCGGCAAAAGAAGAATTATAAATGAGCGGACAATCGACCCAGCCTTAATCGAATTAAATAAAACCGGAGTTTATAACGGACATATTCCTATTTCAGCTATCTACTCCTGGACCACTGTTTTAACGGCCGCTCTCTATAATTACCGCCATATTATTTATTCAAACGAAGCCAGCGCTAATTTCGGGAATGTTAAATATCTAGGCTCAGAAATTAATCACCAATATAGCAAGTCACTTGAATTTGAAAATGACTTTCGAGAATATTTAAAAAACTTTGTCTCCCCAGATATTAATCATTTTAGTTCCCTGCGCCAGTTTTCTGATTTAAAAATCAGCCGTCTTTTTTCTAAATATCCACAATATTTTCCCGTATTCTCAAGTTGTAATCGTAATTTTTCAATTACTAAACATTCCTCCTCACGCTGGTGTGGTAAGTGCCCGAAATGCTTATTTACTTTCTCACAACTTGCCGCTTATATTGAGCGGCCAAAATTAATTAATATCTTTGGACAAAATCTTTTTGCCAAAAAAGAGCTCCTGCCTTTATTCCAAGAACTCTGGGGCGAAAAAAGATTTAAACCTTTTGACTGCGTCGGCACGCCGAACGAAGTTAGGGCTGCGTTACTTCTTGTCAGTGCAAAGGCGGCATGGAGAGAAGATTATATTGTTAAGTATTTTCAAAAAAATATTGCCTCTAAAATTAACAAGCCCGAAAACATTATTAGCGCTGCTCTAAAAAATAAAAGTGAACATAATATTCCGGCTGACTTCCGCTCAACTTTAATTCTTGGTTACGGGCTAGAAGGAAAATTCGCTTATTCTTATTTACGTCATAAATACCCGGATTTCAAATTTGCGTTAGCCGATAAAAAACCCATTACAATTTCCGACAAAAAGGTTAAAGTTATTTCCGGCCAAAATTATTTAGATGCTATAAATGATTACGAAGTGATTATCAAATCTCCTGGCATTAGCAATTTTGAGCCGAGACTAATTAAAGCAAAGTCTGCCGGGCGAGAAATAAGCTCGATAACTAACATTTTTCTTAGCGTCTATGGAGCGCAAACTATTGGCGTTACCGGGACCAAAGGAAAAAGCACAACCGCTTCTTTAATTTACGAAATATTAAAAGCCAGCGGAAAAAAAGTTTATCTTATTGGTAATATCGGTTTCGATCCACTTGAACATTTAACAGCCAAATTCGACGAGAACAAAATATTTGTTTACGAATTATCGAGCTATCAATTATCCATTGCAGATCAGAGTCCTCATATTGCAGTTTTTATTAATATATTTCCCGACCACCTTCCCTATCACCAAGGTTTTAATAATTATTTCCGGGCCAAAACCAATATTACGAATTTCCAAAAAAATAATGATTTCTTAGTATATAATTCCGAATACGAGGCAATCAAAAAATTAGCTGCAAACACAAAGGCGAAGGCAGTATCTTATCTTAAGGAGTGCTCGATTCAAAATGATAGTATTTATTATCACAAAGAAAAAATAATAGCACTAAATAAAATTAAACTTCTCGGAACTCATAATCTAAAGAATATTATGGCGGCGATCTGCGTCGCCAAACAATATAAAGCGGCGGATACGGCCATCTATAAAGCCTTAGTAAAATTTGTTAATCTTGAACATCGCCTCCAATTCGTTGGTCAATTTAAAGGTATCTCATTTTACGATGATGCTATTTCAACTACTCCAGAATCAACGCTTGTTGCCCTTGAAGTCTTCAAAGAAAAAATTGGAACAATTATTCTTGGCGGCGAAGATAGAGGCTATAAGTTTAGCACGCTAGCAAAACGCTTAGCCGAATTAAAAATTGAAAATTTTGTTTTCTTCCCTGATAGCGGAGAAAAGATCGCCAAAGAAATTAAGCTTGCCTACCAGAAAAAGAAATTAACATTACCAAAAATTCTCTTTACTAAAAATATGGACGCGGCAGTAAAATTTTCCTACCAGAACACCAAGCCTGAACAAGTCTGTTTACTCTCTACTGCTTCTCCAAGCTATTCCCTGTTTAAAGATTTCAAGGAAAAAGGAAATTTATTTCAATCGGCTATAAAAAAAATTCAATAAATAAAATGATCATATTTTTACACGGCGCCGATTCCTTCCGCAGCCATCGGATGCTCCTGGAAATGAAAAAAAAGTTTATAAGCGACACTGACCATGATTCGAATAGTTTAAGTTTACTCGACGGTCAAGCGACAACTCTAAAAGAAATCGGCGAAAAAATAAATACCGGTTCGCTTTTTGTAAAAAAGCGGATGGTTATTATCGAAAATATATTCAAAAATAAAAAAACTAAAATATTTACTGAGCTCGCTGATTACCTTAAGAAGTTTTCCGATAGCGAAGATAATATAATTATTTTTATTGATGAAGAAGTTGGCGGGAAGAATAAAGTCTTAAAAGTAGATGCAAAAAAATTGTTTACTTTCTTAAACAAACAAAAATACGTCCAAGAATTCCCGCCACTTTCAAATATACAACTCCTAAGTTTTATTAAAAAAGAAGCATCAACATATAATAAAGAGATGGCTGCTAACGCCGCCGCTTCCCTCATAAATTTAGCCAACGGAGATTTATGGATTATGTCTAGTGAAATAAAAAAACTTTCTTTCCATACATCAGCTAAAATTATTAGTGACAGCGATGTCCAAGAACTTTGCGCCGGAGCGATTAACGATAATATCTTTGCTTTAACCGATGCGCTTAGCGCCAAAAATAAAAACCTGGCTTTAAAATTATTAGAAGAACAATACGCCGCAGGACTTAGCGATGAATATCTAATCGCGATGCTAATCAGACAATTCAAAATTCTTCTCCAAATACGAACGGCGATTGATAGCAATTTAAGTCAGACCGAAATGGCAAGCCAATTAAAACTTCACCCCTTTGTTGTTAAAAAAGGATTATTTCAAGCGAAAAATTTTAGCGCCACTAATTTGAAAAATTACTTAAATCAATTGATTCGTTTGGACTTTTCAAATAAAAATGGTCTAAGTCAGATAAAAACTGAACTAATGTTACTTATTTCCACCCTCTAAAGACTTGCCTTTTTATTTATTATTTGTTACATTATTACACGTCAATTCAAAGGGCAATTAGCTCAGTTGGTTAGAGCGCAACACTGATAATGTTGAGGTCGGAGGTTCGAATCCTCCATTGCCCACTCTATAGTATTTATAGCGGGATAGAGCAGTTGGCAGCTCGCTAGGCCCATAACCTAGAGGTCGTCGGTTCGAGTCCGACTCCCGCAACTAGTTTTAACAATTTTATTTTTTCATGCCTCGGTAGCTCAGTGGTAGAGCAAAGGACTGAAAATCCTTGTGTCGTCAGTTCGATTCTGACCCGGGGCACCAAGAAAGAAATAAAGATGTAAACCTGTTGTATTGTTGTCGGGTTTATTTTTTTACATAGCATGCCACGGGGTGTGGCCCAGTTGGTCTAAGGCGTCTGGTTTGGGACCAGAAGATCGAGAGTTCGAATCTCTCCACCCCGACATTCAAAAAAGAAGCTTATAGCTTCTTTTTTATTCCCCATTTTTAATTTAACGATTAACTTATCTTTATTGGTGCTGGCGGTGCTGGTTTTTTAGATAGATAATTGGTCACTTTTGAAACCATCCAAGCAAGCCCGACGAAAAAAACAAAATATACTAAGGTCGCGAGCCAAGCCGGCATAAAACGATAAAAAATATCATAACGATACATTATCGGCCAATGCCAGAGATAAATTTCATAAGAATAAATACCAATCCAATAAAAGATTTTAAATTCAATTTTCTTAAGGATAAATACAAGTGAAATTGCTAAAACCGCAATAATACTCATCCACTGTTCTTTGTTCGGTGTCCCGCCAATTCCGGAATTATAATTAGCATAATAAAAAATAACCAAGAGTGCGGCAATAATTAAATAATAGGCACTCGCCCGCCAACCATGCGCAAATTTTTCTAATATCTCCGCTCCTTTTAATTTACTTACTCCCCAGGCAGCTAAGATGCCAAGCGGGAAAGCCATGATATGTACTTGATATAAATGCAAGACGTAATCAAGCGAAGTCGGCTGTAAATCTATAACGAGGTAAGCAATTAAATATAAAATTATCGCCGAAATCCAGGGGTTTTTCTTGGAAAACACTAATGGGAATAATAAATAATAAGCAATAATAAAAGTTAAATACCAAAGAGGAGAGTTTATATCTTCATATAAATTGGCATGCGCAAAAATACCAATTACCGCCTTCCCGATGTATCCCCAGGAGTAAGTTAATTTTAAAACAAAGAGATCCAGTCCCAAGAAAACAAAAAGCGATATCCAAAATGGTATGAATAATTTAAGCAATCTTTTTTTATAAAATTGCCAGACGCCCAAATCTTTCTGTAATTGGCTAACAGTTAAGCCAAATCCAGAAAGGAAAAGAAAGAGGTTCACGCCAACACCAGCCATTATCGAAAGCGGCCAGAGAAAGCGCGTATCGCTCACTAAAAAATAACCAACATGAGAAAGCACTATCATAATAATAGCGAGTCCCTTGAGTTCGGTCGTTAAAGAAGAAGGAAACCATTCGGTAATTTTTCGCGGTTTAATAAAAATGAAAAGAATAACAAAAAAGACAATGGAAAAAATCCAGGTCTCTTGTATCGCGTTAGTTACTGGTATCAGCATAAATTAAATCGGCCCAAATTTTATAACCTTGCGCAGAAGGATGAAAAAAATCAGCGGCGTAATAAGAACCGTTCTCCTTAAATAGATCTTCGGTTTGTGTATATAAATCAATATATTTAACATTATATTTCGTGGCTAACTCTGCAATGACTTTGTTATATTGCTTAGTGCGACGATCAAATAAATAATTATAAGGAGGTAAAACTAAATTATTAGCACCAATGTAAGGAATATTTATAATATATATTTTAGCTTTCGTTTCTTTTGTTAATCTCTTTAATATTTTTTCATAATTAGCTTGAAATTCCTTTAAGCTAATTTGGCTATGCACGTCATTAACGCCAATTAATAAGGTTATAATATCGGGATTATCGCGAATAGCAGCCGGGACTAGACCATCCAAAAGGTCCTTGGTCTTAGCACCAGGAATGGCCCTACTTTTGATAGCTACTTGATAGTCGTTCCCGGCAAAGTACTCGGCAAGCAAATGGGGGTAGCTTTGGTCATAAGTATCAACCCCAACGCCAGCCGTTAACGAGTCGCCTAAAGCGACATAGGTCAAACTTGAACTAGCCATCTCATTATTAACAACGAGATGGGAATGACTACGATCCGGGTTTTGTAGGTCAATTTTATCGATATGGTTATAGATATAGGCGTAAGAACGATTAAAGTAGAGAGTGATAATAATAGCTAAAGCTAAGATAAGGGCTCCGAGCCAGGCGGCTCGTTTATAGTTGTGTTTATTCATACGCTAATATTATACAATATTTTTCAAAAACGTGCATGTCCCGTGGGTCTTGATTTTTATTTACTATTATGTTAGTATTTGATTACTTTTAATTAATTAATATTTAGAAAATTCCGTATGCCAAATAAGAAATCGGCGGAAAAAGAGTTGCGAAAGACTGTAAAAAGAAACGCCGCCAACAAGAAAGTAGCTAATAAGCTTAAGGATTTGGTTAAAACTAACTTCAAGCAAATTAAAGCTAATGATAAGAAGGTTAAAGAAGATTATACCAAGACTATTAAAGCTATCGATAAGGCAGCTAAAAAAGGTATTATCAAGAAAAACACTGCTTCTCGTAAAAAATCGAGACTAATGAAAAAAGTTAACGCTTTAAAATAAGCGAATTATTAATATTAATATGAACTTTTTCTGGGATGGGGGACAGCTTGGCCCACTTCTCGGATAAAGCCAAAGAAATTATGTTAGACAAAAAAGCAAAGGAGAAAATTATTAAAAAATTCCGAGTCCATGACACCGACACCGGTTCACCTCAAGTCCAAATTGCAATTTTAACTGAAGAGATCAAAGAATTGACTGAGCATTTAAAAAAACATAAACACGACTTCTCTTCTCGCCGCGGATTGCTTAAAAAGGTTGGCGAAAGACGTAAATTATTAAAATATTTACAAAAAGAAAGCGCAGAACAATTTAGAGATTTAGCTGAAAAGCTTAAATTAAAAATCGCTCAGAAATTAAGAGAAGAAGAAGAGGAAGAAAAAAAGAAGGAAAAGAAGTATATCGATCCTGAGGACGAGGCCGCTGAACCGAAAGAAGAAGTTTTGGAAGAGGACAAATAAAAAAAATGATAAAACACAAAGAACAACGAGTGGGAATTTTAGTAGATGTGTCGAACATGTATCATTCTGCTAAGAATTTATATAACAGAAAAGCTAACTTCAAAGAGATATTAGTAAAAGCAGTGGCCGGCCGGAAACTTATCCGGGCCACTGCTTATGCTATCCGGACGGAAAATCAAGATGAGGCTCCGTTTATCGAGGCTTTAAGCCAACAGGGCTTTGAAGTTAAAATGAAAGACTTGCAGATTTTCGCCGGCGGCGCTAAAAAGGCTGACTGGGATGTTGGAATCGCAATCGACGCCATTAAATTGGCTGATAAATTAGACGTTTTAATAATTGTTTCCGGCGACGGAGATTATTTACCACTCGTCTCATACTTACAGAACAATAAAGGCTGTTTGGTTGAAATTATGGCCTTCCGTAAAACTTGTTCCTCAAAATTAATCGAGGAAGCGGATGACTACACTGATTTAGGAGCTAATAAGAAGTTTTTAATTTACAATAATTAAAATAGATTTAGGGCTGGCTTTTTAGCCAGCCTTAAAAAATAATTAAATAATTCTGACCGTTAAATAGATAGCACTGTATCTAATACAGTTCTTTAATTTAACGGCCAGACAAATAACACTATGGAAAAAGTATTTTCTGGAGAGTGGCTTGGCCGTCCTCTAAAAATAACGACTGGTAAAGTCGCAAAACAAGCTGATGCTGCTGTTTGGGTCCAATATGGCGAAACGGTTGTTCAAGCTACTGTCGTTCAATCTAAAACTGAGCGGGAAGGAATTTCATTCTTCCCTCTTATGGTTGAATTCGAAGAAAAATTATATGCCGCCGGCATAATTAAAGGTTCTCGCTGGATTAAGCGTGAAGGCCGCCCAAGCGACCAGTCAATTTTAACTGGACGCATGATCGACCGAACAATCCGCCCTTTATTTGCTACTGGCGACAATCGCGATATACAAGTAATCATTACTGTTTTAGCGATTGACCAAGAGAATGATCATGATATCGTTGCTCTTATTGCTGCTTCCGCCGCCCTATCAATTTCTGGCATCGTCTGGAATGGTCCAATCGGCGGCGTTCGCGTCGGTTTAATTGAAGATAAATTTATTTTCAACCCAACCAACGAAGAGCAAGCTAAGAGTACTCTCGATTTAATCGTTGCCGGAACAGATAAGAAGGTTATTATGATTGAAGCGGGTGCCAATGAAATTCCTGAAGATAAGATGTTCGAGGCGATTATGGCCGGGCAAAAAGAAATGCAAGGCGCAATCGACTTAATCAAAGAATTAAAAGCCGGAGTCGAGCCAAAAGCTCGCCCCGTTGTAAAAGTTAAAGCTAAGACTGAAGAAGAATTAAAAGCCGACGAGGAAAAAGTTGAAATGCTTAAGATCGGTGAAGCTTGGCTTAACGAAAACATTAAAAAAATACTATTTGTTAAAGAGTATTATACTAAAGGCGAAAGAAAGGCTGCAGTCGGCGCAATCAAAGAGCAGCTTGATGAATATCTTGAAGCGCAAGGCTTAAGCGCTGATAAACGTCATTACATCGCTAAAAAATTAGTGGAAGAAATGATTGATACGGAAATTACACGCGCCATTGTTGAAGAACAAAAACGCGTTGATGGCCGTAAATTAACCGAGATTCGTGAATTAAGTGCCGAAGTCGGCATCATTCCTCGCGATCACGGTACTTCCCTTTTCTCACGTGGCGAAACGCAGGTTATGTCTATTGTAACTTTAGGTGCCCCTGGTCTTGAACAATCTCTTGAAGGTATTGATGGTCAAAGCAAAAAACGCTACATGCATCATTATAATTTCCCACCGTATTCCGTTGGCGAAGCTTCTCCATTACGTGGCACTGGTCGCCGTGAAATCGGCCATGGCGCACTCGCCGAAAAAGCATTACTACCAATGATTCCAGATCGTGAAGATTTTTCTTACACTATTCGCTTAGTCAGTGAAACTCTGGGTTCTAACGGATCCTCCTCAATGGCTTCGACTTGCGCTTCGACTCTAGCTTTAATGGACGCCGGTGTTCCAATCAAGAAACCAGTCGTTGGTATTGCTATGGGCTTAGCTTCTAATAAGGATATGAGTAAATGGGAAATCTTAACTGATATTCAAGATCTTGAAGATGGTGATGGTGGCATGGATTTCAAAATTACCGGAACCGATACTGGTTTAACCGCTATTCAACTTGATACTAAAACTGATGGCTTAACCGAAGCTATTATCAAAAAAACCTTAACTCAGGGTCGAGTTGCTTTAAATGAAATTCTTGAAGTAATTAAAGCCACGATTGCTGCTCCACGTGCTGAATTATCAAAATACGCTCCACGCATTATTAGTTTCAATGTCGATCCAGAGAAGATCGGCGCTATCATTGGTCCCGGCGGAAAAATTATTAACC
This sequence comes from Candidatus Falkowiibacteriota bacterium, assembly GCA_037132255.1. Classification (GTDB taxonomy): domain Bacteria; phylum Patescibacteriota; class Patescibacteriia; order Patescibacteriales; family UBA12465; genus UBA12465. The sequence continues at coordinate 30,433 of JBAXPN010000006.1, forward strand.
GCATTATCGATGAGACTGGCGTTAGCATCGACATCGAAGATACTGGTTTAGTTATGATCTGTGGTACAGACGCAGCCGGTGTTGCGGAAGCTGTTAGACAAGTTAAAGATATTGTTCATGTCTTTGAGGCTGGCGAAATTATGAAGGGCAAAGTTGTCCGTATTCTTGATTTCGGAGCTTTCGTTTCTTTAAACGCTAACCAAGACGGTATGGTTCATGTCAGCGAACTCGCTCCTTATCGTATTGAAAAGCCAAGCGACTTCTTAACAGTTGGTGACGAGGTTACAGTCAAAATTAAAGAGATTGATGACCAAGGCCGTGTAAATCTAACTATGAAAGGTCTAACTGAAAATATGGATCTCTGGAAAGACGAAAAGGGTAAGTCAAACGGCACCAGTTTTGGTGGCGGTAGCCGTGGCCCGGCTAGACCGACTCGCTTTGGCGCTAGACCACCACGCAATTAAGCCTATATTGACTTTTAACTAATATTAAGTTATTATTTTCCAATATAAAATAATACTGAAAAAACAAAACTATGTTAGCAATTAAATTGTCCCAAACCGGAAAAACCAACAAAAAGATGTTTCGCTTAATCATTTCCGAAAAGAGCCGTGATCCATATGGAGATGCTCTTGAGATCCTTGGATCTTATAACCCTCATTCCAAAGAATTGGCTGTAAAAGCTGATCGTGTTAATTATTGGATTTCAAAGGGTGCACAAATGACGGATACCGTAAACAATCTTTTAGTAGAAAAGAAAATTATCGAAGGCAAGAAAACTGTCGCTTCTAAACCTGGTAAAGCCAGCGAAAAACGCCTTGGCCAAATCAAAACTAAGGCTGACAAAAAAGCTTCTCGCGAAGCCGCTCCAGTCGTAGAAGAAGTTGCCGCTCCTGAAGAAGCACCAGCTGAAGAAGTTACAGAAACTCCTGTCGAGAACGCATAATTATCATTTTTTGTAGATTGACAAAATCAGTATTTCTGTTATAATTAATGTATAAGTCTGCTGAAAAGCAGTTATTTAATAACATTCTTTCTACTTTGACCGCGGGAAACCGCTCAAATCCTGAAAGACGAAAACAAACGTATGGTAGAACAAGACAAGCAGTTTTTAGAAACTGTTGTAAAACAAATCGTTGGTAATCCGAACGATGTGGTTGTGGACAGAACGATTGATGAAAGAGGTGTCTTATTGACCCTTAAAATCAATCCAGCTGACATGGGTTATGTTATCGGCCGCAAGGGCCAGACCGCGCAAGCGATTCGCACCTTATTAAAAATTGTTGGTGCTAAAAACAACTCCCGCGTCAATTTAAAAATCTATGATCCAGAGGGTGGTAACCATCGTCCTTCAGCCGATCGCCCAATGGGTGACCGTCGTGAAGATATCGATACTTCTGCGATTGATGATTTAAAAATCTAATCAAAGCAAAATTGAATAAACAAAAAAGCACCGTGTAAAAGTGGTGCTTTTTTGATATAATAGTCTTGAACAATAATCATATGAAATTTCATCTACTGACAATCTTTCCAGGAATCTTTGACTCATATTTAAATGAGAGTATTTTGCGCCGCGCGAGCGACAAAAAAATCGTTAAGTTTAAAGTTCATAATTTACGTGATTGGACAAACGACAAACATAGGTCCGTTGACGACGCCCCTTACGGTGGCGGTGCTGGCATGCTCATGAAGATTGAACCCTTATATAAGGCGCTCACGGCTATTAAAAAATTAGACAAAAAGATAAAACCGAGTAAGCGTAAAATAATATTATTATCAGCGGCCGGAAAAAACTGGAATCAAACACTAGCTAAAAAATATTCTAAATTAGAGGAAATAATTTTTGTCTGCGGACGATACGAGGGCGTTGATGCGAGACTAAAAAATTTTATTGATGATGAAATTTCGGTTGGTGATTATGTTTTAACTGGAGGAGAGCTCCCGGCCCTGACAATTATTGATTCAATTACTAGATTACTTCCTGGTGTATTAGGAAATAGAGAGAGTATCGTCGAAGAGTCTCATTCTGAAGAAGGTATAACCGAGTACCCACAATATACTCGACCGGAAGTTTTTAAAGTTGGCACAAAAAAATATTCTGTTCCAAAAATATTGCTTGAAGGCGACCATAAAAAAATCAAAGAATGGCAAATGAATAATCGGAAGAATAAATAATTTTAAAATTAGCTTGAAAATAAAAAAGCCCGGTTTAGCGCCGGGTTTTTGGTTTGCGACTCTGGTTTTAAATCAGAATTTTTTGCCACTTGTCTGCGGGGCATATTTTTTCATGATTTTTTTCTGATTTTTGCGCTGTTTAAATTCCTTGGTATCGATAAGCGACTGGGTTATCGGCCCATCAAGTGTGTCACGTGTATAAACGTTAAACTTGAGTTCGAACTCAGTTTGGCTTTTATAAAATTCCAAAATTAATTTATGGGATTCAACCCGATACACTGAGTGCGGAAAACCATTTACATCGTTTATTTGCAACTCTGAGTTATCAGCAATTTCGTTAAGATCAGCTAAGCGACGTGCGATAACTCTATTAGTATGGGCACCAATCGGCTCAATAAACCAAGATGTTTGTTTTGGTTTTACCGGCTCTTTCGGCCTTCTGACTAAGTCCTTTTTTTTGTCTTCCATTGTGACTAAATTTTTAAGTTACTATTTACGTTTATTTGATTGTTATTTTATCGTTTTATTATATTTACTTCTATTCAATATTTCTAATAATTTTCCAGCCCGTTTCGGTCGCTTTTAAGCGCCCTGGAGTTGAGAAGCCTGCGGCCTTCTTATGGCCTCCCCCTCCCCAATTTTGGGCTAATTTAGCCACATCTACGTCTTCGGCGGTTGTTCTTAGACTACCCTTTACTCTACCCCCCTCCTCCCTTAAAAGCAAGGCAACGCGCACTCCCGATAAGCAACTTAAAAATGAGACAATATCACCAAATAAATCAACATGACTTTCTTTTTCTTCGGGTGTCAGAAGTTCGGAGAGCTCAGATTCAGATAAAGCCGACGAGGCAAAACCAGAAGAGGCGTCAAATTTCATATTTTCTAAAGCCCTTCCCCAAACTTTTAAAGTCGCAAAACTTTTATTATTAATTGTCTTATTTATAATTTTTGGTAACGAGGCGCCAAACAGCAACATCTCTGAAGATACAGCAAGCGCTTCGCGTGATGAGTTCGCATGTAAAAAATGTCCCGTATCAGTCATAAGCCCAATCAGAATACAATCCGCCAAAGTCTTTGTTATACTTAAATTATTTATCTTCAAAAAATGATAAATTATTTCCGTTGTTGCCGCTTTATCCGCTTCTCTAATTTCTAAATCGGCATAAGATTCCTGCTGCTCATGATGATCAAATTCAATTATATATGGGCGAGATGAAATTTTTCCATCCTTAGCTGATGTTAGTAAATTTCGCAATCTTAATTCTAAACCGGTACGAGAAATTGAACCACAATCAAGAATTAAAATAAGATCATAAACTCTTAAATCGGCCGGCTCCTCAGAACTAACTAATCTTTCATTACTAATAAAATCATAAGCGCCAAGAGATTTGCGATCAGCGTAGGCATAAACCGAGAGACCGAGCGACTCAGATACCTCAATCATTGCCCCTAAAGAAGCGAGGGCGTCAGCGTCAGGCGCGGTATGAGCGATAATTAATATACGCTTAGACGCGAGCATTTTTTTATAGGCAAATTGTAATTTGGTATTAAAATCCATAATTGATTATTCTAACGATAAAAAACAAAAAAGTCCAGATTCCTCTGGGCTCTCTAGTCTTCCTCGCTTTCTTCGTCTATTCCAGCGATTAACCTTTCAATTTTACTCGCCTCCTTCTCAGTGGCGTCGAACTCCCAAATTAAATGGGGCAATTTACGCATCTTTGTTCTGGTTCGCAATATGCCGACTAATTGGCTCGTCGCGGCCGTTAATTTACGAATCGCTGTCCCGGTTAAATTATCAGGTAAAACCGAAAATCCGATTTTTGCCTGTTTTAAATCAGGTGAACATTCAACATAAGTTATGGTAATCAAAGCATTCTCAACCATCACCTCACGGTTAACGGCATAAGCTAATTCCTCCAATAATAAATCGTTAATTCTATCTACTTTTGCCATATTAAATCTTATCGATAATTCGCTCTTCGCGATAAATTACTAAAATATCATCAACCGCTACAACTGGTTTGCCTTCATAACGAATACCAGCCTCCTGATCCTGACTAACAGCTTTAACATCCTGTTTACCGGATTGTAAACGAGTTAATTTTCCAGAAACAATATAATCATCACCGCGCTTAACATCAATCAAGCTATTATTTTCAATTTCTCCGTCGAGAACTTTGCCGCCAACAATTTGACTATTGGTCTCAGTTCTAAAAACAGCTAAAACTTTTAGACGACCTAATTCTATGCGATTAATTTCAGGCTTAACCATTAATTGCATTTCTTCTTTAACATATCGGATTAAGTCATAAATAATCGTAAAAATCTTAACTGTAACTTGCTTTTCACGAACCAGAGTTTCAATCGCCGGAGACATACGAACATTAAATCCTAAAATCTTAGCACTTGAATCTTCGGCCCTTTTAACATCACCTTCGGTAATATAGCCTAAACCTTTATTAATAATCCTAACTTTAACTTTCTCGTTATTTAACTTCATAAGTGATTCTTCAATCGCTTCAGCAGAACCCAAGAAATCGGTTTTAATCACAACGTTAACTTTCGGAGTTTTATCTTCAACATTATCATCGCTTGCACTCGGCATAACATCGGCGGCATGAGAGCTAACTTTAATATTTTTAGTTTTAACTTTTTCTCCTTCACCAACATTTAAAATATCCCCCACGGCTGGAGAAATTTTTAGTCCTAAAATTTTGGCCGGCGTTGATGGGCCCGCTTCTTTTATTTCTTCACCCTTATAATTTTTTAAAGATTTTACTTTACCATAAATAATGTCATTGAAACATAATTGATCGCCAACGCTCAAAGTTCCATTCTGGACTAAAATAGTCGCGAGCGGTCCGGCGGCTTTATCAACGTTTGATTCAATAACTGTCCCGGCAGCTGCTGTATTTGGGTTAGCCTTAAGACTTATCGCTTCTGTTTCGGCAACGAGCAGAACCATATCTAAAAGATCTTCTATGCCAGTTCCATCTTTCGCGGAAATTGGCGTACAAATAATCTTACCGCCCCAATCTTCTGGGGTAATATTCAATTGAGTTGATAATTCTTGTTTGGTTTTATTAACGTCAGCGGCCGGTTTGTCAATTTTATTTATTGCAACTAAATATGGTATTTTTGCGGCTTCAATAATTCTAAAAGCCTCAACAGTCTGCGGTTTAACACCATCATCAGCGGCCACTACTAAAATAGCAATATCAGCAACCTTAGCGCCACGACTTCTCATAGCAGTAAAAGCTTCGTGTCCTGGAGTATCAATAAAAGTTAGAACTCTTTCTTTGCGGGTAATTTGATAAGCGCCGATATGCTGAGTAATTCCCCCAGCTTCGCCGGCAACAACGTTCGTACTACGGATAGAATCGAGTAATCTCGTTTTTCCATGATCGACGTGACCCATAACAACAATAACTGGTGGGCGGTCCATCATGTCCTTAGCATCTTCTCCGGCTAAAATAGCTTCTAATTTTTTATCTTCTTTATCATCTTCAGCAACTTTTGTATCAGCTATCTGCACATCTAAATTTAAATTCTCACCGATAATAACGGCTGTATCAAAATCAATTTTTTCATTTATTGAAGTAAACACGCCATTCTTCATGAGCTCGGCTAGAACACGATTAACCGGGATGCCAGCGAGTTCGGCATAAGCGCGAACCGTAATAACTCTTGGGACGGCGATCGTCTTCTTTTCTTTCGGTAAAACTTCATCCTGCTTTTTAATAGCAGCATCCGCTTTCTTTTGCTCCCATTGTCTTCGTAAAAAAGGCCAATCTTTAATAATTTTCTTGGCGGTATTATTATCAACTTTAATCGCTTTTTGACCAATTGCAAAACCGAGCTGAGGCAGTAAGTCGCGCAACTCTTGAGGTGGGATCCGTAAAATACGGGCAAGCTCGGTGATATTCATAAATTTTTATTTTATATTAGTAAAATAAAAAGCTTATTTAAGCTTAATAAATCTCTATCTTGTTATTTTATATTACTTTATTATTACGATTTAGTCAATCAGTCTTAATTTGACTAATCAATCATAATTAGCTAAAGTAATGGGATTTATTTGAACTTTAACAAACAATAATAACCTAAAAACCATATACCGATGAAAGATAGCATGAGGATTATCATCCACGGACCAGCGACGCATATCTTCGCCCAAATCCTACTCGAAAAAGCCTTAAGGCTAGAGGAAGGAATTAGTGTTGAAGTTTGTGAGTCCTGGTCAGATTTAATTAGCCGACTGCCTAATTTAGAATCAGCGACAATTTTGCTAATTAACGCCAATGAGAAAACTGGCCTCGAAATTATCTCGCGCCAAGCGAAATGCCGGCTCTTAATGTGCCGCGGCGGAGAAAAAGAATTTCAACCGAATTTGACGCTTCTGCGCAGCAACAATAATCATCAACATTTTCTTTTTGAAAACTGGAATGATTTTGTCGCTAAAATTAAAGACACGCCGCTTAACAATTCGCCGCTTCTCAGCGCAACTACTGACCCAAGCATCTACCGAGTAAATTACGAAAACCTGCCTGACTTACTTGCGCGCCAAAAAATGACAGTCGACCAAAAATTCTTTTGGTTCTCGGCTTACTTTTCAAAGCATTACCTCTTATGGCTTGAGAATTGGAATAATCAAGTTATGCGAATGCGTTGGCGCCTGCACATTAAACTTTCCGAAAAAGGCAAAACAAAAAAATTAAGTTTTCCTTTCGAAAATGTTTATCAAGGCGAATTAATTTTTCGCGAAGGAGAGCAAATGTATTTCGACATTTATGGCCCTCATATTAAAACATCTCTGTTAGCGGTACAATTATTTCATCTGATGAAGAATCGCTTGAGCTTGTTCTCGACAAGGCAATCCAAAAAAGAGTATTAAACCATATTGACGTTGTCACCAAGGGTTCAAATATTCTTAATCATACTATTCGTGCCTACCGCAATTCCTGCGCCGGCTACTCCGATTTAAGTCCCAATGATTATATTTATGAATTGGAAAATCAATATAATCGGCCCGAAGATTTCTTACGAGGCTATATTCCAAATCATAATGCTCTTCATTTACCAATTACCAGCGTAAAACTTGACGGCCCCTCAAAAGCAATCCTGTACGATGAGTCCCAAACAAAGTCACTACTCGAAATGCTTGGTCCAAGTTATGTCTCTCTTGTCTCGGGTGGTCCGGGTACAGGAAAAACAACTTTAACGGCAGTCGCCATCAAACAATTGGTTCTCGCCGGTCGTGTGATTCTTCTTAGTTCTCATAGCAATAAGGGCTTAGATAATTTATTAGAATCATTAGTTGAACACTTGGACGAAAAAATTATTTTCCGTCTCGGAAACAATCCTCAACTAATAAGCTCTGATAAAGCCAAAAGACTTAATCGCTTTGAGCGCTACGCCAAACAAACGGCGGCGGCAAAAAAGGCCTGGGATGAATACATGGAGAAATCGAATATTGAAAAGGCCGCAAGAACCGACTTCAAGTCGGAGGAATTTACTTTGATGCAGGAAAATAAAGCTATTTGGGAATTAATTTGTGCCGGCAAAAGTTTAGTTTTAGCGGCCACGATAAATTCAGTGGTCTTCGATAAACAATTAAAAGCTCTCTATCACCAAAACGAGCTTATTTGGGGAGCTGATATTAAGTCTTTTTCAGAGGTAAACGAAAAACCTAAATCAAAATCCGAAGTTAGTGATTTTGAACTAAACATTCCTTATGAGGTTGTGAAATATATGTGGGATGAAGCAAAAAAAATTCGACCTACATTTTCTATCGACACAACATTCATTGATGAAGCTACTAAGGCTCGTTTTTTCGAGATAGTTCCCTTAATTAAAAAAACTGATTATAAATTAATTTTAATCGGCGACACAGACCAACTAGGAAATATCGAGATATCAGCCGAAGCCGGCGAAAACATGATGTGGCGAGTTTACGAGGAATGTGGTTTTGACGAATATTATAGCAACAGGACTGTGAATAAAAAATTATTTCAAGATTCTGTTTTTACTATAAATCCGCGAAAACTAACCGATGATGATCATGTTCTCATGCCTCTTAGCTCTACGGGCAAAGAAGTTGAAGCTTGGTTTAAGTACTTTTCTGACGGCGTATTCTTCTCGCTCGCTGACGGCACTAAATTATCTGGCGATAAATTAAATGTTAATCGTCGTTCGCTTGAAAATATCACCAAATTTCTTAACCATGTATTTTTAAAAGAAATGAAGGTCGGTCGTTTCAACCCACATTCCCGCGGTTCAGTTATATTTCTTGACGTGCAGGGTAAAGAGGAGAGAATTAAAACTTCGTATCGAAATCGCCAAGAAAAAAATTTGGTCGTCGCGGAAGTTATAAAATTCTTCAAGAAACAATTAAGTGAAAAGGGCGTAATTAACCTTAAATCCTTAGGAGTTATCGCAACTTATCGCGGACAGATTAATTTCATCAAAGAAGCTTTACGAAACGAACTTCTCTTCCATAAAATCTTCGCTGAACTTATTACTCCTAGTAATATCGACCAAGTCTTAAGGGATATGGTTAATACTGTTGACGCCTTCCAAGGTTCAGAGAAAGAAGCAATTATTTTAAGCCTTGTCCGTGCTAATAGTGAAGGTCGAATTGGCTTCAGTACTGATCTCAGAAGAATCTACGTCGCTCTTAGCCGCGCCAGAGCCGATTTAATTATTGTCGGCGATTCAAGCACCTTCCTCAAAAGCCAAGAATTAATTATTCGAAAAGTTTTCGGCAGGATTATAAAATACACCCAAACAAAAAAAACCTATAGCCGCAAAAAAGTGGCTAAATAAAAACAACCCCGACGCAATCGATTTGATTGTTCGGGGTTTTTAAAAAAGGTGAGTAATTTGCAGCAATTTTCTTCAGAGCGTTTTTTGATAGTTGTACTTACAACGCTGAAAAGCAGAAACCCATATCTACGGAGGTATCTTAGGACGATATCCGGTCAGAATTACATCGCGCAGCCTGAGAGGTGCAGAAAATTGGGTTGTTTGGCCGACGTAGCGCCGGGCCGTGTTCAAGAAAGTAAATTCTGTGGTAGCTGGTATACCAACTGATGGAGATAGAGAAAGACTTTCAAGTCTCTCGGCTAATTTTTCCAAGCAATTGGTACCTGGACCTAGTCGCAGAATACTTTCATTTTGAATCACGGGTCCCTTTAGCGGCGACTCGTCAGCCATCTGCCTGGAAAATCCAGGAAAAGCTGCAAACAAGATACATAGGGTTAAAAAGAACTGTTTCACGATTGGCTCCCTTCTTGTTTGATGATAATACTTTAAATTATCTAAAAAAAATTGTCAAGAAAATTAGCCTAATATTAGTCTTTACAAATCAAAATTTTAATGCTAAAGTAGCCATATATAAGTTTATAATTTATTAATTAAAAATCTGTTTTTAGGAATGAGTCAGAAAAACTAAATACCGCTTATTGTTGTCATAAAAATTATTTTCGAAGATCAATCAATTATGTTTAATCAGTTTATTACTCTAAAATTAGCTAAAAAACTAAAGATAGCTAGTAAAAACATCTTCTAAAATATCACTTCTTAAAGTGGTCCCTGTTTTTCAAAACTTAATAATAACCGCGCGTACCACCTCATTTTCTTAAAGACAGTTCCAATTTATATGGAATATCTAAGCTATGTCTTGTATGTAGTTTTGGCTGTAGGTGGTTTTTTTATTGGTTTTACTTACTACAAAAAATCAGCAACCTCAAAAGTCTCAAATGCTGCCGAAAAAGCGGAGAAATTGATTAGTGATGCCAAGCTCAAAGAAAAAGAGCTGCTTTTAAAGGCGCAGGATAAAGCCCTGCATATTATTGACGAGTCTAAAAAAGAAGAATCTTCTCGTCGCAATGAAATCAATCAATTGCAGAAGAGATTAGAGCAACGTGAAAACTCTTTCTCGCAAAAACTTTTAGATCTACAAGAAAAACAACAAAAACTATACGACAAGGTTAATGAGGTTCAAGAAATCAAAGAAAAAATTAAAAACGTTAAAGCCGAACAAGAAGCTAAATTAGAAAAGATTTCTAATTTAAGCCAAGATGAGGCCAAGGCTATTTTAATTAAAAAGGTTGAAGAAAATATTGCTGACGATTTAGTCGTTCGCATTAATAAATTAGAAAACAATTCCGAAGACATTATCAATGATAAAGCTAAGGACATGATGGCGCTCGCCATGCAAAGAATGGTTTCTAATTATACAGTTGAACTTACAACAACTACTGTTGATTTACCTAACGATGAAATGAAGGGTAGAATTATTGGTCGCGAAGGACGTAATATTAAGGCCATCGAACAAATGACTGGTGTAGAAATCATTGTTGATGATACTCCTAACGCGATTACTGTTTCTGGTTTCTCTTTAATTCGCCGTCATATTGCCAAGAAAACACTGGATTACTTAATAAAAGACGGCCGTATCCATCCGACAAAAATTGAAGATGCGGTTGAGAATGCTAAAAAAGATATCGCGCTTGATATCAAAAAGGCGGGTGAAGAGGCGATGTATGAAGTTGGTGTTACTGGCTTCGATCCAAAATTAGTTCAAATTCTCGGACGTTTAAAATACCGTACTAGTTATGGCCAAAATGTTTTACGCCATTCAACTGAGGTTGCTCACTTAGCCGCCATGCTTGCCGAAGAATTAGGTGCTGATGTAACCCTTGCTAAGAAAGGCGGATTACTTCATGATATCGGAAAAGCAGTTGATCACGAAGTTCAAGGAAATCATACTGAAATTGGACGAGACATTGCTCGCAAATTTAATCTTCCACCAGAAATTATTGCGCCGATTGAAACTCATCATGATGATAAACCATCAACCCTTATTGCTGTTATTGTAAAAGTTGCCGACGCTATCTCTTCGGCGCGTCCCGGAGCAAGAAACGACAACTATGAAAACTACTTACAACGTCTTGAGGAGCTTGAAAAGATCGCTCTAACCTTCGATGGCGTAGAAAAAGTCTATGCAATTCAGGCTGGTCGCGAAGTACGCGTCTTTGTTGAGCCAAATATGATCGATGACCTTAAGGCTTATAATTTGGCTAGAGATATTGCAAAAAAGATAGAAAATGAGTTAAAATATCCAGGAGAGATAAAGGTGAATGTTATCCGCGAAATGCGGGTCACCGAATATGCTCGTTAAGCTTTAAAAAGCTTAAATTATTATGTTTAGAGCTAAACATATAAACATATGAACAAAGCACAACTCATCGACAAAATTTATCATGATGTCGAAGGGCTAAACAAAAAGCAGGCGGAAAAGATGGTTGATGTCTTAACCGACACCATCATCGAAGAGTTAAAGGCTGATCGTGAAGTCACAATCGCTGGCTTCGGAACATTCTTAGCTCGTGTCCGTTATGCTCGCGGCGGTGTTAACCCTCAGAAACCTAACGAACGGATTACAATCCCAGCTGTTAAGGTTGCTAAGTTTAAAACCGGTTACCATCTCAAGCAAGCCCTAAAGGGAAAAAGATAAATTAAGCGCCCATCTCAGGAATATCCATCCTAGGACCGAGGGCGTTTTGTAGCGCCCGTAGCTCAACTGGATAGAGTACTTGGCTTCGGACCAAGGGGTTGCAGGTCCGAATCCTGCCGGGCGCACATAAGCTTGAAACAGAAGCTTGAAATCTGTTTTAATATATTATAGAATGGCTGGGTAGTTAAACCCGCCGAAAGGCCGGGTATAACCCGATATTATGGCTGGGTAGCTCAGCTGGTTAGAGCGTAGCACTCATAACGCTAAGGTCGCGGGTTCGATCCCCGCCCCCGCCACAAAACTTAATAGACGAATGCGCTGTTAGCTCAGTTGGTAGAGCAGCTCCCTCTTAAGGAGATGGTCGCAGGTTCGAATCCTGCACGGCGCACACATTAACACCTCTTAAAATATGTTTAACGTATTTAGGGCCAAGGATAAAGACTACGTTCCGAACCAACATGTTGGTGAAACGAAGAAAATGGGAATATTTGAAGATGCTTATACAATTGCCGAACGCAAAAGAAAAGCTCAAAATGACTTGAGTAAAGGAGAATCTGGTGATGATACTTTTATTGACTTCGCAGGCAGAAAAACACCGATTAAAGATTTAAATGGCCAAACCGAACAATTACTGAGCGAAGCACGCTCAGCGATTCGAGCTGAAATATATAATAATGAAGAATTAAAAAACGAAGAAGACATAGAAAATAATTTTCCTTCAGCGGGTAAATTAAATAAAAAATTATATCAGAAAATTGACCCTCCTGGATTATACGGTCCGAGTGAACCAAAGGATAATCTCCTAACCGAATCACCAGTAAAAAAACGTCTCGAAATCAGACAGACCAGAAAAGCGCTTGAACGACTAGACTCTCAAAATAATTAAAATAAAATTAATACAAAAAACAAGTCCTATAAAGGGACTTGTTTTGTTTATTCGACAATCAGACCAATAAATACTAAAATTAATAGACAATGATTAATTCGTCCTTTTAAATCAATAAAAACCCATTATTATGAGAAGTCTAAAACAAATATTTATGGCGCCGAAGCATGGTTATTCCGACCATCTACTGGCAACAGTATTTGGACTCTTATTCGGAATTTTGGGAATTTTTAGCGATACGAAAATTCACACACCAATAAACCAGGCTATATTTTCTTTAATACTTGGACTTGTTGTCGGCATATTTATCTCTCTCAGCGCCGCCAACTACCGCGAGGAAGAACCAAAAAAAGTAATTTCTCTTGGCTATTTCTACGCCGTGAGAATCGCCGCTCTTTGCTTTTCAACAATGTACTTAGCAGAACTCTTGATTTGAAATCTCTTTCAAAAAAACCGGCCAACATTAGCCGGTTTTCTAAATTCATAGTCTAATTAACTCATTAAATCAGAGGCAGTCTTAGGATATATTCGTAAAGTTTCATTATACTCTATCCATCCAGCGGCCTCTTGGCGCGGACTATCTAAAACTGGATATTCTTTATCTTCATACATTCCCTGATCCTCGAAATCAGCCTCATAAACATAGGCAATTTCATGGCCATATTCACCATTATAAACATATATATTCTCAGCAATTCCCAAAAGTTTTATATTTATAAGTTCAGCCGCGAACTCCTCTTTAAACTCCCTCATAAGGGCCTGCAAGGCGGTTTCTCGGAACTTTATGCCTCCACCCATCAAACGGTAAAACTTTTCTTTTTTATCTTCGTCGAAACCAGCGCCAGCAAAAAACTTATTTTCATTTTTTATAATTGCAACAGCTATCGGACGGATTCCCTTTTTTGGCATATTATTAATATTATTGCTTAATATACCAAGTATATCCGACAGAAAGACAAAAATCAACGTAGACTTGGCCAAAATTAATATTTCCGCTATAATGACAAATGATTATGAAAAACTATATTATCTTCGGTGCCCCTGGTGCCGGCAAAGGAACTCAAGCCAAATTACTCGCTGAAAAATTTAGCCTTATTCACCTCTCAAGCGGTGAAATTTTACGAAAGGAAATTAAAAGCGGCGATCTCGGCGACAAAATAAAAAAATATCTAGCCAGCGGACGACTTGTTCCAAGCGAGGTAATCGACCAAATTATGGAAAAAGCCATCAAGCGCCATAAGAAGGCGAGTGGATTTATCTTCGATGGTTTTCCACGAACTCTTGCTCAAGCTAAATGGCTCGATAAAGTTTTGAAAAAAGAAGACAGACCGATTAACGCAATTTTAAAAATAAGGATTACCGAGGAAGAAGGAATAAAAAGAATTATTGAAAGAGCAAAAACATCGGGCCGCAGCGATGATAATCGAAAAGTAATAAAAGAGCGCTTCAAAATTTACCACCACGAAATGCACACGCTTGTCGCTTACTACCAAAAGCAAAAAAAATTAATAATTATTGATGGTAACGGGACAGTAGATCAAATTTCCGACAGAATCGTTTCCGCTATGAATAAAGTTTCTCCAAAAAAATAATACGACTTAATAAAAACCGCAACGGATTACCATAGCGGTTTTTTATATGTATTATTGTGTTCTACTAATTACTTATTTCGCTTCTTCAATTTCTTTACTCTTTATGGCAACAATGATTGCCTTGCGAATTTCCGCCAATAATTTCTTATCGTCTTTGATTGTTTTTTTAGCAACTTCACGGCCAGTTCCTAATTTAATCTCACCATAAGTATAAGTATTACCACTCTTTTTAATAGTACCAACTTCGACTCCTAAATCAACTAAATCACCAGCGACCGAAATCCCTTCATTATACATGATATCAAATTCACAAGTTTTAAATGGAGCGGCAACTTTATTCTTAACGATTTTTACTTTAACGCGATTACCAATAATTTTCTCGCCCTGTTTAATCTGCGCCGCACGGCGAATTTCAACACGAACTGAGCAATAAAATTTCAAAGCATTGCCACCAGATGTTGTTTCCGGATTACCAAAGAAAACGCCAATTTTATTTCTAATCTGATTAATGAAAATAACAACAGTCTTTGTCTTGCCAATAGCCGCTGTTAATTTACGAAGCGCTTGGCTCATTAAACGAGCCTGAAGCCCCATATGCTGGTCGCCCATATCACCTTCGATTTCTTTCTGCGGAACAAGAGCGGCGACGCTGTCAACAACGATAACATCAACGGCATTTGAACGAACCAGAGTCTCAACTATCTCTAAAGCCTGTTCGCCGCTATCTGGTTGGGACAACAGCATCTCTTTAATATTAACGCCGATTTTAGCTGCATAATCAGGGTCTAGAGCGTGTTCCGCGTCAACGAAGGCCGCGATGCCTCCAGTTTTCTGAACTTCAGCCACGATATGCTGGGCTAAAGTAGTTTTGCCAGATGACTCTGGGCCATAGATTTCAATAATACGACCACGGGGCACACCGCCGATTCCGAAAGCCATATCAAGGGATAAACAACCGGTTGAAATTGCATCGACGTTTGTTTTTTGCGCATCACCAAAACGCATAATTGAACCTTCACCAAATTTACTACGGATTTGTTCAATTGCGTTTAGTGCCGCCTCTTCTCTTTTTAACTTGTCGTCCGACCTATCTTGGGTAACTTTTTTTTCTTTTTTTACCTTTTCTTTAAACATAGGTTTATGTGTTAGATTTATTAATTATTTTATTATAACATTCCGAGCCTTATGAATTTATTTAATATTTATATACAAAGGCTTATTTTTGGATAAATTATTTATTTTTATAATTGTCTCGAATTATCTTTTATACTCACTTATTTTCCAAAAAACTATTTAAGAAAGCTGAACGGGAGTGGTACTTTATATTCATCCCCGCTTTTCGACATAATAATTATTTCGGCGCCAATGTTTGTTTTCTGATAGGAAAATAAGTTCTGTCCAAAGTCATTAGTTTGTATTTCAAGTGGAACAGCTTCTGTCTCCTGACTATTTTTCCATTCTTCTTTCACGCTATTTTTTAATTTGGACCAGAATCCCGTGTCCTCAGTTGTAGCGTTTGTTTCGCTTGGCACAAATTCGTTGAAATTTGTTTCGACGCTACTGGCCCCATTATTATTTATTTCGCTATTATTTAGCTCTGCATCACTTGCTTCATTTACATTAGCTACGCTTGTGTCAACTTCTTTTGTCGATGTTCCCATCAGTAACCATTGCCAATCAACTCGCGCGATAAAGTCCGCCATTGTTTTCCCGAGCCCAATATTTTTTTGCACATTAACTTCACTCATTTTTTCCGAAGCCCCTAGTAAAACACCAAGCGTTTCGCCTCCCTTCTGCACCAGACTATTATTAACTAATTCATTTTTTTGTTCTTGATCAGCGTTATAAAAAACTGAAGCGAATAGGGCTAGAACCAGGAAGGAAACAACCATCACAATCGTACCCCAGGTTTTGCGCAGGCCAAACATATATTATATTTAATACCTTCTAATTTATAATAAGGGTTTTTGATAATTAGGCTTATCGCTAGCAGAAAATACTTTTACTTTTCCGTATTGTCCGTCAAATCCCGGTTCAATATTAAGCTGGCCATTTCGCACTCTTCTTATACCATCAATAACTCGCGCGTCGAACTCTGTATTAATTTTATCAAGATCTAAATCAAGGAGAATATGAAGTTCTGGGCCAAGTCTACTTATCCAAAAAGAGTATTTTTTTTGAACCGCCTTTGCGGTCCGACTTTTGACATTCAAGGCTTCTGCTATAATCTTATCTAATTCTACGAGTTTTTTAAAGGCGGGGGCGTTTTTTGGTCGATAGCCTGAGACACGGTCGGCTAATTCTTCAACCCGATTTAGAACTCCAATAACAAGCGGCCTCTTACAAATCGGGCAAAGGTTTTTTAATTTATGGCTCTCGCTCGGCTCACAACTGAATTTACAATCCCTGTGCCCATCCAAATGATACATGCCTTCTTCGGGGTAAAATTCAATTGTTGCTATCATTCCCTTCTTATCTTTAATATTATCGTAGATTTTCTGATATGTTATCGGCTCGCTTATTTCCATGATATTCGCCTCGCGGCCAATATTATTAAGGCTATGAGCATCGGAGTTAGAAAGCAGCGTTAGCTTATCAAGCGCAGATAAGCGCCAATTCATTTCCGGATCACTTGATAATCCGGTTTCATAAGCATATATATATTTTGTCTGGTCACCAAAACAATCCTCTAATCGATCAAAGCCTGATTTTGAACCAAAGACAGAAAACCAGGGTGTCCAAATATGAGCGGGATAGACTAAAAATTTCTCATCAATGGCTAAAAGCATTTTTACGAGTTCAGGAGCTTTAATTCCTAAAATCGGGCGGCCGTCGGAACGAATATTATATTTCTTATCTAATTGTTTATTTAATTTTTCCGCGGCAGCAATATTAGGAGCATGGATTACTAAATGAATCCGTCTAACTTTATCGGAATCTTTATAAATAAGGGCAACTTCGCTTGATAAGATAAATTTTATCTTATCGTCAGGCGCTATTTTTAATTTATACAGTCCAGATTTAGCGTCTGTCTCGACGAGTTCGTTTTTAATAGACTCAAACCAGGCAGGATAAGTAAAATCTCCGGTCGCAATGATATCGATACCTTTTATCCGGCAGGCATGCTCAATATTTGCGAGCGTAAGACTTGGTGAACAGGCGCGCGAATATCGTGAATGAATATGGAAGTCAAGAATCTGGCGCATAAATTTTTTTCTCCTTAAAATTACTTCGTTTCCGTCGCAATAAAACTTGTGAAATTAAACTTTAAATCCTGAATACCTTCTTCTAAAATTTCCAAACTATATAGTTCCGCGCAGGCCTTTGAAGCAATAACGGCAGCTTCTGGCAGCAGGACTCCGTCTCTTAAATCTGCGGCGGCTTGAGCCGTGTCGCTATACTCTTCAAGTTCGACTTCTGGCCACTTTCGTTTCAAATACATTCGACATTGGCGAAGTCCTTGTTGATGGGAAACAATCTTATTAATATTACCAGGGTTTGTTCCCTTTTTTACGAGAAGACAGTGGCGGACATCAATTTCAAAAATGTTTTCAATGTTGAAATTGTGTTTACTCATGGCATAAACTGCTTCTTGAACAATCCCACCATTAGAATTTTCTATCGGGAAAAATCCTTTATTTATGTCCTTATTGTCATAAGCACTCAAAACACCCTCGACGCTAATTAAATATACTATCTGGTAATTAGTAATTTTATTTTTATGGCA
This sequence comes from Candidatus Falkowiibacteriota bacterium, assembly GCA_037132255.1. Lineage (GTDB taxonomy): Bacteria > Patescibacteriota > Patescibacteriia > Patescibacteriales > UBA12465 > UBA12465. The sequence goes on from JBAXPN010000006.1 coordinate 48,336, forward strand.
ATAATAGAGAGCGGCTTCTTCAGAAAAACTGCCGCGGTTGCCGGAAACTCCGATTTTTAACATATTGTTAATCTTATTTATTGTAATAAATTTTCGGCGATGCTTAATTCTTCCAAACTATTAACCCCCATCGCCTCATGAGCTTCAATTCCGATTGTTCCAATTTCATATCCGCCGTCAAAAGCTAATTTAACCATATCCGTTAAATAATATTCCGCTTGATTATTATTATTCTGTAGGCTCGAAATATTTTGGAAAAGCCAATTTGTATTAAAACACATGAAGCCGGGATTAACTTCTGTAACTAATTTCTCTTCATCGCTCGCATCTTTAAATTCAATAATTTTTTCGACTCGACTATCAGCACCGCGAATAATTCTGCCCCAGCGATAAAAGTTTTGCTGCCAGCCATCAAAATCACTTAAGTTTGTCGGCATTATTGTTACGGTTTCTGGCATTAACTTAGCAAAACTTCTAATCGACTCACTTTTAATAAACGGGTGGTCGCAATATAGAACAAGAATGCTATCTGGCTTCAGATCATTATTATCCAAACTCTCTTTTGCGCATGATACTGCGTGACCGGTGCCGAGTTGCTTATCTTGAATAACATATTCAATATTGTATTCTTTTAACTCGGCGCTAATAATATCTTTATTATCCGGCGATACAATTACAATCGGACAAGGATCCACTCCCGCCGCAACAACAGAATCCATTAAATATTTTATCATCGGCTTATTTTTTAAAGGGACGAGAGCTTTTGGTAATTCAGAATTCATACGAGTGCCTTTGCCGGCAGCGAGAATAATTATTCGTATCATAATATATGAAAAATAAGAGAAAATATTTATTAATTTCCCTTATATTTTAGCATTTTTGAGGCTAGGAGGCAAACGAGAATTTATGAAATATTTTATTTAATATAAGCTAAAATTTTAAGTTTAATTTCATTAACTATTAGTTCTGCTTTTTCTAGAGATTTAGCTTCGCCATAGATACGAATAATCGCTTCCGTATTAGAGGCGCGTAAATGAACCCAAGAGTCGGGCCAGTTTATTTTTATGCCATCAATATCAGTAATTTTTTCCTGCGCGTAATCGCTTTTTATCATTTTTAATATATCGGCAACATTTATCTCAGAATTTAATTCCATTTTATCCTTCACCATAAAATACTCGGGCAATTCTTTTTTTAACTCTGACATTTTAATATTTTTTTGTGCCAGATGACTTAAAAATAGAGCGATACCAAGGACAGCGTCACGTCCGTAGTGGAGTTCTGGCAAAATAATACCCCCATTCCCCTCGCCGCCAATGACGGCTTTTATTTCTTTCATCTTTGTAACAACATTAACTTCGCCGACCGCAGCCGCTTCATATATTCCGCCGTGCTTTTCCGTAATATCTTTAAGCGCGCGGGAGGAAGAGAGATTGGAAACAGTAGTTTTATGATACTCTCCCGGATGAGCAGCCTCAACTAAAGAAAAGTTATTTAATACATAATCTGCTATCGCAACGAGTGTATATTCCTCGCCAAACATCTCTCCGTTTTCATCAATGAAAGCTAAGCGATCAACGTCGGGATCGACGACTATACCTAAATCCGCCTTTTCTAATTTAACGCGCTCCATTATTTGGCTTAGATTTTCCGCAATCGGCTCTGGCTTATGCGCAAAGCGACCATTTGGCTCACAGTTTAATTCAATTATTTTTTTAAGGCCCAGCTCTTTAAGCAAGCTCGGCACAATCATCCCGCCGACTGAATTTATACCATCAACGACTATTTTAAAATTCTTTTTCTTAATTAATTTCTGATCAACCAGCGATAAATTTAATACTTGTTTAATATGATCCAAATCTAGATAAGGATTAACAATATAGGAACCAAGATTATCTTCGGGAACAAAGCTAGAGTAATTATTTTTTTCAGCTAATTCTAAAATCTTTTCACCCTCTATTTTTGAAAGAAATTCCCCCTGAGCGTCTAGGAGCTTCAGAGCGTTCCAGCCCGAGGGATTATGGCTAGCGGTGATAATAATGCCACCTTGCGCCTCCTGGCTCCTTACCGCTAGCTCTACACTAGGAGTTGAAGAAAAACCCATATCTATAACTTCGATACCAAGACTCATAAGAGCAGAGGCGACTATATTTTTAAGCATTTCGCCTGATATACGTGCATCGCGCCCGATTACTACTTTATGCTTTAAATTAGGGCTGATTTGGATAATATAAGTGCCATAAGCCAGACTAAACTTAAGGATATCAAGAGGGGTTAAATTTTCTCCTGGCACGCCACCGATATTACCGCGAATACCAGAAATTGATTTTATTAGAGACATAAATATATTGTATTTAACTAATATTTTAATTATATCAGTCTTTTCCCCAATTAAAAAACCACCGAATTAATCCGATGGCTTTTTGAATGGCTTCTAAGATCAGAAATAAATTTCCGATTAAAAAACACCATTGTTCTGGCGGCGACCTACTTTCCCAGGGCTCAGGCCCAAGTATCATCGGCGCTGGAGGGCTTGACTACTGAGTTCGGGATGGGATCAGGTATGACCCCTCCGCTCAAACCACCAGAACAATGGCGTCTTTTATATATACCATTGTTAGATAACAAAATTCATTTACAGTAAAGAATCAGAAACATTTTAAAATAAAAGTGTGGGAAAATCTTACGACATATTAGTACCACTCTGCTCAATCCATTACTGGACTTACACATATGGCCTATCAAGGTTATATTCTCTAACCAGTCTATGAAACCTAATCTCAGAGACAGCTTCGCGCTTAGATGCTTTCAGCGCTTATCTTAACCGAAGGTAGCTACCCTGCAATGCCCTTGGTAGAACAGCAGGTACACTAGAGCTTCGTCCTTCCCGGTCCTCTCGTACTAAGGAAGGGCCTCTTCAAGTTTCCACGACCACAGTGGATAGGAGACCGACCTGTCTTACGACGGTCTGAACCCAGCTCGCGTGCCGCTTTAATGGGCGAACAGCCCAACCCTTGGGAGCTTCTCCACCCCCAGGATGCGACGAGCCGACATCGAGGTGCCGAACCACGCCGTCGCTGTGGACGCTTGGGCGTGACTAGCCTGTTATCCCCGGAGTAGCTTTTATCCGATGA
>JBAXPN010000007.1:0-35970 GCA_037132255.1 Candidatus Falkowiibacteriota bacterium
GTCCCGTCCCGGTAAAAACAGTTTTTCTGTTTTTACTAGGAGGGGATTTTTTTATTAATAATAAATTAAGGAACCAAGAATTCTCGGTTCATATATCTTAAACATATGAAAGAAGAAATTAGCATCGATTTAAAACGTCATAGCCTTGCCCATATCATGGCGACCGCTATTAAAGAATTATGGCCGGACGCCCAACTCGCGATTGGACCATCTATTGATAACGGCTTTTATTATGATATTGATTTTGGCGACACAAAAATACTTGAATCTGATTTAAAAAACATCGAAAAAAAGATGGCCTTTTTAATTAAGCAAAATTTAAAATTTGAACGCGCGGAAAAAGATATAGATAGCGCTTTAAAAGAAGCGAAAGCAGCTGGCGAAATTTATAAAGCTGAATTACTTGAGGGCTTAAAAGAACAGGGCGAAAAAACTGTTAGTTTTTATTCCGTTGGCAAATTTACCGATCTTTGCCGGGGTCCACATATCGAAAATACAAATATATTAAAACCGGGGAGTTATAAATTAGCGAAACTAGCCGGCGCTTATTGGCGTGGTGACGAGAAAAATAAGATGTTGACTCGCATCTATGGGCTCGCCTATGGCACTAAGGAAGAATTGGATGAATATTTGAAGATGATGCTTGAAGCCGAAAAAAGAGACCATCGAAAAATTGGAAAAGAACAAAATCTTTTCATGATGCACGAATATGCTCCTGGTATGCCCTTCTTTCTTCCACAGGGCTTTATCATGCTAAATGAATTAATTAAATTAGCACGCGAACTTTCTTATGGCGAAAGCTATAAAGAGGTTAGGACGCCCCAACTTTTTAATTCCGAACTCTGGAAGACCTCGGGCCACTGGGATCATTATCAGGAAGACATGTTTATTCTCCATCATACTGAAGACGACTGCGATTTTGGCATTAAGCCGATGAATTGCCCGGCACATATGCTTGTCTTTAAGCGTGATATCCATTCATATCGTGATCTCCCTTTGCGTTTAGCCGAGACAACCACTCTCTACCGCAATGAAAAATCAGGCACCCTCCATGGTCTAACCCGCGTTCGCAGCTTATCTCAGGACGATTCTCATATTTTCTGCCGTCCCGACCAAATCCTCGAAGAGATTGCCTCCCTTCTCCAAAAAGTTAAAGATATTTATCATATTTTTGATTTAAAAATTGACGAGATTCATCTTTCAACTCGACCAGAAAAATTCCTGGGAGAAAAAAAGTTTTGGGATGAAGCGGAAAATAATCTTAAAACCGCTTTAACTGACGCCGGGCTTAATTATAAAATTAATGAAGGTGACGGCGCTTTCTACGGACCGAAGATTGATATTAAAGTTAAAGATGCAATCGGACGTCAATGGCAATTAGCTACTATTCAATTAGATTTCCAATTACCTCTGCGTTTTAATCTCCATTACACCGATGCGAAGGGAGAGTTCCAGTCACCAGTTGTTATTCACCGCGCGCTTCTCGGTTCAATGGAAAGATTTATGGGGGTTATTATCGAACATTATTCTGGAGTATTCCCAGTTTGGCTTTCGCCAACTCAAATTAAAATAGTTTCTGTCGCCGAGGCTCATATTAGCGGCTGCCAAAAATTAGCCGATGAATTAAGAGGAGCAGGCATCCGCGTCGAGCTTGATGAAGCAAATGAAACCGTTGGTAATAAAATTAGAAAGGCGGTTAATGAAAAAGTTCCTTATATGCTGGTTATTGGCGACAAAGAAATGAACTCAGAAACGCTTAATGTTCGCGACCGTGGCGCTCAAGAAACACGAGAAATCGCTAAAGACAACTTCATCAAGGAAGTACTTGAGAAAATTAACACCCGCTCTTAAGCTCAAAACGAATCCAAGCGCCTAATTGTCGAGATTAGCCTTCTTATGGTATTATTTAGCTACCTTTAATTAGCCTTAAAAATTTCTCTATGAAAAAAAATAAGACCCTATATATCGTTTTAGGAGTGGTCGGGGCGCTACTTATCCTCGCTTCGCTTGGCAAACTAACCAATAAATCAGCTCAGCCGGAAATGATTCTCTTTTTTGGTGATACTTGCCCACATTGTAAGAATGTCGATGATTTTATTAGCGCAAACGACGTCCGAAATAAATTAAAGTTTCAGGAGCTCGAAGTCTATAATAACAAGGACAATGCCGCTCAGCTCGCCGCTACCGCTAAAAAATGTGAGATTGATACTAGTGCTGGCATCGGTGTCCCTTTCTTCTTTGATGGCACGACTTGTTTACAGGGCGATCAACCAATTATTGATTTTCTACAAACTAAAATAAAATAATAATATAAAATGAAAAAACTTTTCTATATAAGTCTTCCCTCTTTAGCTCTATTCGCCCTACCGGCCAAAGCGATTTGCCCAGTCTGCGTAGTGGCCGTCGGCGCTGGCCTCGGGCTAAGTGAATATCTTGGCATTGATGATTCAATCGCCGGCGTTTGGATCGGCGGGATGATGGTTTCTCTTATTGCCTGGACTATTAATTGGTTAAATAAAAAAAATTGGAAGTTTGGCAATAAAGATTTGCGCGATATTCTTATAACAATTGCTTATTATGTCATGGTAATCTGGCCCTTACTCGCTAAAGATATGATTGGGCATCCTTGGAATAAATTATTTGGCATCGATAAATTGGCTCTTGGTATAACAGTCGGTAGTCTTGGTTTTTTGCTTGCGACCCTCTGGTATAGCGACATAAAAAAGAAGAATGACGGACATGCGCAATTCCCTTTTCAAAAAGTCGCCTGGCCTGTCGGCGCTCTAATTATTTTAAGCTTTGTCTTTTATTTATTAATACGCTAATAATATGTCGGAGAATATAGAAAACACGATGTCTCTAAACGAGATGATCGAGAAAGTCGATAAAATGAAAAAAGATCATGAACTCGACTTATCATCTGACCAAGATTTAAGCATCGCTATTATGAATCTTGTTAGTATTGAAGAGCATTTTTTCTTTACTGGCGCAAAAACCGGCAACCCAAAATATTATGATCTTTTGAGCGAAGTTCGAGAAATCAGAAAATCATTATTGAAAAAAATTATTAAAGAATACGAAGGCGAAGTTTGGTGCATCTCTAAACATTTACTGGCCGCGAGCTACCGCTTAATGGAAGTCGGAACTAAAGCGCAAGGAAATAATAAAAAAGAAGAGGCCCAAGAAATGTTTCAAAAATCTTATGACCTCTATTCCCTCTTCTGGGGATTGAATATGAAATTAATTGATATTGGCGAAGTAAAAAAAATTGATGATGATGCGATTAATACAAAGAAGAAAGGATTGACCGGACGTCTCGGCGCGCTTGTTAAAAAGGTGGTCGATTGCTGTATTGAATAAATCAAATTATAGAAAGAGAAAGAGAGCTTTTGAGAAGCTCTCTTTTTTTAAAATGTTTTTTTGCCAATGTTTTTTGTGCGGTAATTTGTAAATGGCTTAATCGAGCTCAGCAAAACAAACTTGTCTCTCATAAACGATTTCATCGATTTCATCCTCGATGCTGAGTTGGGGAGGGTCTACCTCGACTTCAACATGAAGGGCGATGGCGTGTTTCTCGAAGGCAGACGCTGGAACTCCGTGATGCTTACTTAAGCATTTCCTTTGCCGTCTTGTTAAATCGAGCATACAAGTTGAAACTAGAGAAGCTTCGGCTTGTGGGTTGTTCGCTGGAACGACTTTGATAAAATAAATATCTGCGCCATACTCATTCAAATCCGAATAAACTGATTTTGGATCATACGTCACAAACGTATGGGGTTTAACCAATTCATTACGAACGATAGACGAACACAGACATTTGTCTGTTTTCATTTCAGCTAAATACGGGTCAACTTTTCCATTTCTTTCCCATAAATCTTCTGAAAAATTTTTGATAAAAGAACTCTTACTCATACTCTTTGGCTCCTCCTTAATTGTTGGTGAATACTTGGGTTAACTGAAATTGCTAATTACTCTTATAAAATTGATATTACTATTATAAGTTCATTGTGTCAAGGCTAATTTTTCCCTACTATTTCATATTTTTTAGTACTATCTAATGACCGAACAAGCGGAAAATAAAACGCAGAAAATAAAAAATTATTATAAGAGCGATAAGACCAGCGCCCATAAATAAACCCACATTATTGAAATAGGCATTGAGCGGTGATTCATTAAAGTAAGCCTTCAGGGCTGGCAAATTAACAATTGTCCCGAGAATTTCTTTCGGCGGAAAAGATTCTTTTTGGCCGACAACTAAAACATACTTCCCTTCGTTATTATCATTATAAACTTTAATCTGATAAACTCCCGGGTCTAAATTGATTGTGCTCGTTGGGCCAGCAAAATAATGATCGCCTGCAAACTCTTCAAAATATGGTAACCATTCACTTTTACTTGCATCAAGGGTCGCGATTACTTTAGCGCTATCCACATCTATTAAGTCAGCGGATATATTTTTAGTAATATCCTTAACATCAGGAACGAGCGTTTCGAAATAAAAATCCTGATTAGTGGCGATAGCGAATTGATAATACTCCTCCCAGCCCTTAAGTCGTCCATAATAGGCCTGGGAAATATCGGGATTATTTATGATAATCGGTTTTTCCGGCAAAGCATCAAGATTATAGACTAAGCGCGGATTGTGCGCATAAGTATATGACGCAACACCTAAAACTGAGAAAAAAATAATTAAGCTAACAATAATTTTTTTCTTCATAAAATTATATTTTATTAAGGATTGAATTGTTGATTTTTAAAAACATGGGCGTCTTCAGCTTTTGAATCAGGGGATAATATTAATAAATCAGAATTACCGAAATGGAATTGGCGCAGAACATCTTGCCAATCTAAATTATAATAAGTGGCATAAATCATCTTGCCAATATCACCATGCGTCACCAGAAGAATATTCCCCTCTTTATGTCGCTCTAAAATTTCGCTTAAAAGCTTATGACTGCGCGAAATTAAATCTGGAAATGTTTCGGCGCCAACGGGTGAAAGAAAATAATTAATTGTTTCAGTTTTAAATAAATCAGGAGCGCAAAGACGCTCAATATCAGCCAGCGGCCGTCCCGTCATTATCCCAAAATTTCTTTCAATTAATAAGTCTAGAATTTTTGGCTTCTGCCGGTCTAACGTTAAACAAATAATTTCGGCTGTATGTTTAGCTCTTTCCAGCGGAGAACAATAAACAGCCAAAAAAGATAGAGCGCTCGACTTAATGTGTCCCGCCAAACGCCGTGCTTGATCTTCGCCTAAATCAGTCAATTTCTGATTGCGATGACCGTTAAGAATGCCATTAACATTATCCTCATCCTGTCCGTGTCGAGTTAAATATATATTTAGAGACATTGTTTTTTGATTAAAGAATAGAGCGATTATTTATCGTACTTCTTATGAAACTCCGCCTCATCGCCAAATTTAGCGAAATCCTGCTTAACCTGACTTTCCTGAACCTTAAAACCTGGCTTATTTTCATGCATAATACCACACCAATACTTCTCTGTTAGGCCTGCAATTTCTTTCGCATACAAAAAGAATCCATTGGCATAACCGCAATACATGCAACCAATTTTTTCTATTGGCTCTAAGTAAGCCAGTTTATTCCTATCTCTAACTAAAATATAATCCGAGCGCTTAACTTTCTCAAGACCGTAAATCGGAAAACAAACCGCTTGATATAAAGTAACAAAAAAATCTAAAATTAAAATGGCAATGAGCGGCAACCAAAGAATTGGTGCGGATAAAATGTGCGCGTATAATCGATCGAAGCGGAATTTACGATAAGTCATAATTCAAGGTTTAGCTTTAATAAATATTTTAATCAAGCGATTGAAAAAAATTGCAGTGACCATTCGGCGGGATTTCGGTTTTGCTCTCATTGCAATAAAAATATCCTTCGCCCACGGCAAAACTCGTGCAGTTGCGACACTGACTATTCTCATTACCCCATTCCACAACGAACTCAGATTCAATTTCGTGTGACATAAAATTTAAAATTAATCTTATTTGCGTGTTTATTACTCCTCTTTTATATGAAAATCATAGCGTAAATTGGCGAAACAATCAACAAAAAACAGCCCTCTGGCTAGGGGCTGTTTTTTCTTTTTCCTTAAAGAATTTTATGGTAGAACTCCATGACTTTTGCCATATCGACATTCTGCGGTAATTCTTTTTGGTTCGGCGCATCAAGAAATCTTCCGCCGTCATTACTAAACAATAAGAAAGTCGCGGCTTCAGCATTTTTTCGATTGCTTTCAATCTGCTCTTTAAACACTCTATTTTTAAGTATCTTTTCTTTTAAACTAATAATCTGGCCTGTCTTCATTTTATAGGACGGAATATCAAGTTTTTTCCCGTCGACCAAAATGTGACCATGATTCACTAACTGTCTCGCCTGCTCTCTCGTTTTGGCTAGACCCAAACGAAAAACAACATTATCTAATCTCATCTCAACTCGACGTAATAATTCGAGTTGCGGATCCTTGCGACTAGCGAAAGCTTCTTCGGCATAGCGCCGCATCTGTTTCTCCATTATTCCATAAATAAATTTTAACTTCTGCTTTTCTTCAAGAATTAAGCCATAATCGGATTTACGTTTCGGACGTAAATTACGCCGCCTAATACTTTCCTCCTCGCTCGCCAGCCCGAAACGCTGACGCTTTTTTAATTTTGGACCGATATATCTTGCCATAAATTATAATTAATTATTAATTGTTCTTATAGTACGCAAAATATTTAATAATTATCATATATTCAACAAAAAATAGGCGCTAAGCCTACTTTTTGACATATTTAACAAATATTGGTTATATTATTTGCTACTAACTGATTTTTCTACAGTCTTTATGCCCTTTAAGCCAAAAACGAGTAGTGAAATTATTATTATCTTTAAAAGATAATTACTTTGTAAATCAAAAAAGTTTTTCGTCATTGGCGTCATCTTCCCCGACAAGAGATGAGTTAAAATTCCGATAGGGAGCGTTAAAAATACCCAATTTATTTTTGGAATACGTATTCTAATCTTCAAAAATAATTTTGAAAGTAGCGGCGATAATAAATAAATTCCCAAAAACGAAACCGCTAAATCAAAAATTGCATAGCCTCCCAAGCGAAATTGTCGAATAAATTCTAAAAAATTCATAATTAATTATCAATTAAAAATATTTGCTAAATGCTATTTTTAGTCTATCATATATACATCTATATAATAACTTAAAATGAATAAAAAAGCTTTTACATTAATCGAACTACTCGTAGTCATTGCTATTATCGGACTACTTTCTACCTTGTCCATTGTAGCGCTTAACACAGCCCGAGCGCGATCTCGAGACGCTCGGCGTATTTCTGATATTAAGCAGACTCAAACCGCCCTCGAAATGTACTATAACGATAATGGCCAATATCCATCCACATTAACCGGTGGCGCAAATTTAGCTACTAACTCTGTTGTTTATATTGATATCGTGCCTAAGCCTCCAATACCGGCCGATCATGGCCTGTGTACTGGAACAACTATCTATACATACAATGCGGGGGTATTTAGTGGCTCCACAAATGGAACTTATTCTCTAAATTGTTGCCTTGGGAACCAAATTGGAAATCTGTCAGCTGGACTTGTCAGCGCAACCCCTGCCGGTTTAACTAATTATACGCCAGCTCAATCGGGAGTTCAACCGCCACCTGGTATGGGTGGTGGCCCTTGGGGTGGTGGACCGCCTCCGGGAGCCGGAGGTTTATGAACCTAGCCTCGGCTGATCTCTATGACTTAGAATTAATAAAAAAACCTATTACAAATATATTAGGTAAGCAAAAAAAGACCATATATATGGTCTTTTTAAAATTCATAATATTTCTACTTCTCTCTCGCCTTAGTAGCAACTGCCGCCAAGAAACCAAGTATGATGCCAACCCCAGAAAAAATATAGATAATGGTAAATATTTTTCCGGCATCTGTTTTTGGTACTAAATCACCGTAACCGACCGTAGTCAAAGAGATGGAGCTAAAATAAAAAGAATCTAGCCAATTCCAACCTTCGATGCGGTGATAAGAGAAGGTGCCAATTAGCAAAACAATAATAACAAAAAATAGTAAACTTCTAAATTCATGGTCTCTTAATCCTCTTAAAATTGCGCTAAAAAATTTAATAATAGTTCGTATCATAATTATTTGAGTATCTTTGATTTTATAATTTATCATTATCAACTTAATAGTATACAAAATTTGTGCAAAATAAAAGACCCTCAGTCTTTGCCCGAGGGCCATATCAATTATAGTCGCTTCTAGCGATCAAGAAAAAATGCAGCGCTACCCGGTTCCAATAATTTAAAATCATTACGTGGAATCATTTTTGCGCACCATTTTTTATTAATGGGTTCCAGATAGACAACTATCTCAAAAGAATAACTTACCCAAAATATATTTTTGGCTCCATCTTCTTTCAATATTTTTACTCCATTTATTATATGCTCCTTACAAACCTGCATTACATGCGCCATTGTTAGCAAGCAATAAATGTTTAATTTAGAAGCGATTTCAAGTAGTCCTCTTTCGTAAACACTGTCGACAAGTTCATAATTCGCCAAAGTCAATTCCGGAGAATATGCTTTAGTGCCAATAAATGCATTCCCAATAAAGAGAGCGTCCTCGCCACACAAGGCGTCAAATATTCCTCCATGCTCTTTGGTGATAAAAAAATCGCTGTAATTAAAATTCGACACGCTTTCGAGCTTGACTGGATTAGTAATTTTTTTTAAATGACGGCGTCCAATCATTTTTTCTTTTGTTTCCATTATCTATCGTTTTGTTTATTTTAAAGTTCCATTAATCAATGAAATATACAATATTTTATATATAATGTCAATATAAGTATTTTATCTCTAATTTAGCCTTTCTTTATTAGACTTTGATAGATCTATATAGTATAATTTAATCAAGGAACATAATAATTTCAATAATTATGCGTTTCCTTGTAGCTACTTCTAAAACTCGAAAGAGGTATTAATAATTAATCGGTCAACGCCAATAAAAAACTGCTAATACCAGCGGCGCTAGATGAACTAATTAAATTTTGCTTACAACGAAGCCTTTCGAGGCTTCGCTGCGCGAAGTCTCGAAAGGCTTCGTTCTAAACAAAATGTCATCTATATTCACAATATAGGTGACACTTGTCAATAAACAATGGTCGTCCGTTAAGGTCCGGCCATACTAGGAGTAGCTACAAAGGCATGCATTTATGTTCAAAGAAATAACCAGCCGAAAAAATCTAGAGAAAGCCTATCTTAAATTAGCCGAACAGATGGAGGGTGATGGACGAAGCAATCGTTACGCCGGCTGGGACGCCTTAAAACTAAGTGATTTAGAACTAAGATCGGCGCAAATAATAAGAGAGGCAAGATCCGAGATGTTAAATTTTACAGAAGTCGCCCCGGCCTCTCTTTTTAAAATACCAAAAAAAAACAATCCTCATAAGGACCGAGAAATATTTATTTATAATCTTAAAGACCGCATCAAGGCTCAGGCTATTTATCAAATTGTTGAGCCTTATTTTGATAAATACCTCTCGCCTTGGCTATTTTCATATCGTTCTTCTCATCCGAGCTATTTTGCGGCGCGCAGCGTTGTCCGCCATTACCGAAAATATTTTGCGCGTGACTTTGCTCTCGTGACCGATGTTTCCGATTATACTGGGAATATCCGTTCAGAAATCCTTTTAAAGAAAATTGCCGCCATCGGATTCTCGGATGAGGTCATGAAACTTTTTGCACTATTCATCGAAAATAAGGCCCTGCGCGATGGCAGAATCGTCCGGCCACCTATTGGCTTAATATCAGGCACTCCCTTAATTGCTCTTTTTTACAATATCTATCTTGATGAATTCGATAAATATTGCGGTGCGCGGGCAGATTTTTATCGTCGTGTCGGCGATGATTTGATTATTTTAGATCAAAAAGAAGAACGCGTAAAATTATTATATGATCATCTTTTAAAAGAAACCGCTGCCCTAGGAGTATCTCTGCATAAAACAAAAACAAAATATATTAAAGCGAGCGAGGCTTTTGACTATCTCGGATATCACTTTTTTAAAGGAAGAGTTAGCCTAAATAGCGTCTTCGTTAAATACACGCAAAAGCGCTGGCGTAAACAATTTAGTTTTTATAACCAAAAACGTCCAGCTCAAAAAAAGGATTTTCTAATTACAGCTATTAAGCGCGAAAACAATAATCTAAATAATGATTTCAGGCAATTAGCCGAACAAAAAAAATTAGTGACTGATGGCAAACAAATCCAAGAATTTTCCGAATCTTTTTTTCGAATATTAACTCGCTATTTTTTCGGAGTTTACAGCGAAAAAAATAGACGTCTCCTAAATGAACGCCTAGCAGGCATTAATTTAAAATCACCCTACAAATATTTTTTAAATTTTCACAATGAATATCGAAAAAGACCAAATTAATCTTCTGCGCAAACGCCGCGGCGAACACTGGGAAAATACTCCGCTCTGGCCGAAGCGTGATAATATTAAATATCTCCAACGTTTTTTATTCCAACAGAAACGTCTAAGTATCTTGGCGCTCGTGACTCTATTCTTGCAAGGTATTTTTGAAATATGTCTAATCGCTATTAGTCATCGCTATCTTAAAACTAGTGCTAACTTTTCCACCTCCTTTAGCGACCGCTATTTATTTCTAATAATCTGTTTATTAAGCGCTCTTTATCTAATTAGCTATTTTGTTTCTATAAAATCAGCACGAACTCTTGTTATCCGCTTAATTAACAGTCTCCGTTTGAAATGGTTTAAATTATCCCTACACCGAGACGACGCCGAACTTGATCTTGAAAGCAAAGGAATTTTTCTCGCAAAGATGTCTTATCATCTACCGCTTCTTTCAACCGGTATAACTAACAGCTTAATTGGCGCTATTCAATGGCTACTACTCATAATCATCTTAATATTCCTCAGTTTTATTTTTGGTTTTCGTTTTCTCTGGCTACTCTTGCCGGCGATTATTCTTAGCCTACTCATCGGCGTTCTCGCTTTTTTTGTTTCAAAAAATTATGTTTCCCGGGAAACAACTTTTTACTCAAGAATTATAAAATTAGCCGACTTCTCTCTTTCCGATTGGCATTACACAAAATTATTTCATCGTGAAAAAGCCATTGAAAACCATTTTAGCTATCTCGTTAACCTTGACTCCTACTTCCGTGTCCGCCGTGACTTATGGCTACGCTTTAGCGGCGGCATATTATTTGTCCTTTTAATTTTTGCTAGTTGGGCGCTTAATATTTTTAATAAACCAATCAGTTCTTTTTTCACGTCCTCGGCAAGTGACTTAAAATTTACTCTGGTAATTTTTATCATTTACTTTTCTCGCCTTCTTTATGAGAGCCTGCGCGTTGGGCTCTACGGAGTTCCCTTCCTCTTGGGCCTTGATCTTTCTGTACCACGCGACAATCCAAAAAAATTGAGTCGGGAAATTAAATATAATTTTAGACAAATTATTTTTAAAGCGACAAAAACAAAATTCTTCAAAAAAGGCAAATATCATAAAAATTTGAATTTTAAATTTACGCCGGGCGGACGCTACTTAATTTCAGGCTCACATCGAACCGGCAAAACTGCTCTCGCCCGACTATTTACTGGTCTAGGAAATTACGGACGTCGCACCTGGATAATCAAGGGAAACGACCATCGTTATTTTTATAATGAATTTTTTGATAAATATGCCGGTTTTTATTATATTAACCCGAACTTCACGAGCCAAAGAACCTTATTAGAGGTTGCAACTGGCAAAGAAAAAGAAAATATCGATAATGCCGATTTTATTCGTATTATCGACAGAATAAATGAGTATCCCGAACTACAAAAAATATTTTTTGAAAAAGATGATTGGCGTCTAAAAAGCTTTAAATCATTAAAAAACACCAATAGCGTTTTGCTACTTCAAGTATTATATTGTTTAGAAAAAAAACCCTTATTGATAGCGCTCGATAATTTTTGGCTTGATTATGATGACCCAGAAACAGATTCTCTGCTACAACTATTGGCCAAGCTTCTGCCAAAAAGCATTATATTATTCTTTGCGACTAAGCCGAGAAACATTTTAAGCTATACCGATATCTATGAAATTTAGAAAGAGAAAAAATATATTTGTTTTAAGTATCGCCATTTTAGCTCTTTTGTTTTGTTTATTTTTTATTGCTATTAAATGGCTGCGACCACTTTTAAATCTTAGCGAGGCGGCTGCGAAACCCGCTTATACAGTAAAAACGGAAGAACCAGTCTTAACACAAATCTATTTCACCAACGAAAATGCGAAAGTCGATTCATCGCAATTAATTATCGACGAAATTAACCGTGCCCAAAAAACTATTGAAATAGCCATGTATTCATTTAAATCAAACGACATAAGAGACGCGCTCTACAAAGCAAGCGAGCGCGGTGTTAAGGTTACTTTAATTTTAGATTATAGAAAAAAAACCGAAAACAATATCTTCCTCCTTAACATGCCGACGAATATCAAACGAATTGATGTTGGCACTGATAATGGGGCAGGCGGAACCTCTTTGATGCATCATAAATTTGCCCTGATTGATCGCGGCGAAGAAAAGGGAAAATTAATTTTTGGCTCCTTCAATTGGACGCAACTACAAAAAGATTATGACCGCAGTTTTTTTCTACTTAGCGCGAACCGCGAACTCATAAAAAGCTTTGGTCGAGAGTTTGATCGACTGGCCGGTGGCGAATTCAGCACGACTAAGCTTGCTAATAAAAATTATTCTGCCTGGGACTTAAATTTAAAAGCCGCTAACTATAATTATAACGTTTGGTTTAGCCCGGGGCGACAGAACGGAAATATTGACCGTGAAATACTTAATCTGATTTCGGCCGCCAAAAAAGATATTAAAATAATGGTCTGGGATTTCACCGACAAGTCACTGGCAAACGAAATAATATACCGCGCTAAAGCCGGACTTAAAATTACAATTATTGCCGACTCTCTAAACTTTTATAATAAGTATTCTGTTTTTAATTATCTTCTATCCGAGAAAGAGCGTTTAAACTTAAATAATCTAGAAATTTTATCAAACGATGTTTCTCTCCAAAAAAATGGCCAGGCCTCAACTACTATAGACGGGATAGTAGCCGATGAATCAATCGATCCTTTTCTCCATTATCATCTCATAATAATAGATCAGAAAAAAATACTCTTCGGAACAAATAATTGGAGTAAGGGCGGCTCTTTTTTTAATGATGAATCCGCTATTGAGACTGATGATCCAAAAATAATTAACCCTTTTAATGAATCTTTCGACTATAATTACTCCCAGGGTAAAATAGCCTCATCTACCAACAAGTAGTTGTCAATATGTCGAATAAATTATATACTTTAGATATAGTAATTCTTTAGCAAAAAAATTTATGATTAAACTTACTAAAAGTTTTTTTCACGCTCACAAAAAAAGAATCGCCGTTTCCCTTATTTCCCTAATAGTTCTTCTAGCTGTAACCAGTGGACCGCTTTTGGTTTATGCAGTAATCAGAAAAAGTGAATTGCGAAATGCAGCAATCCAAGCAAAAAATGCTCAAATTGAAGCGGCCATTTTAAATGATGACTATAATACTTGGTATAGCTTAGAAACTGACGAGAACATTAAGTCTAAGATTAACCAAAGTAATTTTCATCTTTACGCCGAAGCCTATCATCTATTACAACAGGGCAAAGTTGATGAAGCAAATTTAATTAAAAAGCAATTATCCTTGAAACAAGATTTTGAGGCCGTAGCCACTAAAAGTATTGCGCTTGATAACGCCATCGAGAAAGGCGACTACAATACTTGGAGGCGAATCGTAGGCAACGCGACGCCACAAGTAAATAGCTCTAATTTTGCTCAATATGCCGCCGCCTATAAGTTAATTGAGGCCGGAAGAATAAAAAAGGCAGGCTCCATCTTGATTGATATTGGGACTAAAATTAACTTATACGATTCAGGACGATAAATTTCTTTCTACAATAAAATTTAAAATCAACATAAATAAAACAACTAGACAGGTTGTTTTATTTTATTAAAAAAGGAAGTCTTTGGGACTTCCTGTATTTTTTTGTTTCTCACTTTGTGGGAAGTTAGACTTCAAAATACTCACGCAGTACTATGCTATGTCTCAATTGCTCAAAGTCGGACTTTGAAAAATCCTCTAATGTTTGAGCATGGTTTTTTTTGATGGTCCAAGGGAAAACGTTTCCATGGTCAGGAAAATAGATTATAATCATAGCAATAATCATGACGACGGCGAACGTACCAAAAAAGATGCTAGATCCCTTGAATACTTCCCCGACGCAAATTACCGCAATGGGGGTCGTAGCCATGGTAAGAAGAATAACGAATTTCAACATTCTGCGACGATAACTTTTTTTTATTTTGTCGCACATAAAGGCAATCTCAATTAATTTCATGTTTGGAGTTATTTGAATGATTAATACTAATTTACCTTTAACGAACAGCGATTACTTTGCCAAAAATTAATTTTGCCGGATAGCTGCCACACCATTTAGTTCCAACATACATTTGACCATCCTCTAGATAAGAATCGCTGGCGTGCCTGAGACATGAGGGAAGATTGTTTTCATCAATTTCAACACATACTTTGTCATTGACCTTGAATTCTTGATCGATATCAAGAAGATTATAGCCGGCAAGTGTTACCTTGCTGCCATTTTCAAGCATTGTTGTTACCTGCTTTTCGATTTGAATATCGTATGGAGTTTTAGTCTCAGCTTCTTTTTTGTTAAAGAGACTGGATAAGTCCAACGCCAAGGAAACAATACCATATGCTACAAGAGCATAAATAAGTGCTACTTTTACAAGCTTCCGGTTATTCACTGCATTTGCTTTCATGATTATGTTATTTAAAGATTAATATTAATTTGGTTAATTACTAAATTCGCCTATTTTAGACGCTCTTGGTAATTAACCAAATCTAATCTTGTTTTTTAATGGACTATTTATAAAGATAATTATATCATAATATATGGTATTTGTCAATATAATAACAAAAAATAGGCTATTTTTAGCCTATTATGCGCATTAATTAATTTTACGGGTCGGCTACTTAAGCTTGTTAAGCAATTCGTATTGCATGCCAATGTATATCCCTATTCCCAAGGTAACGACATATACTATAACCGCTATTAATTTTGAATACCAAGTTACTTTATTCCACTTTATAGACATAAAAATTATTTTATTAAACTTAATTTATCTTTTCTAGATAATTTCTTAATTTGGCTCTCTGCCCTAAGTGCCGATGACTTATCACTAAAGATCTTTGAATAAACGAGTTTTACTGGCCTTCGCGCCCGAGTATATTTAGCTCCGCGCTTAGACGAGTTATGTTCGCCTACTCTTCCTTTTAAATCAATCGTGATGCCAGTATATAACGTTCCATCTTTGCACTCAACAATATATAAACTATACATAATAGATTTCATTAAAAACCCTCGCCTTATTTTTTACTGAGCTATGTTTTCAATTATAGGTTTGCACTTTGTTTAATTGCAGCTTCAAGTTCCTTAGGAGTATCAGTTCCTATACGATACCTTTTCCCGTTTTTCATAACTATTTCAACCGCGTCAAAACCAGAAATATTATAAATCCACATATACGGCCAGAACCAGACTTTAATCCCCCATCCGTAATACCAGTGATTTTTTGTCACCTTAACTGACGCTATCTGATTAAGGGCAAACTTCTTGGCAAAAATTCCGTAACCAAATTTAACCTGAAGATAATTGCCATTAATCGATACGGATAACGTGACAAACGATGCGAGAATAAAAAGAATTAATACCATTATGGCTGAAATGGCAAAATTTGGGCCAGAGTCAACCGAGAAGGGCTCATCCAATGCAGCAATATAAACCCAGGCGAAGAGCACCGGCACGGCCAGCGCGACAAGAAGCATTAGCAGCCCAATTTGAGTGTGTTTGTAAGAAGCCATAAATTTATAATTAGCATTGTATATAATTAATTATATCTCTTGTATTTTTAAATAACAAACTCTTCAATAAAAACAGACAAACTATTTCCCTAGCGGAGAGAGTCGGCTTTTTTGGCCGTTAATATGTACTTTTACCAAATAAAAAAGGAAGCGCATTGGCTACTATCGGGGGATTAGCACTTACTAGTTCTCTTTTTATTTGTAAAATTAGCGAAAGATTAGGGGTTTGATTTTCTGTAAAATCAAAAGTTGGTTTTTTTATGAAAATCAAACTCTGTAATTTTAACTTATTCTGATAATTTGCCTCTCGATAAGTGACGGCAAGACTAGAGATGACTTTAAAAACTTTGTCTGCTTCTTTGAAGATATTTTTCTTGTTAGTCGGCTGATCGCAGGCGATAGCCTGATTTTCGCTCATTTCTTGTTTTACTTTTTCCATTTCAGTTTTGAAATCTTCGTCATCTAATAAATCTTTTTTCTTCATTTCAATCAGTTTGGTTTTTTCAGCCTGGAGTTTAAAAAGTTTTTCCTGAACAGACTTCAAGTTATTTTTTAGCTTGCCAGTTTTTTCTTTAAACACGTCCAATAAAATTCTTTTGAAGCAAACCAACCACTCCGTGCTAGGCGTTATTTTTCTAAGATAATCACGGAATTCATATTCCAGTTTATCTTTAGAGATGGAGTTTAAGCCGTGACATTCTTTATTATAACAACGATAGAACGGGTAAAGCTTTCCGCTTTTGCTTTTAGACATACAAGCGGTTAGCGGTCTTTCGCAATGCGGACATAAAATAAAGTGGCGGAGCGGAAAAGTTTCGTTAGCCCGACTAGCCGAAATATTATCGCCTTTGTTCCCAGTCTTAATATATTTCTGGCATTTATAAAAAGTTTGTTCATCGATAAATACTTCGTGGCCTCCTAAATATTCTTGGTCTTTAATAGTCATTATTCCTAAATAGAATTTATTGGTTAAAATCTTAAATATAGTTTGACTGCTTAGCTCTTTATTTTTCCAAGATTTGAATCCAGCTTTAATCATCATTTTTCTTAACTCCTCCATTTGGTAGACGCCTGTCGAGAATTTATTAAAAGCCATTTTAATAATTTCGGCTCGTTCTTTGTCTAGCGTTATAATGGCTCTATTTTGTTCATCACGTTTGTTTAAGTAGCCGAGAGGAGCTTTATAACACCAAATGCCCTGTTTAATTTTCTCAAGCATACAACACGATACCCTTTCGCTCCGAACGTCATTATCAAATTGAGCGAACGAGGCCATAATAGTGCCGATTAGTTTTCCGCTTGGCGTTTTATCGACTGTTTCGGTAGCGGAAATAAACTTTATTTTTAGTTCTTCTAAGGCCATTAAAATAGTAGCGTAATCTTTTACGTTTCTTGATAGTCTATCAATTTTATAAACAATAACTGAATCAATATTTTTATAGTTCTTCGCACAGTAGGCGAGCAAATCTTGCAGGCCTTTTCTGTTTACAGTTTTGGCAGATACCCCGTCATCGTGGAATAGCTTAATAATCTCAATATCGTGATTAAGAGCGTATTCCTGGCAGGCCTTTTTTTGTTGCTCAAGGCTAACGCCATTTTGGGCTTGATCTTCGGTTGAGACCCGATAATAGATAATTCCTTTTTGCATAGGGTTAAGATTAATAATTAAAAAGAGAGCAGTGAACTGTTGGACACAACCGCATAGAATACGATTGAAACAGCCACTGCTCCCTTTATATCAAAACGACTTATCTCGTCCTTGTGATTTGAAGTGGTTGTATACTATGTATTTGGTTGTGTCCACTTTGAATATTAGCATATTTTTTGATTTTTACAACATCAATGATTTTTATTTGGCTTTTTGTTGTTATAGTAGAAATCATAGGCGAAATAGGCGAACTGATACATATCACGTCTAGCGGTAAGTAGCTCTTCTTCGGAATACTTGGCGGCGTGAGAGCCAAGCAATTTTTTCAGAGCGTCTATTGTTAACATATCAATGGAAAACGATATGTTTTAATCAAAGGTTAAATTTTGAGTGTTTCAATCGAGGCTGAATTACTGAATTTGAGCGATGTCGATTTTAGACCTTTTTGTCTCTCTAAGGCGACCGATTTTCCTCCAGGTCATATTCCTCATCTCGGATAAAACCGTCTTTTAAATTACCTGTTTGGGTCGATTTTGGTATCTCCTCAGCTATTTTTGACAGGGTCAAGAAGAAAGCCGTGATGTCTTTTTTGTCTCTTTTATCATAATCGTCTTTTTCGACTAATTTATTGAATCCATTAAGGATGGTTTGGCGACTAAAGTTTTGACTCATTATTGCTACGGCAAAACAAGTGCCAGAACTCCAGTCGGGGTTAAGGTCGTTTATCTTTTTAAAACGTCTCTCAATTGATTTCATATTTTTTAAATTAATTATTAGAATCTTGTGATGTGTGCTTATAGTCAAGTTAATATGGGGGTATATTTTGTTTAATGTTCGTGACGACGGCCCGGTGTGTGCGTATAGTCAAGTTAATTATATATAGGGAGCCGGGCCTCACATCGTGTCTTAAATCTCATTTACCAGCCGATATTGTTTTTCTTTTTTCGGCTCCCCCACGGGGATCCGCCGAAAAAAAGAAAAAAACAAATATTCGGCTGGTCATAATACTATTAATCTAACGAATCGTGATTAGACCTTGCTTAGCTAAGCGTAAGGTCTAACTTTTTTAGAGTAGCAAATCAGGATTCCCGAAAGTTCGGGGGTAGATTTACGGGAATGAGCCAGTCCTAACTTATTTGATGTTAACAGAACAGGATTTGAGAAAGTTTGAGCAAACATTTGGTCAAAGAAATCGGTATTTATTTATCTAACCTTACCAAAATGGTTTTTGACTATCTTCGGCCGAAAGAACGGTCAAAGAAATCAGCCCTAATTTATTTAATGTTAACAAGATGTAATTAGAGAAACTTCTACCTAAGAAATGCCCCCTAGATTTAGTCATTATCTCTTTAATATTAAACAAACGGGTTTGGACAAAGTTTAGCTAAAGGTTTGGTCTAAGGTTTTTAAGGAAAGCTTAATAAATTTGTATATTTTTAGAATAACAAATCGGAGTTCACAAAATTTACGGGGTGAGTTTATGGTAATTAGTGATTAAAAAGCCCTTATATTTTAAAGCATCGAGATAAACGTAAATACACGTGCATATTTACGTTTATTTTTAAAATGACTGTTTTAATTCTAATAAACCGCTCTACAGGAAACTACAGGCTAGATTCACCTGTAGATTTTAGTAATATTTTGGCTAATTTTTAGGGAGCGAAAAACTGGGTGGATTGTCTATCTGTGGCCTCTCATTTTAGCGTCAGCTTATCGCCTCTCAAGGTAGTGCCTCTGGCCTCCACTTTGACTGTCGCAAGCCATCAGACGCTGTGTCTCTTTTCAGCCGATAGATAATCTAAGGCGACGTTATCAGGGCTATTTAATAATCAGTCGCTACATTTAATTTTATGACTATAGAAGTCAAATCAAATTGGACAGGTTCGGAAAGTACTTCGAATCTTGTTCGTAAACAAATTGCGAAACGTTGGGGCGAAGATGAAGCTAAGCGCTATAATCCGTTTGAGAATTGTTTAACGTTTAAAAGCTGGCTCAAAAACGGCTATGTCGTTCGTAAGGGCGAAACAGCCATTCGGTCTTTCATCTTTATTGAGAAGAAAGATAAGAAAACTGGAGCGGTGATAGAAAAGCGTCCGAAAACGATTTACCTTTTCTATGAGAAACAGGTTGAGCTTCAGGCTTAACAAATTTAGGAGCTAACTCTTCGGGGTTGGCTCCTTTTTTTGTATAGGCAATGATGGTTTGATTTTATTGGAAATAAGGGTTATTATTTAGATAGTTTTGCTAGGATTTTATTTAAATTTATGAACAATAAACTAAAATTATAGTTATTAAAATAAATATTTATGGCAGACCCAAATTTAGCTGGCGCTCTTTCCAGTGTACCTGGAATTCTTTTTAAACAAATAATGAGTGTGTGGTGGTTTTGGCTGATTATTATTATTCTTGGACTTTTAGTTAAAATAATCCCCTTTATAATTAATAAAAAATCAGACGATGAAAAATCTCAAGAAAAGTGTCCTAAATGTGGTGGAGATTTGATTGAAAAAAGGAAATATGGGAGATTCTTAGCTTGTTCTAACTATCCCAAGTGTAGATTTACAAGGAAAATAGATTAATTTAAATATCATGATTTTTATTGATATTATAATCTTGATTTTCATAGTCTTCGCTACTTTTATAGTTGTCAAAATCATAAAAGATAAGCAAAGTTTGCAACTATTAATCAGTTTAAGAAACTTTCATTCTGATTTCGAAAATGCCATCTCTGATTTTAGGCGGTTAAAGGGAGATAACCAATACATCAGTGATAGACAATATCAACTTTGGAAAATAAAATATGTTTATTTAGCTAAAAAAATAAACGCAAAAATATTTAATTTTAAAAAACAAGATTCTTTAAAGAGTCTTGTTTTGAAATTTTTAGGATGTTTTAATGAGGGGAGAGAGCTACATATTAATAAATCCAATAATAAATTTATTCAAGAAGAGTCACGGATTATAGGAGCTTTACTTGACGAAAAGGATATTCCAAATAATCCTGATCAATTAAGAGCTATTGCCTCCGATGAAAATAATACTTTAGTTGTTGCTGGTGCGGGAACAGGAAAAACTACAACAATTTTAGGTAAATTAGTTTATCTTATTGAGCATCAAAATATAGACCCACAAGATATTTTAGTTTTATCGTTTACTGAAAAAGCTGTTGAGGAGTTAACTAATCGAATAAACACGAAACTTAAGGAAGCGCATATTAGCGCAAAAACTTTTCACAGTTTTGGTAGAAATATCATTACTCAGGCTCTTGGAGAAAAACCGAGTATTGCCTTTCCTACGGATAAAGAAAGAATCCTATTTTTAAACGAGCAGTTTGGTCTCCTATTGAATGACAAAAATAATTTAAATTTAGCAATTCAGTATTTAGCATATTATTTTAAACCAATCGTTCTCGAGCCAGGTTTTAAAAGTTTAGACGAATATAATGAATACATAAGCGCAGAAGAGAATCTTTCAATGAAAAAGGAACTATTAAAAAGCCATCAAGAAGTCATGATAGCCAATTTTTTATTTCTTAATGGTATATCGTATAGGTATGAACAGCCCTATGAACATAAAACAGCCAATATAGAATATGGCCAATATAAACCAGATTTTTTTCTACCAGATTATCAAATATATATTGAGCATTTTGGTATAAATAAAAATGGTGAAACAAAATTCACTAATAATGATAAGGAGAATAAAATTAATTCAAAAAAATATCGCAAGCAGATAGAATGGAAAAGAAATCTTCACTCTACATATAAAACTAAGCTCATTGAAACTTTCAGCTATGAATTTATAGATGGAGACTGGAGAGATAAATTAACTAAAAAATTAAAAGATAATAAAGTAAAATTTTTTCCTAAAAGCACTAACGAAATTAAAGCTTTTATATCTCAAGAAATCAAAGTTAAAAAGATAATCGAATTATTTGACTCTTTTTTAAATTTAAGTAAATCAAACGGTTATACTTTAGATGATATAAAAACAAAAATTGATGGAAACAATATAATAAGAGAAAAAGTTTTTTTTGAACTATATAACAAAATTTATCAGTCTTATAATAATTATTTAAGAGAATCAAAGGTAATAGACTTTCATGACATGTTAGTCGGCTCTACAAATGCTATAAGAAAAAATATCGTTAAATATAGCGTGAAATATATTATTATCGATGAATTTCAAGATTTTTCTAAGAGTAAATATAATTTAATTAAAGCTCTCTGTGATAAAAACCCAGAGGCTAAATTATTTTGCGTTGGTGACGATTGGCAATCGATTTATAGATTTGCTGGCTCTGATGTTTCGCTAATGACAGATTTTGAGAGATTATACGGGTTTACCAGAAAATATCAATTAGTTATAACAAACCGTTTTAATGATAAACTAGCTCGAGCATCAAATCATTTTATTCTGAAAAATCAAAATCAGATTTCGAAAGAAGTGGAAGCAAAAAGAAAGGCTGATTTTAAAGTTATAGAAGTTTTAACAAATAAAAGTGTTGAAGATGCACAACTTAAATTAGAAAACATTTTAAGTTTGCTCGACAGTAAGGCCGAGGCAAAAGGAATAAATTCGTCTATAAGTATTTTGGGTCGTTATCGCCATGAAGAACCAAAAAAAATAGCGGAATATCAAACAAAATTTAAAAATTTAAAAATACAATTTTTAACGATCCATAAATCTAAAGGCTTAGAATCAGACTATGCTATTATAGTTGATGTTGTTAACGGAAAATATGCTTTCCCAACAGAAATTACAGATGATCCACTTTTAGGGCTTGTTCTAAGTAAAAATGAGTCTTATCCGCACGCAGAAGAGCGCAGGCTCATGTATGTAGCCATGACTCGAGCAAGGCATAAAGTATTTGTTATGACGGAAGTGGGAAAAAAATCAATTTTTGCCTTAGAACTCGAGAATCTCGAAAACGAAGATTAGCCAAAGAAAATACTGAAATTTATAGTTTAGATTCTTATTTATTTTTAACCACACTATTTCTAGCCTAATCTACTACTCCGAATAGCGAACGCACCAAGAAGAGAGGTAGTGTGATAGATAAATTAACAAGTTTCTTCGAGAGATTCTTTGATATTTCTGAAGGGAAATTATAATAAATTTAATTCAATATTTTATTTTTTTGGAGGAATTTTGATTAATAATTTAGGTTTCTTTTAACTAAGGAATTCCGCCCATTTCTCAATTTCGCTTATAATTCCGTCAAAATTTTTGTGGATATCAGATTTTAGGACTCCCTTAAAAATTAAATGTCTCCAGAATAATTAATTTAGACTTATTTGCATTTCTGAGTCAGGAATTAGGCCTGTTCTTGTCCAAGAATTATTAAACTTGAACCAAATAAGAGATCCCTGTCTTCTTAGTTCTGCATTAAGCAAAGTAATTATCGCGATGTCGTAATCGTATGATGCTCCGTCGTTTTTGACTTGGATTAGCTTCTGGTAAAACAAGTCATTGAAACCAACCATGATAAAGTTCAAACCACTTTTAGAGTTTGCCCATAATAATCTTGTCTTCATTATTGGGCCCAAATAGATACCATGTTCCCAGGCAGCACTAAGGATAATGTTAGATTTTAATTTTACTGTAGTTGCCATTGCTATTGAATCATCAATAATAACAAATGGCGTATCGGCAAGAGATTGTCGTAAATCGACAAATTGAAGTTTTTCGGGTAATCGGAGCTCATCGTCTTTTTTGCATCCCCAAAATATAGTAGCTACAAAAAATGAAAAAATGATAATAATTGGGATTTTCATGGCTCTTGAGTTTTATGTTACATTTATGTTTTAAAAGGTCTATTCAACGAAAAAATATACCATCTTGGTATACTTTTGTCAATATGCGGGGATAGTAGGACATTTTGGAGCGATAATATGCAGAAACGCTGAATTTACTTAGTATCCAATATTTTAGTGGCTCTTTTAATTACGATAAATCCATAGCCCCACAAAAATGGTAACCAAAGAGGCATTAGACCAAGTAAGCTATTCCGCTGGAATGTTTCGACTTTAGTGCTTATAAATAAATACTCTGAAACAATCATGATAGAAAAACCAAAAACAAAAATTATTAAATCATTTTTATCTTTTTTAATAATCAGAGCTATTAAGATGATTAAAACATAGACTGCGGTAAGCCAATAGTCATTCAGTATCGCAGGGATTAATCCTATCATTAACAGCACTGGGATCGCGTTTAATAATATTTGTTTAAATTTCTTCATTTTATAGTTATAACAAAAAATCACCCAAAAGACAATTTTTATAATACTAGCGAGGAGGGCGGGACGTAGTTAGGATGGCTATATATGCTTACGCCAAAAAATATTCTGGCTAATAATTATTTTTTCACTGCTAAATAATTAGTTGTCCCTCGAAATAGTTCATATGTTTCTTTATATTCTTTAACTTGATACAGACCGTTCTTTAAAATGCGATATATTATGTGGCTATCTTTAAATAAATAATAAAAATCTTGGAAAAAAAACCTTGAGTCAATATTACATTGCCCGAACTCAAACTGGATAAAGTCAATTTTTCCTAGTTTAAGCATTTCTGACGCTCCCTCTAAAGCTCTAAACTCATGCCCCTCAATATCTAATTTAAGAAAATTTATTCGATCAATCTTCTGTTCTTCGCAAAAAGTGTCTATTTTTTTAACCTCGATATATTCTTCTTTGTTTAAATCGACTTTGTAATGAGCCATTCTTCTTTTATAAACACTGGCCAAACCGGATCCGTCCAAATTACTATAAATAATAGCTCCCGAATTTTCATTACTAATACCGATATTATGAATACAAATATTATCGTACCCCTCTGTATTTATCTTAAGTTTATTAAAAGTATATTTTGAGGGCTCAAAAGAATGTATTATTGCATTCTCGCCAAATATTTTCGATAACCAAATTGAATAATCTCCATTATTTGCACCAACATCAAATACAATGATATTATCCAAATTCTCTAAATGTTTTCTGACATACTCCATGACATATATCTCGCCACTATCTTTAAAATCAGCTCCTCTGCCAATGTTCATTCCCTCTAAAGACACGAGGTAAAGTTTCCAAAAAATACCCTGGAATCTAATTTTCCCACAGAAAGGTGAAATAATTTTTTTATAGACTTTGTCCATATTCTTTATCACATCACTTCGTTCTAAAGTGATAAACTCCTTATAAAAATAGCCCTAATACTAAAGCTATCTTTAAGTGCGGAGAGGGTGGGACGTAGTTGGAACGGTTATAAATAATAAAATAATCTAAGTTTCATTCTCATTTGCCACAAACTTTTTGAAATTTTCTATATCCTGCTCAGATCCTAATATGTGTATTTGCTCTGGATTTCTGACTTTAATTTGGATGCCTTCTTTAGTTACAGTAGAGTTTTCTACACTTGCATCATATTTGTATATACGGTCACCTTCTGGCGAAAAAGAAGGATTATTGTAGCTTCTATATTCCTTATCATAAATTACTTTTTCCTCAGTGCTATCTTCTGGTTTGGGCTTTATTAAAAGAGATTTAATATTTAAAAGCACGTTATTAATAACATCTCCATAAACACCTTGTATAGGGGAATATGAAAAATATGCACCAAACATATTATCTCTAAACTTTTCTATTTTATTAGAACTTGCATGATAAACAATATCTCTTACTTTACTATCTGGGAAAATAGTATCTAAATATTCAGAATACTGCTCTTTTGTTCCAATCTGTGTAAGTTCTGGATTTTGCTCAAATACAAAATTAACCCCGTCTTTGATTTGAGGTTTTTCAATTTTATTTTCTTTATTTTTAAAGGAATCCCAGGCTTTTTCTGCAAAAGCTATTTTTTGTTCTTTTGAAGAATTTTTTATGTAAGGGACTCGAGTACCAAGATTTCCATCTAAAGTCGCAGAAAAAAACGAAACAAAATCCTCATGTTTGGGATAAGATTTTATAATTTCGCCAATTACTTTTCTATCGTCATCTGTTTGTATCTCTTGTTTGTTAATTAAATTTTCTACTTTAGAATAATAGTTATCAAGCACTTCATTCTTGCCATAAATTTCTTCCTCAATTTGCTGGGTAGCCCTAGAAGCTTCTTTGTCTACTTCGATATTACTCATTTCAAACTCTTTGTTCCCATTAAGGGCTGCCGATACATTACCCAGATATTGTCGGCCAACACCTTCTTTCGCTGGCATAGTTATAAAATCAGAAAAAACAGCACTCACTCCGTCATAAAAATCAGTCTCACGAGGCGAATATTCTTTTAGACTACATTCTGAAGTTGTTTCTACGCCCTTATACCCTTCGAGGGCTTGTCTAGGAAATGTGAAAAAAAGATTATTATTGGCGTCAAAATAAGCGAGTGTATCGGGAGATTGCTCAACCATTATGAAAGCGTGTCCAGGCGCAGAAACAATAGCATGATTAAAATTGCGCTCTTGTAAATAAGTTGAGGCAATCAAAGTTCTGCCAGCGCACTCTAGATTCCCTTGTTTCATTGATGTGATTAAGGAGCCGTCTCTAGGCGTTGATTCATCAGTTTTTATTTTATCCGAATTTGTTTTTAGAGTTTTAAAAAGTTCGTAGGGCAATTCTTCATTTTTTTTCCCTTTAAGTTGCTCCTCAATTTGCTTATATCTCGGCAACGTCTTCGTAGCTTCTTCAAGCTGTTTATCAAAATTATCCAAACTTACATTTGATTCAATTCCAAGAGAGGCCAAAATTAGTTTTTGAGCTATATCCATCTTTTCAGCAGGCGCTTCTTTGCTCGAGGGTACTTGTTCGCCCAAATTATCAATAGTAGGGCTAATGCTTTGTCTTTTAATCATATTTTGTTGTTCTATTTCTTTGTTGCTCATATTAATAGTCTGGCATTACTTCTCCGAAAAGTCAAAATAACATATACTTTGGAACGTCAAATTATTATGTAAATATTAAACAAAATAACCCAATTTTTACAGAAAATTTTGCTAACTCCCTTCTTCACTTTGGAACTTTTTGACACCAAAAAATAAGACTTAACCTTATTTTTGACAATCTGCGGAGAGGGTGGGACGTAGTTGGAACGGTTCTAGACTTTAAGACTTTCTAAAAACACAAGAGCCCACAAGGAAGATCTCCATCTAAAAACCAACGATTATCAAATTTTACTATTTTAATAGTTTGCCCTGAAGAAATTTGACATATGCCATAATCATTTGTTCTACTAATTAGTTTTATACAGCCTCTAAAAGTATAATAATTATCAAATGTGCTATGGGCTTTCTGTAGCATTAATATCTGGTTAACGCAAAGGATAATAATGACTATGGACATTAACATCGCAATTATTAATAGTCTTTTATTCTTTTTAATATTCATGGCTATATTTTAACACGCCGTTCCAAATCGATAAACTCCCTAACAAAAAATGGCTCTAACATTAGAGCTATTTTTAATCGGCGGAGAGGGTGGGACGTAGTTGGAACGATAATACGTGGAAACATCTATTCGTTTTAGATTCCCGATGTATTGATTAATTTAATAAAATCATCTTCCTTCTCTTTGGTAATAGCTTGAAAAAAATATTCCATGTGGTTGTCAAGTTTAGTGTCCTTAATATAATTATTTTTTGCAAAAAGAAGATGATCTTTGGTGAATTCTTCGTCCTCTTTCATGCCAAAATAATTTTTGAGTTGAGACATCCTTTCGGCAACCTCTCTGCCATCAGACATATAATCAATTAATTCCTTATGTGCTTCCTCGAAGGTTACATTGTTATCACCGCTTTTCTTTTTGTCATTATCATATTCCTGTTCCCCGTATTTAATTTTAGACATATCTAGGCCTTTGGAAAAATAGTTTTTAAAAAACTCCCCATCATACGGACGCAAAACATGCCCCTTTTCGTGCGCCTCAATTATGCTTTTTTGCAAATTCGTAAGTGGGGCGCCTGATTCTATTTCGTCATAAAGAGATATATTCTCACGGGCACCATCTAAAGAGCTAGCTGAAGATCTTTCTCCGCCAAGAGATATCGGGGTGTCTGAACTAACCTCGTTTATTCTATTTTGCAGAGTATATGAGAGTTGGTCTTCGGTTTTAGCAATATATGTTGTAGGTATATTTTCCATTTTTACATTACCATCATTATCGAATACAAGGTCGCCATTTTCATCATACAAAATTTTGGCGTCATCTCTTGTTAACTCGTATTCCTCTCTTTGGCTGAGTAATTTTATAATTTGGTTTTTAATTACCGGATTATTAATCCTGGAAAATAGTAGTAGGGATGGGTTCTCATTTGAATTTGATTTATTTTCTTTGGATAATGAATCATTTTGCGATACTTCTAAAGACCTCCTAACTTCAGCCAATTCTATAGAATCTTGCCGCTCTATCTCTTCTTTTTTTATATCCAAAGAAGCCGATTCTTCTGAATTCGAATTTTGTAATGTTTCATGTTTGATTGTTTTTAACTCCTCCGATAATAAGCTCTCTTCTGGAGCGTAGTTTTCAATATTCATACTTTGATACTAACATGCGGCTGAAAAAAAATAAATATAATAACAAAAATAGCTCTAACATTAGAGCTACTTAAATTGCGGAGAGGGTGGGACGCACTTGGAACGGTATTATATAGTTTAAAATCTTTTTTCTAAATATACCCCATTATCTAAACCGACTTATTTTTATATACAATCCTCTATAATTCTTTTCACCTCGTAAACTTCCATGGGTACAATCTCTACACCAGTTAAACCTTTTTGAATCAACCAATCTTTTGTTTTTTCCATTTTGTTTAACGGAACCCGTATCTCTTTTATATCATTAGAATTGAAAGTGCCATAAAAATGGTCTTCAAAAGGAATATGAGTTGGGGTTTCGCCTTTCATGATTGAGTGGGCTTGTTCTTCCTTCCCCTTTAGATCAAAAGTAATCAAACATGGGAATGGGGAATGTGCCTCATTTTTTAATTCTTCTCTTAGTTTTTCATCTTTGATAGTTGGCAAAATTTCTTGCTCAATTTTTTCAACTGGCGGAACATAACTTCTTTTTTCAAAATCATTTATAGCAGTCTTCATGGCTTCCGGGGAAATTGTTTTATTAATCATTTCTTCCGTTATTTTATCTGGGGCAATTTTTAATGCACTTTTCCCGGCTTCTTCTAATCTTTCCGATGCTTCTTTGGTGCGTAAATATTCTTTGGCTCTTTTCTCCCCCTCTGTCCCGTATTTATTTTCATATTCTTTATAAATCTTATCCGTTTCCTTATTGACGGCGTTGGAAGCGCTATCCAGATTTAATCGTTTTGCCATAAACTCTTTTTTCTCGTCGTTAGTCAATTGCTTACTAAAAGATTCAAAAAAGATTTTTGGTAATGAATCGCCTGTTATTTTTTCTGAATCTACAATTAAAGATTCGCTTCCTTTAGCACAAAGCCTGGCGAACATTTCTTGAAAATCTTCAGCGGTTAAAAAATCTGGATGAGTTATCGAAAGAGGTTTTCCAACAGATTCTTGCTTGGCGTTTTCACCCCCCGATATTTTACCCCCACTAAAGCCCTCCTCTAATCCTTTTCTTAAAGAATATGAACTAGTCGAATGCCAAACAGGACTTTCTGCGATAGGTTGTTTTTTTGCATAATATTCAAGTGTTTGTCGAAATAGTTTTATTCTTTCATTCTTGGGCAAATCAATATCCGCTATTAATAGTTGCCCTAATGCTTTATCAAATACATCCTCCGTTAAATTTTCAGCTTTTGTTGGAGAAATCTTCTTTTTAAAATCATCATCATCCAAGTTTTCAAGAATAGTTTTTTTTATATTTAATTTATCTAGATGCTCATTTTCACCCTGAACTTGTTGCATGGCGCCATCAACTATATTTTTATGAATCATAGCGACACTTTCTTGGCTTAATGGTTGTCCTGGATTTATTTCTAAATTTTTAATAATGTCTTGAAATTCTTGTTCTTTTTGAGAAGACATTATATTTATATCTTCTTCGTTTTTATAAGCATTCTGAAAATTCTCCAACTCATTATCAATAGTAGACAATCTTTGTTGTCTTATTTCTTGAGCACTTTTCTCTGGCTCAATCTTCTTTTCTTGATTTTCTTGATTGTTATCTATCTCTTCAATATCCATAGTTTTAATAATCTTCAATAATTGACTATGATAAAAATAGCACATTTATGGCCATTTTGTCAAACGCATTATTGAACTGACTTTGGAATACCCATTTTATGTATAAATATTAGATAAAATATACAATTATTTGATATTATTTTTGCTTTCTCCCTATCTAACTTTGGAACTTTCGGATACCAAAAAATAAGGCTTAACCTTATTTTTGACAAACTGCGGAGAGGGTGGGACGCACTTGGAACGGTTATAGCAAATAACCTAAGTTTTTATAAATCGTAAATTATCTGAATAATTACGTTTTTTTAGGAAATAAATTAATTAATAAGATTATCTTGTTTTTAAGTTTTTCCAAGGAAAGCTCTGGCACTTCGACAACTCTTTTATTTAAGTCAAAAGTTTTGTCTGTTTTTCCAGTAATATAACTTTGAACAAAATTATGCCATTTATTAAATTCTTCAAAAATTTCTTGATAAATTCCTTCAAATTCATTATCTCCTGGAAAATACAAGGACATCATTGTTTCAATTTTACTAATATCCTCAGGCAATTTATACATTAATACTTTGCCCAATCTGTTTGTTTCAAGAGGTAGTGATTCTTTTGGAAATTTTTTAAGTGCTTCTTCATCATTATTTTTTACTATTCGTATATAAGTACAAGCTAACCGGTCAATACACTGATTGACAGCTCTACAATGTTCCTCTAAAAGAAAGAGGGCTTCCGTAATTTTGTCTTCTGCATTATATCGACGATCAATGTCTTTTTGTTCTCTATAAATAAATTTTCCAACTAAGGCAGCGGCAAAAACTGTTATCAACCCAGCAAATGTATTATTATCGAAGATTCTTAATAAATGATGCATAGTAAAATAATTTTATATAGAGTCTACAAACATTTACTGTAAGATTAGTGAAGCATTTAATATTCCTTGTAACGGTATTCCTAGCTCTATATTCTCATAGCTGTAACCAGACGTAAAAGGAATACTAACTGACGCAGACCTCCCTATTGGTATATAGCCCGAAGATTGGAGACAGTCAAAGCTGGTATTCGCATCATTGCATGGCGCATATTTATAGTAAAACTCTGGCCATCCACTATTTGGTTCTGTGCCAGTCCAGTCCATTTGTAGCAAGCCTTGGGTATGTCCGCCAACATAAACAAAGCCGCTACTCACTTTTTGGTTATTGTTAAATAGCGTAATAAAATTTGGGTCACGCACTTCATATTGCACCGTTGTCAGTGGTAATCCTAGCGCACTTTTTTCGCCATTGGCTTTATAAAATTTTAAATCTATGATTTTTATTTGGAATTTCCCACCTTTAGAAGGAATTGCATCTAATACTAATCTTGCACAGTCATTAGCGAGACAAATAGCTGATTGTCTGACACTTATCGATAAATCACTTTTAGTAAAATCGGAAGATATTACTTCATAAACTAAAGATGTCGGATCAACTGCAAAATATTGATAAGACGAAGGTGAATTATATTGGGGGATAAAAGATGCCAGAGTAACACTTGTTTGGAGTGGTTGCGGTTGTATAAAATTAGCAGGGAATGTTTGCCCGCTAAATTGGTATCCTACTCCCAGTGGTTGCAAGGAAAGAGAGGGTGGAATGTCTACCGTCTCTGTAGAAGTTGAAATATCGAGACTACAAGTTCTTATTTCATTTGGTTTTTCAGTCGCTATTCCGCAATTTTTTGAGTCATTGCAAGTGCGTGTTTGTTGAGAATTCAAACAAGAATTCCATGCAGTACACTGCCAGTTCGGAGTACAAATTGGCGTCGGAATCAACATAGAGCAGGTTTGAGTAGTTGCAGGTTTCTGATTTTCAATACTACAACTATTTAAATCATTACAGAATCTTGTTTGCTGGGAATCAGCACAATTGCTCCATGAACCACATTGCCAATTAGAGGAACAAGTTAATGTTGTCGTGGCTGTAGTTTGAGGTATTGTATATTGAGAATCTTGATTGTCTTGAGAAATTTGAGATGGAGACGACGTGGCTTCTGAAATTTTTGATAGATTAGTATTTGTTATCCCTAATCCTAGATTTCTCATAATTCCATATGCAGCATCGCCATTCTTTAAATAATAAAGTGTTCCGTCTGAGTTTACATAATAAGCTTGGCCTT
This sequence comes from Candidatus Falkowiibacteriota bacterium, assembly GCA_037132255.1. Taxonomy (GTDB): domain Bacteria; phylum Patescibacteriota; class Patescibacteriia; order Patescibacteriales; family UBA12465; genus UBA12465. The sequence goes on from JBAXPN010000007.1 coordinate 31,939, forward strand.
TATCTTCGACTTGTAAAAATATCTTTCCGCTTTGTTTTTTCGCTAAATTTTTATTATTTTGAAATTTAGTTAAATTATTATTTGTAATGCCAACTCCAAAATTACGCATTACATTATAGGCCGCACTTCCGTCTGCCATATAATATCTATTTGCGTCAGTCGGGTTAACATACCAAGCCTCTCCATGGGATTCAACCTGTAATAAAATTTTTCCACTAAGTTTTTTTGATAAAGTTTCAGCTTTAACTAAGCCAAAAGGGATTAATACTAAAATCGCTATTAACAGCAACTTGAAAAAATGTTTTTTCATATTTTTAATAATTTATTAACCTGCTCTTAAATTACCACAAAACTACCAAAAAATCAATAAAATTAGCTAATTGATTTTAACCCTGTTTTGTGCCAAAATAGACCCATGACTCCCAATAAAATCAAAAATAAACTAGAATCTTTTGTCGCCGAATACCAAGAAAAACTTGGTACTTTTAATGGTAATCTGGTTATTTTTGATTTTGTTGAGTTTATTAAAAATAACCCTACGGTTAAGGCTCTGATGAAAGACCAGTTTGCTTATTTTGAAAGTCAAAAAGAAATTATTATAAAAATGACCGATGACGAACTGGACGCCCACCTGCCTGGAAAAACGGTTTTTGACCCAGAAAAACCGACAACCTGGCCAGGCCAAGATATTTTTGCCAAAGAATATGGTATAGCCACCGCTATCATGAAAGATTCTCAACCATTTAGCCAAATAGAGTTAAACTTGCCCGTTAGTCTGACCAACCTTATTGTTATCCACGAGTTAGTAAGTAAAGCCAAAGAGGAACTAAAGGATAATCCTGAAAAATCAGAAGAACTCACCCAGACTATAAAAGAACTATCCACAACTTCATTGCCTTTTAAATTTAAAGACAAAAATGAGGAAAAATCATTTTCTCTCGTCCTCCCTGCTTATTACCTTAATTGTTTGGCCGTTGTCTGCTCTTATATTTTTAGTGAACTGGACGCCAGAGAATTTTTAAAGGGCAATAAACCTACTCCGCAGATTACCTTTGATAAGGATGATAGCCTTTTAACCATTAAAGGAACTAAAATAAAAATATCTCGCAGTGCCGATTTATCCATAGATCATCATATTCTTGAGGCTATCTTTGCTAATGAAGATATATCCGAAGAAGTCTATTTTAAAGATGTTGCTAAAAGAAGGGATGAATATAGCGATTACGATAAAACCAAAGACTGGCGCAAGTTCTATCGGGCTTGCGAGCATTTAAACCAAAAAATTCAGACCGATACCGATAATAAGGTAATTAATTTTATTATCGCTCACACTGGCAAGGTCGCTTGGTGTAAAATTAACCCTGAATATTTGAAATTTTAGCCATACTACTATAATTTAATACTCCTTACCCGTAAATCGGGGTAATGCCATTTCCGTAAGCTATCAATAGAAAATATTGATAGCTTTTTTTATGACTAAATATGACGACCAACTGATATCTGACACCCAAGAATATTTTAGCGGACTATACGGGCGAGCAATTACTCCCGACGAGGCTGATTCTTTTTTAACATCTCTCGTTAATTTATATAACTCTCTTTTTAATAAGGAATAACTCTTTTTTTCTTTTCGGCGGTTCCCCCGTAGGGGGAGCCGAAAAGAAAAAGTTATCCTTGTTAAGAGAACTTCTAATTAGACAAGAAACTAATAATAAACATATGAAACAACAAGATAATAAATACTTATCTAACCGTAAACTGGTAAAATCAGGCTCCTTACTTGAGATATATCAGTTTGGTCGGGATATTCATTTGGAGCGTAGAATAAGACACCTAAAGACCGATGAAGAAATTGAAGAGGCCAAGAAATTCCCTAAGCCTAAAGCGAGCCAAGAGGAGATTCTCAAGTCTTCCGCCAGACGAGCCAAACGAATGATTAAACGACTGATAATGGCTAACTGCTTTTTATGGTTTAAAGAAAAGGGCAAACCCTATTTGCCTATTACCCTAACTCTGACATTTGCCGAAAATATTACAGACCTTAAAAAGGCTAATTATGAGTTTACTAAATTTATCAGACGGCTAAATTACGAAACCAACGGAATCGAGGGAAAAGATTTAAAACAAAGCAATTTAAAATATTTGGCCGTCTTTGAACTGCAGAAACGAGGGGCAATTCACTATCATATGATTTTCTTTAATCTGCCCTATATCAAGAATATCTATAAAAAGATGTTTGATATTTGGGGGCAAGGTCGGATAATGGTCGGCGGAAAAGATAAAAATTTTACCAAGGTCAAAAATCAGGCGCAACTACAAAAGATTATATTTTATTTCATTAAATACATTCAAAAATCCGTCTTTGAAAATAATTGTCCGAGGCAAAAGAAATATATCGCCAGTAAAGGGTTATTAAAACCGCAAGAAAATTCTTTCGTGGAAGTCGTTTCTCTCGTAGAATCAAAACTGCCCTCGGAATCTTTGGTCTATAAGTATGACGGCGAGGCAGAATATAACAATAGCGATATTAACGACACTATCGGCAAGCCAGTAAATTTTATGCGTTGGTTTAATTATCAGCAATATGACCTTTCAAATTATCCCGAGTTAGACGAGAACATCGCCGAGATACTAACTGGCCATTCTTTAGACGATATTGATTTTTAGATAGCACTTTGATATATTTAGAGTATTCACCTAGCAATAAATCAATTACCCTTAGGTATTTTTTTAACAAAATACCTTTTGTCGCTCGAAATGGGTAGTTCTGCCAAACGATAAATTAGCCTTTGGGTTGGTTTATTTGCTGGGTGAATCAGGACTGCCCTTTTTGATTATTAAATAATAATTATATGAACGACAAAAATGAACAAACAATTAAATATGCCCTCTATTGCCGAAAGTCTACCGAAGATAGTAGCAGACAAATTCTTTCTCTAGATTCACAAGAGAAAGAAATGTTAAAGTTAGCTGATTCTTTAAATTTGAGCATTGACTACAAATTTAGAGAAAGTAAATCAGCTAAAAAACCAGAGAATCGTCCGCAATTTTCCGAACTTATCAATTTGATCAAGCGAGGTAAAATTCAGGGCGTTATCTGTTGGAAGATAGACCGCTTATCTCGTAATCCGATAGACTCGGCGACTATTCAATGGCTCCTGCAACAGAATGAATTAAAAATTATTCAGACTATGGAAAGGCAATATCTGCCTGGCGATAATGCTCTCTTATTCAATGTGGAAAGCGGAATGGCTAATCAATATATTTTAGACTTGAGTAAAAATGTTAAAAGAGGAATCAGAGCAAAGCTAGAAAAAGGCGGTTGGCCAAACTTAGCACCGCTCGGTTATCTAAATAAAGACAGTAAAATAATAATTGATAAAGCACGAGGGAAATATATTGTTAAGATATTTGAGATGTATAAGACTGGGAAATACAGCGTTAAAGAAATCGCCGATACCTTATTTAAAGAGGGCTTCCGTAGTCGGGCGCACAATAAGTACCATAAGAGTAAAATTCATAAAATGTTATCGGAATCATTTTACTGCGGAATTATGGAAAAGGGCGACCAGTTATACGAGGGTAATCATGAACCGTTAATCTCCAAGAAACTATTTGACGAGGTTCAAGAAATGCTAACTAAAAAATCCCATATTAAAAAACAAAATATTCCTTTCGCTTTTCGGGGTATGTTGAGGTGTGCCAAATGTGGCTGTCTGCTAACAGCCACGAAGAAAAAGGGACGGCTAACATATTACTACTGCACCAACGGCAAGAATGTTTGCGAGGAGCATAAGGCCTATATCAAAGAGGAAAATCTCTCAACGGAATTAAACGGCGTATTTGATAATTTAATCTTTGACGAGAAAGTCGTTAATCTCGTCTATCGGGCTAAGCAAAGAGAAAGCGGAAATGTCTTGTCTTATCTGGAAGAGGCTATCCTGGGCTTACAAAATAGGCTCAAAACACTCGATGAGCGCAAGAAAGTTCTGATAGACGGCTACTTGGATAAAGTCGTTTTAGAGGGCGACT
>JBAXPN010000008.1:0-33191 GCA_037132255.1 Candidatus Falkowiibacteriota bacterium
TTTTCTGTCTGCTTAATCGGTTACTAGCCGAGCACAGTAGGACTCTCGACCTGTGTAAGCTTAAAGTGTAAGCTGTTAAACTTATACTCGCATCACATTTTTTACGTGACCTCAATGATATTATGTGTCAATAAACAATATATTATTTACTTATGGCTACCGTCAGGCTCGAACTGACATCTACTGCGTTGATAGCAGTCGCATTTGTCCATTTATGCTAGTGTATCCTTTCTCCAGATAGTTTATAGACTTTACTGGAACTCGGTCTGTCCCGCCTATTTTGTTACTGTATTTGGCGGGAGTCTTGCTGATATGGAACTCGTTCAATAACCGATATTTAAATCCAGTATGGTAACCAAGACTTGTGATTTAATATTCATTTATAGCCGCCCTACGTTTTGATAATCTCACGAATTCATCTATCCTTTTAAGTTCCGCCCTTAGCTCTAAATACTTCTTATAAGTTTCGCCTGTCTTACTTAGTTTCTCGGCAATAGTTCCCGACTTTCCCTCTTGAATTAATCTCGCTACGTTATCGTTTATTATCATTTCATAAGCCACAAGTTCGTTATCTAATTCTCCTCTTAAAGCATTTATTCTTAATGAACTTTCTACCCAAGAGGCTGGACTAATAGGCGTATCGTCTAGCACTCGTTTCTCCATTTCGTTTAAGATATCTCGGATTTTCATATTGTTTTCGTTTTAAAATACTTTCTTTAAAGTCTTTTTGTTTTCTTTTTTTAGCAGCATATTCTAAGGCTGTTTCTCTTTGTCTAGCTTGGGTGCAAGAGAAGCAAGTTGGCTTAGAAATATTATTAGTTCGTTCCACTCTACAATCACACTGATAACATTTGAGGATAAACATATTATTTTAAAAGTTTAAGTCTTTCATACTGAGCCTTATACCAAGTGATACCGTAGTTGAGTCCTAATCCTAAACGCTTTCTGGCATCAATCATTTCAAACCATTGAATACCCTTAATTAAAACGATTCTTGCTGTTGTAGAACTATCTTGACCTGTATGTATTCGACAGTGGCAAATGTGGCATATAGGTATTCCATTTTCTAAATCATATCTAAGGGCTGTTGACTGTGACTTCCTTATAAAATGGTGCAAACAAGAATACTCTCCACCGCATATTAAGCAACTATCATTTAACTCTCTCCCTACTTCTTGATAAAGTTTATCTGCTTCTTCTTGTAATTTCTGTTTTTCTGTTTTTTGTTTTCTTGGTTTCTTTTCTTTCTTCACTTTACCAGAAGATTTTAAATATGGTGTAATCATTTTATTATTGTATAAAATCCTTTTTTAACTCCAAACGATAAATCACAATCTTTACTCCATATATCAATAACCATTCCCTTTTGTTTCCATATTCTTAAGTTTGTCCTATCTCCGACAATCATCTCTCCGTAACCTGAAACATAAATCTTAGAATTTAAAGGAATTGACCTGTCACTAACTGCCACATAACCATCTGCTACCTTTTTTCCATTCGCCATATTAAATGTATCGTCATTGTAGCAAGTTATCTTTGTTGGAGTGTCTACTATAATCAATTCTAAGGCGTCTAATTGGCTAGTGGTTAGCTTTTCTTCTTGAAGTTGATAGTTTATACCTTTATAGTTACATTGAGTGTTGTTCTGCCATAAAACTAATAATGTAAAGTAAATAGTAGCCACTAACATTAACCAACACATTGTCCTTTGAAATTTAGTCATATAATTAATTTGATAAGGCTTATACAGAGGGGATTCGATTCTCGTGTAAGCCCTACAAGTCAACTATTAAAAAGGAATTTCCTGAGTTTCTTCTTTTGGTTTAAAGTCGTTTAATTTAGCATATAGTTTACCCTCCTTTGACTCTAAAATATCAATATTTACATAACCTTTTTCATTTTGTGTTACAAGCATATATTGATAAAATTTATCAGCATGAAAAGATAAGTTAACTTTTACGAAATCAGGTGCTTGTTCACGTCTTGATACAAATAATCCATCTACAAATTTGTTTTCCATAATTATTTTAAATTAGTTTTTAAACTTTCTTTTAATGATATTAATTCTGGTGTCTTTTTATTATCTGGTATTGATAACCAAGTTTCTTGTAAGTCTTTTAATGTTTTACAAGAGTTTAATGTTAGTGTCCATATATCTTCCTTTGTGGTTTGTTTACTTGCTAGGTTAGCATCATCGTCTTGAGCCTGTAAGCATAACATAGTTTGAATAGCGTATCTTCTAAAATAACTTATCGCACTTCCCATCTTCTGTGGGTCATTATTCTCGGTAATAGGTGTTGTAGAGCTTAGTAGTGGCATTAATTCTTCACTATCTACATCATAAAGTTCTGTTTTAATTGCTGGTTTACCGTCAATATGAGATAGACCCTGAACTAAGATTAAACCCAACTCACTTAATACTGGCTTAACTTCTTCTAGTAATTGATTAATGTCAAAATATTTTGACTTGAAAAATGGGTTAGTTTCTGTTTTTGAGATAGCACCAATTCTTTTTTGAAATTCTAATAGTTTTTTATAATTCATATTATTTGTTTTTTAAACCAGCATTATTTAAAATTTGTTTTAATTTAAACCAGCCATTAGCTCTTAGTAAAGTTTTTATATATTCGTATTGAGCTTCACTTAAACTATATAACACATCGTCAAGATTAGACATATCAAAGTTTGTAAAGTGTTCTTCGTAAATCTTATCAGTTAAGACACTTCTTAATACTCCAACGTGATTTAATGATATATCCATATTAGTTAATGTTAATTTGTTTTAATGCGTTAGTTGCATCTTCTAATGTCTTATTAAATTTTATAGACATTATATTAAAAGCAATAATTACTTCTTTATATTCCTCTAATGCTTTAATTAATTCTTCCATATTATTTTAAGAAAATATCTACTGATTTAAAAATGATATACACCCACATAACTGAAACTAATACACATAATATAAGGCAACACGATTTATCTTTTAATTCTCTCCTTTTGTTTAACTCTTTAATTGAGAAGTCTGACATATTTTTTAAATTAGTTTATTATTTAGTTTGACCGAGGTTAGAGATAAAGTTTATTGATTTGATTTTACTCTCGTCTACCTTCGTCTGTTAACCTCAGTCAATCTATTACTACCTAAGTATAACATTTCTATTATATTTGTCCAGAGTCTTATGTAGTTTCACTAATTTACTAAAAGGTGCGTATTTATTGACTATAATTAAATTGTTAAAAAGTTATCCACAGGTTAAATTATCAAATAAAAAAAGTTTACATTTTTAATTTTTTATAATAAGTTTTTTAATCTTCTTATTACAATTTCTTGGTCTAACGGAATATTGTGTCTTTTTCTATATTTATCTCTATTTTGTTTAACACTATTTCTATTCTTAAATGCTTGTAGTTCCATCCACTGTTCTTGTGTTGATTCTTCTTTAAAGCAGTAAGGACAAAGACCTAACTTGAGTGGCGTATTATTTATAAAGTGTCTACCACATTTACATAATCCATTATATTCAAACTTAACGCTAGTCTGACTTTTTTTACCCTGATACCAACCAAGTTCCCAACCAGTCTTAGAGCATTCTACATTGTGAGTATGGCAAACTTTATAGTAATAGATAACAGATTGAATATCTTTACTTTTACCAATTTTAATTTCGCAATTACAACCTTTAAGCGAATGATGGTAATGTTCATCATTTTTTACTTCTTCATAATTTTTAGGCGTAAAGTTTTCTTCTGTTGTTTGGTAATTTTCAAATATCATATAATTTTTAATTCTTCTAGTAGGGTTTTTAAATTATTTAACTTTTCTAAAGCCTCTAATGAAGCCTGACATCTTTCTTCTGCTATTCCACTCTCATCTCCGTTCCAATTACTAGATATACCATTAAGTTGAGATTCAAGCATTGTTAGTTGTTCTTGTAGCATATAGTTTAATTTAATTAATTACTATACTATCTTATCATACCTACAGAATTTGTCAACTATCTATTTTAGTTTGTCTAAATTAATTTTACCATTCAATAAATACTCTAAAACTGTTATTTGTTTATATCCAGTTTCCTCGCATAAAACTTTAATCTTATCAAGAGTAATCTTGCTAATTTTAATTGTTGCTTGACTATCTCTTAACCCTAATGATTTATTTTCTTTCATAATTATTATTTTTAATTTTAAACTTTTCTACCAACTGAATAAAGTTACAATCTCTACAAACATACCACTTGCTAAAATAGTAAGGTTGTTTCAATATCTTTTCAGTAATCTCACTATGAGTTCTTTCTTCTAATTCTTTACTACATCGTTTACAAACCATATTGTTTTATGTTATTAGTTACTATAGACACTTTACCCCTATTTCCTGATTCCTCTCCGACCCTAAATCCTATTCCTTAATCAGTGGCTCTTACTAGTAGACTAGTTAGATTGTTTATAGATTTACTTAGAGGCGGTGGAGTTAGCAAAGGGGTGAAAAGCAGTATCTACATAATAACAAACATTTAAACTAAAGTCAAGAGTCTATAAAAGGTATAGTTTACTAGAGTTTATTGGTATTTTATATTTGGAAAATTTGAAATATTTATTTTTGTAATTTATTTTTAGTTTACTTTTATTAAGGTTGAATAAAGTTATATTATATGTTATAATGTATATGTAAGTTATTAGATATTCTATTTTAACTTAATGAAAAAAAGATTAAAAATTGTTAGTAATAACAGCCACTCTTAGCCCAGAACTTATTTTATAAACGCTGGGTTCTTTGGTATCTACAATATATTTATATATGCCTAAAGGATATTATTTAAATGGTGGAGAATTAGTTGAGGATGATGAAGAAAGTTGGATTGACTGGAACGCTATTTTAGATGATGAATCAAAAACCTCACAGAAGATTGAAAAAGTATTTAAAAAAAGAAAGTAGTATTTTTCTGTCTGTCCATTAGGACTGCTACTAGCAAAGAAGATGCTTGACGAATTCTATATTAGCACGCTGTGGAACTTTCGGTCTTAGGAGACTTGCTACCTCGAGAAGTGGACAGATAAAAAAACATTATGACTAAAGAAGATATAATAGCAAAGTTAATGAGAATGACTTGGTCTTCACTTGAGTCACATCTTCCTTACATATCTACCAGAAAAGATAAACCTTATATAGGAAATAGAAATGACCAGAAGAAAATAATTAAAGAATATATTGAACAATTTAATCTATTATCTAAATTATTATAAAAATATGCCTCTTAAGAAAGGAACAAGTGCCAAGACTGTATCGAAAAATATAAAAGAACTTCATACTGGAAAAAATTATGCTAAGACAGCTAAGAAGTTTGGTAAAAAAGTAGCTAATAAACAAAGTATTGCTATCGCATTAGAAGAAAAACGTAAATCTAATAAAAAATAATATGTTTGGAAATCAAAAAGCAAAAAAAGAAATAAGGTCTAAAGCTATCGTAGAGGGAGAAAATATATTTAAAAAACTTAATCCTCAATATGCTAAGACTGGTTTTCCTAAAGTAACAGCAGAGAATGCTAATACTCCATATGGTAGAGCAGCAATGTCTGTTCAGAAACAAGTAACAGATACTAGAATGAAACAATATAAATCTAAAAAGAAATAACATTAAATAAATATGATTAGTAAAAAGATTAAAGCAGTTAAATCTGCTAAAGGTGCTATTAAAATTGTTAAGAAGAATAAACTTAATAATGCTTTAAAAAATAAATAGTAATTAGCTAAAGTTAAATAAATAATAGTTTTTAAAATGGCAGGTAATAGTAATAGTGGCAGACATAAAATATACGAAGAATATCATAAAGTATCAGCAATCAATAAGCTTTGGGAGAAGGTTGATAATAAGATTTCCTCAGGAGAAGAATTAACCGAATTTGAAGAAAAGTTGGTTTCTTCTTTATTACCAAGAACTATTAAGACAGAGCAAGATATTACAAGTGGAGATAAACCATTACCATTACTAGCATATGTATCAAATAACATCGGCCACTCGGAAGATAATGGAGATGACCAAGAGGATAAGGATAATACAGGGGGGAACTAGTGCTGGTAAATCAATATCATCACTTTCTTTGTTAATCCATTTAGCACAGAGTGATAACGTAGCTACTCTAACGTCTTGTGTATCTGAGTCTTTTCCACATTTAAAGCGTGGTATTATAAGAGATTTCTTGTCTATAATGATGGAACAGAAATACTTTGATGACGCTAGGTGGAATAAAACAGATTACACATACACATTTGAAACGGGAAGTAAAATAGAGTTCTTTTCAGTTGACCAACCAAGTAAGGTTAGAGGACCAAGACGTGATAGACTATTTATAAACGAAGGAAACAATATACCATACGAAGCGTTTGACCAATTAGAAGTTAGAACAAAACAATTTATCTTAATTGATTATAATCCAACTAATGAGTTTTGGGTTAATACAGATATTATTGGTAAGCGTGATGACTATGAGTTTATAATCTTAACATATAAAGATAACGAAGCTTTAAGTGATGAGATTATTAAATCAATCGAACAGAGAAGAAACAATAAGAATTGGTGGACTGTTTATGGATTAGGACAACTTGGTAATGTAGAAGGAAAGATTTACACCAATTGGAATATTATAGATGAAATACCACACGAAGCAAGATTAGAGAGATATGGGCTAGACTTCGGTTATACTAATGACCCTACAGCTATAGTTGCTATATATAGATATAACGGTGGGTTTATATTAGATGAAATTACTTATCAAAAAGGATTAAGTAACAAACAAATAGCTGATATTATACAAGCATTACCGGAACCAAACATTTTAACAATAGCAGACAGTGCAGAGCCTAAGAGTATAGATGAGCTTAAACTATATGGAATAAACGTGTTACCCGCTATTAAGGGTAAAGGAAGTGTCACTCAAGGTATTCAGTTCGTTCAAGACCAACAAATAAATGTCACAAAGAGTTCCGTTAATCTATTAAAAGAATATCGTAACTATTTATGGCAAACAGATAGCAACGGAATAAACATAAATACACCAATAGATTTATTTAATCACGCTTTAGATGCAATTAGATATGGATTTAGTTCATATAGACCACAAGTAGTAAATAACTTCGGCGGACAACGCCAAACAATGATATAACATTATGCTGAAACTTAAGGAAAGAATTAGTGAAATAATCAGACGAGAAGTGGAGGACTTTCGTAAAGACTTCAAGATATCTGAAAACTATTCATTTAATCAATATCAAACAATAAGACGTATCAATAATTATATTAATGATAAGTTTTACACAAGGACAGAACCAGACTTAATCTTCTGGAATTTATCAACTCCTCGTATTATTCACTTTGCTAAGAACATTGATTTAGATACTAAAGATTTACTCCCAGTTGGTAAAGGAGATACTAATTTCTTACAAGCTTGGATTCTTAGACTAAGATTCCAAAAATGGATGAAAGATAATAAGTTAAGCCTTACTTTAAATGATTTGTCAGAAGGTATTGCAACTTATGGTTCTATCGTATGGAAGACTTATGATGACTATGAAACTAAGGAGAAGTGTTTAGTAGAATCAGACTTAAGACATTTATACTTTAATCCGGCCGCTAAGACTATTCGTAAGACTCCAGTAGTAGAACTACATTATTTAAGTGAAATAGATATAAGAGAAAAAGAAGGAGCCTGGGATAACATTGATGACATATTAAAAAATGCTCGTAAAGCTGATGGTTCAGACAAAGAAAATAAAGAGAATCGTTATATGCTTCGTGAGATATGGGAGAGATGGGGTGAATGTGTTGATTTAAATGGTAAGGTTCACTATTGTCACTACATTGGTGCTGGTTATGGAGATAAAGAAACTATTGCGTTCTATGATGAAGATATAGATTGTGAAGAATTACCTTACTATGATTTCCATATTGGAAGATATCGTGGTCGTTGGATGAGAGTTGGTGTAGTAGAGCGTTTATTTAAGGTTCAGGAAAGAGCTAATGCGGTAGTTAATGCTAACGCAGAGGCCACACAGATAGCCTCCTTGCTCTTAATGAGAACTAATGAACCAAATACTACTGGTAACGTCTTAGAAGGTGCTATAAGCGGTCAGATTATTAACTCGGCAGACTTACAACAGATTGGTATTGATAATAGAGCATTTACAGTTCTATTGGGAGAATTAGATAGACTAGAACGTCAAGCAGATAAACTTTGTCTTACACCTGAAGTTATTACTGGTGATGCTATGCCTAGCGGAACACCATTTAGAGCAGTGGCAGCGATGTCTAATAGTGCTAAGAGTGCATTTCAATATATTAAACAGACCATTGGTGAAACAGTCAGCTTTTTATTAGAAGAAGAAATTCTACCAAGTGTAGTTAAAAAATGGAACAGAGGAAGTGTCTTAGATATTATTGACAACTTAAAAGATATTAACCTTTATGATGACCAAATAGTTCAAATAAAATTACTTGAATATATCAAAACAGCAAATGAACGGGGTAAATATGTTTCAGATGAAGAAATAGCTAATGTAGAACAGGAATATAGAGCAAATATTGAAAAGACTGGAAGAACAATTGACATACCTAAAGGATTTTTTAACTTTGAATTTGGTATCTCATTAAATGTTACCGGAGAAACAGTTGATAAGTCTGCTAAGAATGATGCATATTCTAACATATTACAATGGAAACAAGGTAATCCAGCAGTAGTTAATGACCCTTACTTCCGTCAATACTGTGAAGACAATCAAATCACTCCTATTCGTATGAGTGAGAAAGAAATTCAACAGCAAGCACAAGGATTACAATCTACTCAAAAGAAACCTAATATGGCACCACCACAAACAGGTGGTTTAGCATCACTTATTAATCAATAAATATGGAAATAAAAGAAATATTTGATAATGCCTATAAATGGCTTCAAAGATTAACCGCTGATTTACTATTAGAACTTAGAGCAGATAAGAAAGATTTAATTACAGATAATCAACAGAATGCTAAAAAAATTATTCAAGGATTAATGGAGATAAAATCATCAATAGAGAATAAAGAAGAAAAAGATGATTCAAATATAATTAGCAAGTTAGATAAAGTTATAGAGGCTATTAATCAAAAGGATGAAATTATAGTAGAATTAAATATTAAGTAATGAGTATTCAAAAAATACAAATAGAAATCAGTAAAGATAAACTCAAGAATAAATTGGGAATAGTTAGCGGTAAGAATGGTAAAGACGGAAAGAATGGAAGAGATGGTCGTGACGGTTTAAATGGAAAGAATGGGGTTGATGGTAAGAATGGTAAAAATGGTATCGGTTTAATTGGTTTAACAGGATTAGATGGGATTAATGGCAAAGACGGTAAAGATGGAGTTAATCCTGATGTTAAAGATGTTGTTGAGAACATTAAAAAATTAAAAGGTAATGACAGAATACCCGCTAGTTCTATTAAAGATTTACCAACACAAGTTAGAAGTTGGTTCGGTAATAGTGGTTTAGCAACAGTTATAACTGATAATACAATAACCGGAAAAGGAACAACAGATAACCCTTTACACGCAGCATTGGATAGTTATGCTAAACTTTCCATATCTGTAACGATGGATGAGTTGCTTAATGCTATAACAGGCTTAAAGGCAACATCTCAACTTATTCCTAATCAATGGTATAAAATTACTGACTATCAGACATTATCTTTTATTGCTGGAACAAATGTTTTATATACCGCACCAGTAGAACAGATTTATGTTCAAGCTTTAGATGTAAATCAGATTGGACAAAAAGGTTTTTCAGCTACTTATACTGATGAGGAAATTAAATTTACTACAGTAGTTAGTGCTTTAACAGAGGAGATTAGTTATGCTAATGAAAGTGGTTATGATAGTTCTAATATAACTACCACTGGTTATGGAACGGATTGGTTTTCTGTTTCTGAAACAGGTCCTTATTCTCAAGACTATTTTTATTTAGAAGGTTACGATGGTGATACTGATGTTTCTTTTTATGCCGACCAGTCAACTCTAAATATAGATTTTACATTTGAAAATGGAATATTTACTTGGATTAATAATCCCGGTGTAAGTTTTGAGTCAATTTTCACTCCAGATAGTCCAAGTTATATTTATATGAATTGGTATAAGGTGTATGCCAATCCTTTAGGAATAATAAGAGCGAGATATAATACAGTTACCGACTTTTATGTAGACACTGATTATCGTGGCGTTAAGGTTAGAAATTATAAATTTTTAGCAAGTGCTTATGTAAGTGGTGCTCATACTGCTGGTTATATATGCACACAAAGTAATCAAGTTTGGTTATGTATTTTAGCAACGTCAACAACACCATCAATCAATGGTTTTTGGACTTTATTATCTAGTCAAACGTCATCGGAATATCCATTAGCTGGAGATTTTTATTCTGGAGGATTTAATGTTTCAAAAGATATTAATCAATATATAGATAGAGCACCTTTTCAATTTCAATGTTATACAGGAACAGGAAAGTGTAATTCTTCTTTTACAGGTGCTTGGAATGGATTTAATTTGTATGTTGCTCAATTTCCTTTAAACGCAAAAGTTGATTGGGGAATGAGCACTGCTAATATTGTAATTAGAAATGTGGGTAATGCAGAACTTCATTTAGTTGGCAATAATACATTTGATGATGTTCAAAATACTTTATTATATTCAAGCGACTCAATTGCATATACTATATCGGGAAATACATTTTTAAAGATAACTTCTAGTATTTTATACAATATGTCATATTCCGCTGGAATTAATATTGTTAATACATTATTTGCTGGTTCATCTCAATACAACACCTTAGGCTCAATAAGTGCAAAAATGTATAATAGCTTCAATAATAACGTAATGCCTTATGCTCAGTCAGTAAATTTTAAAGGAATAACGGAATATAATAATATTGTTTATTTGTCTGCTGTTAATTTTAATTCACTTCTATCTTCAACTAATGCTAACAAGATAATAACTTCTACATTTGGAGGAGTAGTTCAAAGTTGTAAATTTGTCGGAGATGTAACGGGAAATACAATGATTGATGGCTCACTGTCTTTCTGTAATTTTTATGCTAGAGTTACAAACAATAACTTAACTAATTCAGCTAACTCTAATACTGGTTATAATATTTATGGAGATTTTACTGGTAATTCTGGGGCAGGAAAAATAACTTGGCTTTATAATAATAGTTACGGAGGAACTCAATATTGCACCTTCACTGGAGATAATAGTCAATCATACAATAACTATTACTCAGGTCTTAATAATTGCACTTATTCAGTGGGTTCGTCACTTCAATATCAGAATATTGTTTTAGGTAGTTTTGCTTCAAATACTTTTGCTAATACTTCCAGTGTTTATAATAACTATTTTAAAGGAGATTCTTATTCAGGAACTTATAGTGGAACATTTAGATATAACGAAATTGGAGATAACTTTAATACAAATATATTGGCAGCTGGTATTACTGAAAAAAATGTCTTCCCCGCAGATTATTCTAATAAAACAATTACAACTTTAGTTAAATATACATTTTTAGGAAATCAAACTACTGGTAATAAATTAATTGTTGACGGATTACCTACATCAGCCGCAGGTTTACCAGCAGGAAGTATCTGGAATAATAGTGGAGTTTTAACAATAGTATAATAATTAATTTAAAAAATATGATTGAAAAATTTATACCAATTCCAGATAGATTAGACGCAATAGAAGAAAAAATAGACGCTTTAATAAAATTTATGTTAGCTAAGGAATATGAAGTGATTGAAGACGTTTTTACTTCAAGAGCTAAACTAGAATCGTTAATTAGAAATTAGTTCAAATATAATATGAGAGAATTAAACATCAATGAAAGAAATCAAATACTAGAAACAATAAATACTCCTGGTTGGAAAGTAATTGAAAGCGTAATAGGTGATGAAGTATTTAAACTATTAAACCCTATTAACGTAGATAAGACAATTGGTTGTCAGGAGATTGCTGCAGATGTTATTGGTCGTTCATATGCCACCATTATTTTAAATGATGTAGTAAAAAGAGTTAATGATTTAAAGATTAAAAATATTGTCGTGAATAAGCCTATGATTTAAGGCTTGCCGAGTTAGTGTAGTGGTTAGCACTTCAGTTTCCAAAACTGACATCGACAGTCCGAATCTGTCACTCGGTGCGTGAAGTTGACACACTTAAAGTCAACACATTGGGACACTCATAAGTCCCCTCAAAAAATATATGTCAAACATTGATGAGTTATTGGATACTCCAGAACAGTCCGAAGAAGAGGTTGAGGAAACCGAGGAAGTCACTACTGACAACCTAGACGATTTAACTAAGGAAGAACTAGCAGAGGCCTTAATTAAATTAGATGCAAGTAAAAAACAATTATACGCTAGAGCTACTAAGGCTGAGGCTAGACTAAAAGAGTCTAAAACGCCTATTAATAAAAACGTAAAAACAAACGACTTAGACTTTGACAACAGAGTTGACGAAAAACTTTTACGAAGAGATGGTTTCTCAACAGAGGATATTAATCTCTTAAAAGATATTCAGGCTATCAATCTACAACGTGGTAAAACACTAAGTTTAGAAGAAGCAGCTAAAGAATCTATTTTTTCCGTTAATTTAAAAGCTAGACAAGACGCTGAAAGAAAGGCTAAAGCCCAATTAAACAGTAATGGCGGTTCATCTTATGAATCTCCTATTGACCTGGCAACAAAAGAAGACGGTAGAGTAGATATGGAAGATTTAAAAAGTAAATTCAATTCAGCTCAGTAATTTCAAAACTAAGTCATAAAAAAACAATATGGCTTTTCCAACCGGAACATTTACAGGTGCCTCTGGTAACCTAGATGCAATGATTCCAAAAATCTGGGGTGCGATGATTAATGACTTCGCAAAAGATAAACAACATATGGCTACTTTTTTCACAAATCGTAGTTCAGAGTTATCCGATGGTGGTAACATTGTTTATACTCCAACATTAACAGAAATGTCTGCTTATGCTAAGAGCAATGCAACTACTGTTACATTAAACGCTCCAACTGATACAAACATTACTTTAACAGTTAATGTTTGGAAAGAAGTATCATTTGCAGTTGAAGATGGTGATTGGGTAAAATTAAAGAAATCTTGGTATATTATGGAAAAATACGGAAAGAATGCTGGTTACACAGCTGCTAACGTATTAGAAGATGCTTTAATCACTTTATTTTCCAACTTCACAACTTCTGTTGGCGCTTCTACAACTGGTATCGCTGATTCTGATGTTCGTAAGGCTATCGGTATCATCGAAGCAAACACAAAAGAGGACGTTCAAGATGGTAACATTTGGTTCTTCCTTGATACAAAAGTTTTTTGGAGAGATATCGCTGGTAATACTGTATTCCAATTGAATACCAACTCACCAGTTAATGACCCAGTATCAAAAAGACCTATGATGGCTATGTATGGTGTTCCAGTAAAATTAAGCAACCGCTTAAAGTATGTCGATGGTATTTCCATTGGTCGTATCAATGCTATTGCTCATAAAGATGCTATTCACTATGCTACATCCCCATTACCAGGACAAGGTGCAGGTTTAGTTCGTGTTCAAACTAACTACATCCCACAATACCTATCAACTGTTACTACTGCTGATTTACAATACGGTGTAATCAACAACAGAACAACTTATGGTGTTCAGATGTTAAGTTCAGTTGCCTAATTAAATAATCGTGAGAACGATTTAAGATAATTGCTTTATTGGCTGGGTCTTAAACTCCCTAAGCCAATAGAGTTTAAACGCAATTATATGAGTGTATATGTCAACATTACAAAACGAGAGAGAGTATGGATTAATGAAGATGGAAATGAAACAACCCCACCAAACCCTATCGGAGTTAGTAACATTGGAATGGCTGAACCAACAACAGACTCAAAGAATGAGGGCAGAACGGCAGGAGTCAGTCCGTCAGCGTAAGATATTCATTTAACATTAATAAAATGTCAACATACTTTATTCACAATAGATTTGATGGATGTAATTATTATCGGTGTATTCTTCCTCAAAGAGAGTTGGGATGGAAAGGAGATAGAATGACTTTAGGAGATGAAAGGGTTAGTCCAGAAGTATCCGCCAACAATTCTATAAGTGCAGATAATGTAATATTTCAAAGACCAGATGATGATAGTAGATTAACAGTTGCTTGGAGATTAAAACAGTTAGGTAAAAAGATTATATTTGAGAATGATGATACCTATAAGAATAATGACCAGATGAAGTTTAAAGGTCAATTAGAGAAAAGAATTGAAACCCTAGATGATTTTATAAGAATATCAGACTTAGTAATAACCACAACAGAATTTCTAGCAGATGAGTATAAACAAATAAATAAAAATGTAGTTGTTTGTCCTAATGCAGTAGAGCCTCTAGACTGGCCTATACCAAAAAGAAATGAGTCAGATGTATGTCGTATCGGAATAGTTGGTAGTGTAGCAATGAACTACGATTTTGAACCTATACGAGAATTACTACAAGATTTAGGTAAACGTAAAGATATTCAATTGGTTTTATTCTCATTACCACCAAAAGCAGAAGATAAAAAGACAGACGATATAGTAAAAGGTTTCTATGTAGATGAGTTTGCTTTCTGGAAAACAATAAACGTTGAATGGGTGCCATTTGTACCAATGGAAGAATACTTTGAAACATTGAATAACTTGAAGTTAGATATAATGCTTATACCAAGAGAAGATAGTTACTTTAATAGGTGTAAGTCTAACTGTAAATTCTTAGAGGCTTCAATGTTAGAGATACCAGTCATTGCACAAGGATTCCCAGATGAAAAAAGTCCATATCAAGTAAGTAAAAATGATAAAGATTATATGTTTATCGCCAATACTAAAGAGGATTGGAAAGAAATGACAGAAAAACTAATAGAAAGTAAGGAATTAAGAGAGGATATGGGAGAAAAAGCACATAAATACGTATTAGAAAATTATCATATTAAAAAATTAGCACCTCTTTGGCGAGATGCTATCAATAAATTATCTTAAACTTATGATTATCACTACACACAAATTTAAAAACAAAGAAATGGCTAAAAATTTAACAGAGCGCAAGGCCATTGTAGAAGAGGGTCGTTCCAATAATCAAAATGCCAATAAATTACTAAAGAATTCCTTGATTGAGTTCTTAAATACAGAAAATTACGACTTTGGTATTAAAAAAGAGGGAGTAGACGAGATTTCTATCCACATTAAAAGTGGTATTATGACTGACTTAATTAAAGCGGTAGAAGAAAATGAAGAAATTAATAACTCTTTAATGGCTAAGTTAAAAACTATTGACGATAAGAACAGTGCTATCCTTTATAAAGAAATTGTCCCATCAGAATTCGGTAAGTTGGGTCAATATAAACTAAATGATGAAGGAGAAATTGAAGTAGAAGAAAACGATGCTGTTGAAGAATTTAAAGAATGGTTTTTAGATTCAAAAGCTAAACATAACGGGATTGAATAATATGGTTGATGTAGTTATACCGATTAAGAAAGAAAAAAACTACTACTGGGATTTACTACCACGAGCCATTGATAGCGTTTTAAAACAAACATTTACCGACTTCCGACTAATAGTTCAACTTTACGATAAAGATGTTGCTACAGGCAGAAATGAGGCTATACGTGGCTCTGATAGTGAATACTGTTTAACACTTGATGCCGATGATTGGTTAGAACCAGATTATCTTGAAAAAACAGTTCCGTTAATGGAGAGATATGATATTGTTGGAACAGGTGGAGATATTAATGGAAGATACTTTGAACCTATGTCTGGTAGTTTAGATGATTTCTTACAAGCTAACAGAATTCTTAACTGCTCACTGTTTAAAAGAAAAGTATGGGAGAGTCATAACTTCGATGAAACGCTTGGTGGATATGAAGATTATGAATTCAATATAAAGGCACTAAGAAATGGTTATAAAGTAGGAGTAATAAATCAAAAACTTGTTAATATCTCTGATTATCCTAATTCTAGGAATAAGGGAGCAATGGCAAGGCACAACGAACTAAAAGAAAAAATATGTCGACAATAATTACAGATGACATCTCTAAATACGATAAGTTTTGGTGGGAAAAGTTTTATACAGATTTTGGGCATCACAACAACGCTGAGGAATTAAATACCTTTGCAGTTGCCGGAGAAATTGTTGGAGATAAATCAGTTATAGATGTTGGTTGCGGCGAAGGTGAGGCTAGTCTATATTTTAAAAATTATAAGGGAATTGACTGGTCACAAGTAGCTATGAAAAGAGCCAATGAAAGATTTGGTAATAAGTTTACTTGTGGAGATATCAAGGACATTAAAGACCACTTTGATTACGCTTTATTCTCACAAGTATTTGAACACTTAGAAAATCCAAAAGAATATGTGGAAAAGATTAAAAAAATAGCCGATAAAGTAATTGTCATCTTACCTAACGGAGATATTGGAAAGATAATAGTAGATAATGATAGGAACTACTTAAAACCAATGGAAGATGTTGATTATCACTATGCCACATACAACGAACAAGATATTAGAGATATGTTTGGTGAAGTAGAATTTAGAAATGTAGGGTGTAATAATTTATTTTTTATAGTATAACAATATGGTATTTTCAGGAACAAATAGTGATAGTTTAATTGAGGATATAACATTTAGGACGGCAGCAGATCTAAATATGTTTCCAATAGGAGATAGAACTCGTTATATAAATGAGGCTTATTCTCGTGTTTGCGATATTATTATTAATTCAGATGGTCGAATGTCTTGGGATGATGCTAATTATCCTGATACACCAATCACTTATACAGATTTAGTAAAAGACCAGAAGAAATATACTATATTTTCTGATACTCCAACTGCTTTACAAGACTGGCTTTATATCGAAAGAATTGACATTGAAGATGCCGATGGTAATGGAATCCAATTGGTTCCAATTGATGAAAAAGATTTAGATGGTATGGCTCTTAAAGAGTTTAATAAAGAATCTTCTTTGCCTACCTGGTTTGATTTTAACGGCACAGAAGTTACTTTATATCCAGCTTCAGACTATGATAGAACAAAAGGATTAAAGATGTATTTTAAAAGAACTCCTAGCTATTTCACTGTATCCGATACAACAAAAAGACCTGGATTTGCTACTATATTTCATCAATATTTATCAATATATGCAGCTAATCAATTTAACTTTACAAAAAAGAAAGACAACTCACTTCAATCAGAAATCATAAGACTTGAAACAGAGATTGGTAAATTTTATTCAAAAAGACCAAGTAAATACGAAACACCAGTATTAAGTAATAAAAGAGGTAAAATGTTACGATAATGTTTACAAACGAAATAAAAAACTCAAACATAACAGCCATTAATGAATTAAAAGGTTCAACATCTTTTGATAATGGTAATGGTTACTTATTAAAAGAAGATACGTTTTACTTACTTCTTGAAACTGGTGATAAAATAATTTTAGAAGATAGTGTTGGTTCAAAATCTCCAACAGTATTTGTTAATGAAATAAAATAATATGGATAGCAAAATATCACAATTAACAGCAGGAACTCCATTAGACACTGATATCATTCCTTATGTTGACCTTGTTACTGGAGTAACTAAAAAAGCTCCTAAATCATCTTTAAAGGGTGACTCTGGAACAAACGGAACCAACGGAACGGACGGTGTTAGTGCTTATGTTTATATTGCCTATGCTTCCGATGCTTCTGGAACTGGTTTTACATTAACATTTAATGCCTCCTTAGATTACATCGCTATCAAAAGCACAACTGTTGCTATTTCTAGTCCTAGTGTTTCAGATTTTACAGGTTTATGGAAAAATTATAAAGGTGTTACTGGTTCTAATGGAACTAATGGGACTGACGGAAAAGGTATTGTAAGTATTACTTTAATATCAACTGTTGGTAAAGTAAAAACATATCGTATTTTATTTACTGATGCTACTACTTTTGATTACATAGTAACAGATGGCGCCGACGGAACTGGTTCAGGTGATATGATTAAGGCAACTTACGACCCACTTAATTTAAGTAAAGCCTTGCAACCTGCTTTAACCTGTGTCGGAAAAACAGCAAACTATACCGCTAATCCTTTTGAACTTGTCAATTGTGATGTTTCGGCCGCTTCTTTCAAAGTTACCTTGCCTTCTTCTCCTGCTGATGGAACCATTATTTATGTTAAATTAAACGGTATAGGAGTAAATAAATATCTTACTATCGCAACCAGTGGAACGGATAAATTTAATACTCCTACTGGAACGGTAGAAATTTATATGTATCTTTTTGGAGAATATGCTCAATGTCAATATTGTTCTTCAACAGGTATTTGGACTACATTTATTTCAGCTGCTACTTATAACTTTGCCACAAACTTCCCTGGTGTAGATGCAACTACTCCAATTTCTAATACTGATATTTCAATCAATACAACCTCAAGAGTTTTAACTATCACTCCTCCTTTAGGATATTTTAATATTTTTACTGATGGCGGTGGTGTTATTACTCGTTATCGTAAAGTAGGAACAATAAACTTCCCAGCTTTTACTGATACATCAGGGATGTGGTATTTCTATTTCGATTCAGCTGGAGTAGCAACCGCTTCTCAATCTATGTGGAGTGATTTTACTACTGTAGCAGCAGTTTATCGTATTGTTTGGAATAAAGATTTATTTAAATTTACAGTTACCGCAGCTACCGCAACATTAGGAGATACATATACAAATAATAGTTCTACATTTACCGTAACACAGACAATAGCTGGTGGAACTACTTTAATATGCGAAAGAACAGTGGGGACCAATAATCCTAGTGCTAGTGGTAATTTAGTAAGAACAGCAGGTGCTGGAACTAATCCTATAGTGTTTAGTGCTTGGGATGCTTCAGCCAAACTTGTTGCTCAATATATTGAATATCACCAAAATACAGTTTCAGCCTCAACTCATTTAGCTCTTCACTTAGATGGTTCAAGATGGTCAGCTGGATTTGATAAGGCCACCAATGAATTAGGAACAGGAACACCTGATACCGATGGTAGAAATACAGTAATCGCTTTGTCTACTGGTTCAGTGTTAGACGATAACTTAACTTATACTGTTACTAATAATACAACTGGTAATCCTTTTACTCAAGATTTAGGAAATATTACTCCTGCTTCTTTAAACGCAACAAACTCGGCTCTATTTAAAATATTTACACAGAACGCAGCTGGAGAGGTTTCATTTTTACCTGCTACTCGTTTTCCTTTTGCTTGGAATGTTGCCTCCAATAGACCAGAAGTAATAAGTCAAATTGGATCGAGAACTGTAGTAACTGATAATAGATGGTTTGTTTATTTTATATATTCAACTCAAAACCCAGTAGCTGGAGAAGCTATTAAAATAGTTTCAGCTCCTACTGAATTTACTTCTTTATCAAATGCTCAGGCTTATACTTGGTCAAATATTCAAAGTCTGTATCCTATAATTGGAACAGATAATGAAATTAGACCAATTACTAGGATTATTTTTTATAATGATAATTCTGGTGGTGGTTCTTTTCCTGCTGGATGTAAGTATTCAGTTATTCGAGAAACACAAGATATAAGAAAAGGTTCTGTAACTTCTACAACTGCCGCAACTGGTTCATTACCTGCTTCTTCGGTTACAGTAGTTCCCGCTGGTAATATTGCTTCTACAAATGTTCAATCAGCTTTAGAAGAATTAGATACTGAGAAATTAGCTTTAGCTGGTGGAACTTTGACTGGTGCTTTAGTCGCTAGAATAAATCCTCGTTTAGTAACAGCTGCTTCTTATACAACTGATACAGGAACTTCATTAAGTGTTGCTACTTGCGACCAATTCGAAGTAACAGCACAGGCAGGAGCTTTAAAGTTTAACAATCCAGGTGGCACACCAGTCGGTGGAAATAAACTTGTAATAAGAATAAAAGATAACGGAACTGCTCGTGCCTTAACCTATGATACTCAATTTAGAGCTATGGGAAATGCTTTGCCAACTACAACCGTATTAAGTAAAACACTTTATATGGGCTTTATTTATAACGCAACTGATACTAAATGGGATTTGATAGCGGTTTCTCAAGAAGCTTAATAATAACTAACACTTCAACACAGATATATATCTCTGGAGAAGATTAAGGATATGGCGATTTTAGACAATATTGTTAGCTACTGGAAAATGGACGAAGCAAGTGGAAACGCTGCCGACTCTGTTGGTGCTAATACAGCTACAAATACAGGTGTAACTTACGCCGCTGGAAAAATAAATAATGGAGCAGTTTTTAATGCCACTACAGACCAGTTTGCTCTTGGTAATATTATCCCAGGGGCTTCTGATTTTACTATATCTGCTTGGGTTTATCTAAATCAATCAGTAGCGAATAGGTCAGTTTTTGACCAAAGAAATAATAGTAATGGGAATGCTTTGATAACTTATAATTGCGGAAGTGATAATAAGTTTATGTTACAGTTAAGAAATATCAGTGCTGGGGGATATACTGCCACTACTTCTACTAACGCAGTTTCTAATACTACTTGGACTTATTTAACCGTTACGAGAAGTGGAAATACCGTTACTCATTATTTAAATGGAAGTGCTAATGGAAGTGGGGCTGTGAGTGCCAACACAACAGGAACGGATATATCTTGGATTGGTAATTTTTATGGTGGTGGTGTTAATTTCGACGGTATGATTGACGAAGTAGGTATCTGGTCAAGAGCTTTAACTTCAACAGAAATAACTACTCTATATAACGCAGGAGCTGGACTTCAATATCCTTTTACCGTTGGCAATCCCTCAGCCTTCTTCCAATTTTTTAACTAATAATAAATATATGAACAACTACTTACAAGGACTCCTCAACAAGTAGCTAAGTATTATAGCAATGCGATGGGGAGATATGCGACTTTATAATTAATAAAATATATATGAAACAAATTTTTTCAAGTGCTTCTAAAATTGTCTTTATCTTAATGGCATTAGCTCTAGTAGCTTTTACCGCTATGGGTATTGTTAGTGGAGAAATGTTTTTTACAGCTCTGGGTATGGTTTTTGGTTATTACTTTAAAGGTATAACAGAAACTCCTAAATTATAATATGGCAACCAAACAAGACATACAAATTAATACACTACAAATTATGATGGAACAAAACACCACCGAGCATAAAGAGATGAAAGAAATGATTTTATCTTTTGGAAAAAAACTAGATTCTAGTTTAAATAAGATGGAAAGTAAGTTTGCTGGTAAGTGGGTAGAAAAGATTTTAGTTGGTTTCTTTATTCTTGTCGGGACAGGTGTTTGTTCTTATTTGGGAACACTTATTTATAAAGCAGCAATCCATTTAATTTAATGTGGTGGATAATAGCAATATGTCTTATAGGAATATATAAAAGTTGGAAAGGTTATTTAGGATGTATTAAATCAAGTGCTTTAAAACCTGCTTTTGATATGTTACTAATAACACTTTTATTTATAGTTATACTGGTAATAGAATTATATACTAACTCACATAATATATGAATGAATTAAAAAGACAAGAGTGTATAGTTTATTCAAGAGTGTGTGGATGGCTTACACCAAAATCATCTGGCAATCCTGGTAAACAGGCAGAGTATGCCGACAGAAAAACATACGATGTTCAATTAGAGCAACAATATAATGTCTAATAATATGGATGACGATTATCTCGAAGAAATAATAGACTGGGTAATCAAGATAGGAATAGTAATAGATATAATAATAACAATAGAAATAATTAAATCAATAATTATAAAAATATGGATGGAATAAATTCAATTAAGTATCTAAGTCAAAGAGATGAAAAATGGTCAACTGATAAGATGGGTAATTCAAATATTACTATTGGTCGTTATGGTTGTCTTTTAACTTGTATTTCAATGATGTCTGATTATTTTGGTTGTTATAAAAGCCCTAAAGAATTAGCAACTAATCCTCATAATTTTGATGATGCTGGTGGTTTACAGTGGATTAATTTATCTTTCCCTAACTTCGGCTTTAGATGGCGAGAGGGTTCACAGATTAATGTGCCAAACGAAGTAATTGATATGAAAATGATTGACTCTTATTTAACAGAAGGTAAAAATCATTCCGATAGAGCGGTTGTTCTTAACGTGGCTAATAAATCTCATTGGGTTCTTGCTCTTTGGAAAACTCAAGATGGAGATTACTTAGCAATTGACCCTTGGACTGGTAAAACTTGTAGTGTTTTGGAAACTTACGGAAATATTAATGGAGCTAGTTTATTTATTAGAGGTAGCAATAATCATTGGAAGGGAACTGGTAAGCCACAATCACCTTTATATAACTAACGACAATAGCTTTAAATGACTCGTGGTGCGATTTAAATAAATAAGATGAATATTATATGATAGGAAGTAATAATGGCAAACAAATCAACACAAAACCAGTAATATCCTTAAAGAATTTTACGGGGATGGGTGACAATGGAATGTATTGGATTGACGGTTTTTTACCTAAGTCTTTACAAGGTCAAACTATCCTTACTCAAGGATGGGGAACTCAAAATATTTTAGACTCTACAACAGCTGGTTGGAGTAATATTGAAGATATTGTTTCAATGGCTTCATATCAACACGTTGGAGATAATAGAATTGCTATGCTTGGAATGGGAGGCGGTATATTTGATTATTCTTCTAGCGGTTCTTTAGGTAAAATACATAATCTTTCAAATTCTGCTGTTTTTTTCTGTTTTGGAGGACATATTAATAATACAAGAAAAGGTAATATTATATATTCAACAGCTAACACGATTGGAGTAGGTTGGATTGGTAAAGCAACCGGAGGTTCTACAACCTCTCTTATTGATACTAATAGAAACTTTACTACCTTAGGTGTTACAAATTCTGCCGATGTTAATAAAATTTACAACCTAACAAAAGGAGTTGAATATACTTTAAATTCTGGAAATACTACAACTACAAACGCTAATGATACTGTTCATTTCGCAACAAGCACCGCTACTGTTTCTGGAGATTGGTATGTCGCATTTGTTGACAATAGATTTACATTAGGCGTTACAACGAACGATAACAATCAACAATTTACACCACAACCAGCTCCACTTCAATGGAATAGACAAATAGTTTTATGGAATGATGCTTACTATTGTTTAAATGGTAACTACATTACTTCTTTAGCAACAGATGAAACTACTTGGACAACCGATTTAACTGGACTTCAAACCCTTCCTTCTGATAAGTTTAAAAAACAACTTCCCAATAATCACCAGGCTTTAATGATGGAATATAACCAAGATAGACTATTAGTTTGTTCATATATTAATGGCAGAGGTTCATTGCTTCTTTGGGATGGTTACTCACCCAACTGGCTATCTATCTTAGAATTAGATATTCCTGTATCTGGTGTTGTTAGGTATGGTTCTGGTTGGGTAGTTTTGGTTGGCGCTAATATTTACTATACAGATGGATATACATTACAATATTTAGACAAACTACCAGATTCAATATTTACAGATAGTGAAGTTCCACGTAAATATAATATGGTGTCAACTGAAGATGGATTTTTACTTACAGGATATGGTGCCACAACTACAACAAGTAGAATGACCCCAGGTTATTATTCTTATAATATTAAAGATAAAGTTTTATCTTACTTTCCTAATCAGACTAAAAATGGTAAATTGAACCAAGTAAACGGAGCTTTATTTATTGTAAACGATTATGGAACTACTTTTAGTCAAGGAACACCCGCGGTTTACTGCTATAATAAAGGTTTTGGAAGAATAAAAAATCTAATAGCCAAAAAATCTTCTTGCCTTTTATACGTCAAACTACCCCAGAAGATGAATATTAGCCTAATTGAATTAAACCTTTCTCCAAGAAATGATTACAACCCAACTCTTAACCAAAACAATATGGTTAAAGTTAATTATGGTCAAGGAGAAAATCCAATGTTTAATTTCTTACAGCCTGGAACTGGTGGAGGCATAAATTTAATAGTAAATAAATCACAATATACATATAGAACTAAGGTAGGGCAAGAGTTTTTTATTCCTTATGGTAATTCAGGTTATGAAAGAACTTTTGTGACCAACATAACCGACGGAGGAACAGTGGATGAAATTGATTATATTAGCCCAGATTTATCTACTAATCCAAATTTAGATGTAACTTATTTAAAGAAATTTGACCTATATCAGACACTTGGTAGTCCAAAAACTTTAAATTCTGATTCTTTCCCACAAGAAATTCAATTTTCTATTCCTACTTTTTATTCAGATAAACTTTGGTTAGAAATAGTGTTTGAAAATCAAGATGCGTTTCCTTTAGACCTACATTCAATAAATATTTTTTAAAGATATGGAACAAAAAACAATAGATATAAATTTCAACCAACGGGGAAACAATGAAGTAGCACCAACAGATATCAAGACCGGAACTAATCAGGACTTTATTAATCAGAAGTTTCTAGAAACATATCAGATTAAACAACATTGGAAGGTCGTGCCAACATATTATCCAAAAAACTTCTACGAGCAAACAGTTTATTTTGATGACGGTATAAATAGAAGAATATATACATTTATTAATGGAGTTTGGCGGTATGTAACAATGACATAATATTGACACTACACATAATTATAAGTTAAAATAAAAGAATAAAAATATAAAAAATATGGCTATTAAAGCAACGTTAATTAATCCACAAGGTCAAAAGGTGGTTGTTGATAGTGGAAGTCCACAAGCACAACAATATTTCAGTCAAGGTTATAAACTTGATACTAAACCGGCGGTAACAACAAACTCAACTCTAAAAAATACTTCTACAACACCAATGATTACTGGTTATAAAAATGGAGTAGCAGTTCAAATTCCTAAAGGGGTTTATGTTCCTGGTGTTTCCCTTACTCCTCCTACAAAAGTTGGTGCTGATACACTAACATCTACTTCTGGTATTGATAAATTGGCAGAGGCTAAGGCTAGTAATCAAACATTAGCACAACAGCAAGAAACTGCTGGAACAGTCGCTGGTCAAGACCAATTCTCACAACAGTTAAATGAGAATATTAAGACTATTAAAGATAGTGGTGCTTTATCACAAACTTATACTCCCCAACAGCAGGCGCAAAACAAAACAGATTTACTTGCTAAACAGGGACAGATTAGAGATTTGGGTTTACAAACTACTAAAGCACAGAGTAATGTTGATTTCAATCCTAATATTTTAACTTCACAAGGTTCAATGTCTAAACAACAGATTGAACGTGAAGCCTCTTTTAAACAAACAGCTTTATCAAATGAAGAAGCTAATCTTTTGTCATCTGTAAATCTATCAGCACAAGAACAACAGAACATTATTAACGGAACAAATACTATCGCTGATTATCAAGATAAAATTCAAACTCATATTGACTCCGCTAAACAGAATGTATTAGACCAAGCTAAACAACTTACAACAGACCAACAGAATAAATTTGCTATGGCCTTAGAGGCTTACAAAGGAGTTGATGTTGATAAATTAACAGCCGAACAAACCGCTACTTTTTCAAAGATAGTAACTGACGCTGGTCTTGACCCACAATTAGTATTTCAAGGTATTAAAGCAGTTAATGCTCAACAGGCACTTGATAATTATATAAAGAATAAGGATAACTGGACAGTTGATACAACAACAGGTTTAATGTATAATAAAGATACTGGCGAAGTGAAATATACATCGTCTTCGGAAGGTGGTCAAACAAATGCTGGTGGTGTTGGAGTTGTTACAGATGCCACTGGAAACTCTTATGATATTTCTTCTTATGCCACAGACCCTAATCACGAAAAAGCTGTTTCAAGTTTAGTTTCTAATATTGGTCAGTTTAAATCAATATCAGATATCAATAACTATATTAAACAAGTAGCACCAAATAGCCCAGTAACAGGAGAAATGATTGCTAAGGCGGCAGAAAAATATGGAGTTTCTTGGGAGGTTATGACAGCTATGATGCAACAAGACAGTTCTCTTGGAACCGCCGGAAAAGGTGCCAGAACGTTTAATCCTGGTAATGTAGGAAATGACGATAGTGGAAATATTAAAAATTATGGTAATTGGCAGTCTGGTGTAGATGCTGTTGCTCAATGGTTATCTAAACATAAAACAGATGCTAATGTAGCACCCCAACAAAATGATATTTTAAGCCAATCTGGTTTAGGTATTTTAGCTTATAACTATTTAACACAAGGTATTTCATCTTTAACTAGATTAAATGCTGGTGATAGAAAAAGGGCAATGAAAGAAGCAGAAGATTTTGTTAAATCTAAAGGAATTGATTACGAAACTTTCCAATCACAATACAAGACTTATAATGAAGTATTATCACAGAATATGAAACGGTTTAATAATACTAAGATTATGGAAAATGAAGTATTAGGAACCTTAGATAATCTATCTACTGCTATTACTGACGCTGATTTAGGTAATTTAAAAATTGAAAATGTTGGTAGAATTATGGCAGGAGAACAGATTAATGACCCACAAGCAATGAAAGTTGTATTCCATACTCAACAGTTAAGAAATGAAATGGCTGGTTACTTCGCCGCTACTCAAGGAAAGACAAGTCCAGATGTTATTGACAACCAAGACGCTGCGGAAGCTATTAAAAATGGTTTATCAACTGGTAGTGTAGCTGGTTTAAAACAAGCAGTAGAAAATTCAACAGTTAAGATGGGTGCTGTTCTTCAAAATAGTGTAGATTATACTCAAAATCAAGTTAGGTCTTTGTTTAATGTAAAACCAAACATAGTTTCGTCCACAACACAAACACCAAGTTCTCCGACAAATAAAGTTGTTGATGATTATTTAAACACATTAACAACGCCAAAAACAACAACTCAATCAGATAGTTGGTTTACTAAAATACTTAAATCAATAGGATTAAAATAATATGGAAACATTATCAAAACAACAAGTAGCTGAGATTATTCAAAAAGCACCAAGTGGAACAAAACCAGCAGATATTGTTAATGGTCTTGTTTCTCGTGGTTATAAACTAGAGGGGTATAATGATAGTATCGCTAAAATGACTGAAATACCACAAAGTGAAGACCAAAAACTATTTGAAAGTTCTAAAAAATTAGGTGCTGAAAATCCTAACTTCTCTCACAGATTAACACCTCAAGGACAATTAATTAGTAAGGTTGGAGATAAATATAGAACATTAGATGTTACAGGAGCTACTCTTGGTAGTGGCGTTGTAAGTGAAGCACAAAAATTAATCAAACCATTAGCAGAAAAGGCATTAATTAGTGCTACTGAAAAAGCATCATCTAAAGCTAATCAAATTGTTAATCAAATAGTTCGTGGAACAAAAGGATTAAAAATAGAAGATGCTAAAACAGCTTTATTATCTATTCCTAAAAATGTAGTTAAAGGAAAAGATGCTACTATTAAACTAGCAACTGAATTAGGTTCTAAAAGTAAATCATTAACATCTGCTTTAACAAAAGAATTATCAAAAGACCCTAATTTATATAAAGGTAATGATTTAAAAGTAGTAGAAAAAATAGGAGATAAAACAATTAAAACTGATTATGTAAATCAGGCTATTAAACACTTAAAGGAATATTATACTAAAACAATCGAACCAAAAGGATTAGAAACTATTAAACAATTAGAAAATAAAGTAAAAACACAAGGACTTAATCAAGTAGAAATAAATAATTTAGCAAAAGAATACGGCTCTAAACTAACTAAAGATTTCTTTGCTAAAAGTGGTGACTTACTTAAAGGTGCTAACGCAAAAGCTTCAGAGTCTATACGTTCTGGTCTTAAAGAAACGTCTAGAAGTATTTATAAGATGTGGAATCAAACAGATGCTCCATTAAAAGTTTTAGATAAAGCTAATTCACAAGTAATTAATACTCAAAAAGCTATTAATAAAATTGCTGATGCTGCTAGAATAGCTGAATCTAAAGTTAGACAAGCTGGTGTTGGTGGTAAATTAAAAGAACTTGGAGTAAGTGCTGTTGATTTGGCTACTGGAGGTATCTTAAAAGGAATTATTAAAAAGGCAATGACAGGAACAACTGAAAAAGCTGTATCTGTATTAGAACTTAATAAAAAATTACCAACTTTATTAAAAGACCTTACTAAATTTAATGCTGGTAAAACTTTTAATATTTCATTACTTAAAAAGATAATTGGTAAATAATATGTTTCTAATTTTATTGATTATTTCATATTTAACACTTGGATTTTGGAAGACAATTTTAATATGTTTAATCTTAGCCTACTTAAAAGAATAATATGAAAAAATACATACTAGTAACACAAACTTTTGATGGTCTTGGTTTTTGCTTTGATAAACGATTAGAAAATGACGAAGTTATTATTGCTTATCAATACATACCAGAAGATGATAAAGACTTAGGAGAAGAAGAAGAAAACTATTTAGAAAATGGTAATGGTTTAGTTAAAAAATACCCACTATCAAAGATAATGGCTAAAATAGATAAACTACGTGAATACTATTTCGTTTTTGATTTGAACCATAACTGTGAAGAAGCAGAAATTCTAAAGGCAGAGGGATTTAAAGTCTTTGGTGGTTCTCAATTTACATATGACCTAGAAAACGATAGAGAGTTTGGTATCGAGTTCGCTGAATCTTGCGGTCTTTGTTCTCCTGAATATAAAGAGTTTTCAAGTGTTGAAGATGGTATCGCTTTCTTAGAAGAAAATGAAGATAAGGCTTATGTTTATAAACCTAATCACGAAGATAACGCTTATACTACTGTTCCTAATACAGAAGAACCAGCTAACGCTAATATAGAGATTAAACGTCTTATAAAATCATTAGGATTTACCGATTATATATTACAGGAAAGAGTTAAAGGTGTAGAAGTAAACGTAGAATCATTTTACGTTAAAGGTAAATGTGTCTTTACTTGGGCTAATTTAGAGAATAAGAAAGTCCAAAATGGAGAAATGGGAATCGCTTCTGGTTGTTCTTTTGATTTAGGTTGGCAAATAGATGACCACTGTGAATTAGCTGAAATGACTGTTAGAAAGTTTGATGATAAACTAGCCGAGATGGAATATACAGGATTCGGAGATGCTAATGTTATTATATCTGATTATAATCAAGTAAACTTCCTAGAGTTCTGTTTTAGAAGTGGATATAACGCACATTCTAACCTTTTTATTAACCTTGCTTCCAAGTCATACCTAGAAACCTGTGCTGATATGATAGACGGTAAGTTTGAAACTGAATTTAAAAAAGGATTTGGTGCTTCCGTAACAATGTTCTGCGATAAATATAAACAAGGTTTACCTATTTATATCCCTGAATCACTAAAAGACAATACTTATCTATTCTTTGTTCAAAAAGATGAAGCAGAAGAAGATGGTTTGGTAATGTCTGGTTATTCAAAGGAGATTTGTATTGCTATGGCTCACGATTATGATATTAAAAGTGCTTTAGAGGGAGCAGTAGCTAACGCAGATAAGATTAAATTTACTAATGAGTATTACCGAACTGATTTAACTGACGAAAAGGTAAATAATAATCCTATTTCAAGATATAAAGGACTCGTTTCAATGGGACTACTATGAAGATAATTTACATAGACCATAAAGACCAAAGATACGACACAGCTGGTGATTATATAAAAATAGATGGTGAGTGGACACTTTATATATCTAAGTTATCAAATCATCGCTATGAGCTTTGTGTGACTCTACACGAAGTGATAGAGTGCTACTTGTGTGACTGGTTTGGTATTAAAGAAGAAGATATTTCTGCCTTTGATATTGAATACGAAAGAAATAGACCAGAAGGAGATTTAAGTGAACCTGGATTTGATAAAAACGCACCATACAGAACACCCCATATTATCGCAACTGTATTTGAATGGTTATTCTCTAAGATACTCTTTGTTAGTTGGAAAAAATATAGTGAAGATATTTATAAATTAGAATACTAATATGAACGAACAATTAGACCCAAAGCTACAAAAGTTACTAGGTAAGCCACAAAAAGACATTTATCAAGTTTTAGGACAAGAGAAGACTACACTAGAATCAATTCTTGGTAAAAAGTAATATAATTAGTCATATATAACAAAAGACCGCCTTAATAAGCGGTTTTCTGTTACAATAAACGTTAATTAATTATTTTTTACTAACTTTATATCCCTCCATTTTTAGATAATCTATCATATCTTCTACGTTTAATTCTTCATCATCACAATCGCACAAATAACACAAATCACACTCGTCATCTTCTACTACAACTTTACCTTTATCTTCTAAATGAACTCCTAGATATTCCATTAATAATTTTAAATTCTCAACTGTATAATTAGATTGTGTTTCTAAAACATTAAGACGATTAGTAATCAGTGTCATAATATTTAAGTCTTTTAACTCTCCGTCTTTTAGTTCAATAATTTGTTCTTGTAATTTTTGTTTTGTCATATGTTTAAGTTAATAATAGTAAGTTAAGGGGTAGTTTTTATGCCACCCCTATTTATTATCTTAAGATTATCTTTCTAATAACCTCAAGTTCTCTTTCTCTGTTTATTAGGCAGAAAGTTTGAGTAGGTCTTTCAAACCCAGCTTTAATGGAAATGGCATATGGATTATATCCAATAACAGAACCATTTACGATGAAGTTTGACCCAACACAGAATGAATGAAGATGTCCACTGAAGTAATAATCAGCTTTTCTCATTTTATCCCATTGTGCTACAGCCTTATTCATTGGAATTGTTATGCCTCCCACGCCGCCTGCGTAACGGACAGAATGACCGTGGTGGAAAGCTAACTCTTTACCATAAACATTAACATAAGTAAGATAAGAATCTCCAATAAGAAATGTAACATTTTTATCATTCTCAAAATACTCTGCTAATCTGTTGTAAAGAAGTAACTCAAGTGAGTTTCCATACTCAGTTTGAATACGTTGCTTTTCGGTAATACGAGAATGATTCCCCATTGAACAGGGAATAACAAGATTTACCTCTGGGCATTCTTTTCTTAAATACTTAATACCAGATAAAATCCATCCACCAACCATCCAAATTGCTTCAGTCGGTTGTATGTCCTGACTCTCTTTAAGGTCGTCGTGTATTGAACCAGAGATGAAATCTCCTAGTAATGCGAGTATATGATTTTTAATGTCATATTCTCTCTGATGAACCTTAATTAACTGTGCTACTACAATAAAAAAATCTTCTGTGCTTTTTTTTGCGATTTCCTTGTTATACTCATTTACTCCATTGACTTGAGATTTTTTAACTCTCTCATCACCGTGTAAATCTGAAAATAAAGAGATTGTTGTTGCCTCTGATTTTTTACCAGAAGATACAGAACCAACTATTGAATATGTTTCAAATTTTGAAACACCCAATACAGCATCTCTTTCTTTTTCTGCTCTTAAAAGTTCCTGTGCCAAGATTTTTACTTTCTTAGCATTGTTTGATTCCTGTTCTTTTTTTACCAGTTTTACCACATCTTCCCTTACGGACTCAATGTTTACTGGTTTTTCGATGATTATTCCCAATGATTTCCTCTTATTATTGATAGAGTCTTTTGTTCTGTCTAAGACTTTAGCAATTTCAGAGCCACTTTGCGAGGGATTATCTTGAAGATACTCAACCTCTTTTTTTGTCCACTTTTTCATAATATATGATGTTAAGGTTCGTTAATTAATCTTCTTTTATTTTAGATACGTCCTCGTCGTGTTCGCTACTTAAATGATGACCACCCTTTAACCAAAGGATATAACAGTAAGTGGCAATTTTAAGTAAATCCTTTTCTCTACCAAAGTTTTTGTATCGACCAGCATACTTCATAATAGTTCCCAGCACCCAATCTACTCCACTCTCTCCTGGAAAAGCACGACATATAAGGTCAGTAAATTCTTCTTCTCCGTTACCTTTATACTTTTCTCCACCGTGATTAAATTGATTTTCAATTAGTGATACAAACTTACTAAAATGTTCCTGCTTTTGTTTTAGATTTGTGTTGTAAATCATACACTTTCTGTTATATAGTTTAAAAATTATCGTTGTAATAGTTTACTCTATATGATGTAATAATTATTTAGGAAAGGGGGTTTTTATTCCCCCTATCAGTTACGGTGTTTGAAATTTGGCGTGAGCAAGTTTTATTTGCTCAACTCTTTCCAATAATTCGATAATCTCCCGTAATGTCAGGTGTTTAAATAGTAAGTGCCAAGCATCGTGTTTGTAAGCATTTAATCTAAACATATTTTCCAATACGGTTTTGCCACCTTTCTTTTTGGAAGTTAAGTGATGATAATCACAAAATCTTGCTTTCTTTTTGAATTGGTGGACTTCCCATTTTTCACGACTCCTTTTTTTAAGAACCTTTTTGGTTACAGTAATTGGTCGCGGTTTGCTTCTTTTTGCTGTCTTGTTTTTCGGCTGGATACGTTTCATATTTACCTCCCTACTTTATTTGATTTCATCTGTTTCACGCCAGATAATGCGTTCTTCTTCCGGATTGTAAATTACTAATTCGTCACGCCATTTCCATAGTTGGTTTGCTCTATGGTCTTTTGTGTTAGGGCTAGATTCCCCAAGATAAACATATCCCAGGTCACGCATTTCTTGTTCAGTGTGTTTCATTTTCCTCCCGTTTTTTTAAAACCAACCGTATGGTCGGTAGTGTCCACTTTCTTTTCTTGAGCCAATACAGCATAAAGCTGGTCATTCTCTTGTTGTAAGAGTTGAATAGAGCCTTGTAAAAAGGCAATTCTATCCTTTAAAGTTCTAATCTCTAATTCTTTAACGGCGATTAAACCCGTCAAAATATCGACACTTGTTTTCATCTTCTATTTAGTTGTTAAAATGTTTATAAATAACTTTTTCAATCATCTTATTTATTTCTGGAATATTTGAATGAAGTTTCTTAATCAACTCCTCCATATCGTGTTTGCGGAGGTCAGAGATAAATTGTTTAAACTTTTCTCTATTTTCTTCATACATAAGTTCAACTACTTTTTCTCTTGATACACGACCATTTTTATCGGAACATTTATAACCAGTAATATCTAAAACTAAATTAGTATATTCTTTTCCAAATCTCTCCTCCCACCCCTCTAAGTTATTTGTTGTTGGTT
>JBAXPN010000009.1:0-18433 GCA_037132255.1 Candidatus Falkowiibacteriota bacterium
ACTAAATTAATATCCTTTAACAGCATAAATTCTGGCGTAAAGTCGCACTGTAGCCGCATTATAAATAAATACTGCTCTCACATTATAATTGCAGCCATACAAAAACCACTTGTTTTACAGGCTCAGCCTCGTTGTTAGTTGTCATTAGGGGTATATTACTAGTAATAATATACCTACCTTTATGGGTTTGACTTGCTATGGCAGTTCTGCCATAATCATAACAATGAATCAAACAATACCAAAGCCGATAATATGGATGGGTGATACCAAGAAGATATTAACGGGCTTTACTAAAGAATTAAGACGTTGCTTTGGATATGCTTTAGATGAAGTTCAAAAAGGCATAACACCATCTAATGCTAAACTATTAAGA
The DNA here is from genome assembly GCA_037132255.1 of Candidatus Falkowiibacteriota bacterium. Lineage (GTDB taxonomy): Bacteria > Patescibacteriota > Patescibacteriia > Patescibacteriales > UBA12465 > UBA12465. The sequence goes on from JBAXPN010000009.1 coordinate 374, forward strand.
GGTATAGGAAGCAGTGTCTTTGAGATTGTCGAAGATTATTTTGGTGATACGTATAGAGCGATATACACAGCAAAGCTAAGCAATAACGTATATGTGCTACATGTGTTTCAGAAGAAATCTAAGAAAGGTATTAAAACGCCATTAAGGGATATCAACCTTATTAAAGAGAGACTGAAACAAGCGGAGAAATTAGTTTGTGAAAAATGAAACAGAAATAAAACATGAAGTAGGCTCAGGTAATGTATTTCAAGATTTAGGCTTGCCTAATCCTGAAAGAGAATTATTAAAATCTCAACTGACCATTCAAATAAACCAAGAAATCAAGGAAAGAAGATTAACACAGCAACAAGCAGCTAAGCTTTTGGGGTGTGACCAGCCTGAAATATCCAAACTACAACATGGCAGATACTATCGTTTTAGAGTAGAAAGGTTGCTAGATTTCTTAAATCGTCTTGGGTTAAACACCAATATAGTAATAAGTAAAGCAAAGCCTAAATCTCAACCTGAACAAAAGGTTATAAGGCACAGCTCTTTATACGGCAAGCATTGTGGTTTTGGTCGCTAATATACTATTGCCAGCATAATCAGAACCAACTAGGTCTAAAATCCTATCCGCTATTCTTTGCATTGGCGATCGCAAACGCTCAATGTCTAGGATAATGTACCCACCAGTTACATCATTATTGCTTTTATGGTTTAACAGCCTTTTAAGAGTATAAGCAGAAATATTGTCTAGCGATTCAGCAATAGTAATAAAAGTTCTTCTGAGGTCATGTAGTGTAAAAGCAACACCGCTATTATTAGAAAGTTTACTTATATACTTTTGCACATTAGTTATATGTCCTTTTTTACTCTCACCAGTAAACACAAACGCATTTTTAGAGCGTATGTTTGCAGCATTATAACGATTTTGCAGTAAATTCTTTACGTAACTAGATATTGGTATTACGTGCTGCTCTTTATTTTTGGTAATATAAATTGTAATGGTGTCATTATTAAAATCTACTTGAGACCACTTTAAAGTTGCTGCTTCTTGCTTTCTAAGGCCAGTAAACAATAGCAATAGCAGGTAATCCTTTATTACTGTTGATTTGGCTGATTGCTCTTTGTCTAGTATCATTACAGCCTTATACCAAGCTGACAGTTGAGCTGGTGTAATTATAGTGCTACGCCTAGATTCGCTATACCATGCTTTAGTATGAGACAAAACTTTAACTGGATTATCCATTATTAAAGGCTTTCCGTCATCATCAAAGTAATTACCAGCTGCGAAAGTAAATACGGCTCTCAACACTCGCATAACTAAATTAGAGCTTGTTTGACTTGCAACACCCAGTTCAGCATGTTTCTTTGATATCATTTCCCTACTAATGGCAGCTATTGGTTTGTTGCTCCAGCAACTTAAATCGTTAGCTATGATTCTTTTATAGTATTTAATAGTATTTGCAGATAAATTCTTTCTTGCTTTCATTAGATCAACAAATATTTCTTGCAGCGTAGGTGTTATTACTGGTTGCTTTACTATGGTTGGATCTGCTCCTGCCAATACCTTAGTTAAAGCTTCTTGCGCTAATTGGCGAGCCGTATCAATTGTTATTGCTGGATATTGGCCTAAAGTAAGCCTGTAAGCTCTATGGTTATGCTTTTTCTCAATAAAGAAGGATTTTACACCATTGCTGGTAATTCTAACGCCAAAGCCCTTCATGGTGTCATCAAAGTGTTTTTTTTGCGCCATACCTTTAAGTGGCAGTTTCAGTTTATCTACAAAGTTCTTAGTAATATTCATATTGCCTCCATTATAAAAAGTAGAGCTACACTTTTATTATTGGTTTTGTACGGTATAGCTCTACAAATACCTACACCAGTTACACTGTTCCTACTACCTTAAGTAAATCATCTAAAGCCACAGTCAAAGTATTTAGTTGCACTGTACAGTTTTTACCAAAGCCGACAAACTCTTTAATGACCGTGAGGATTTTTTGATGGTCCTGGAGTCCTTGATTAGATGAGCTGTGATTAGTTGAAGTTAAGACGGTTAGCAAATTCTTTAGGTATGACATGTGCTTAACGCTAAAATCTTTAACAGCCATAACCGCAGTCACTGTTTTGTTAGGTGTAATGGTATCAGCTACCGCCTCACAGTTCTCAGTAGTATTGGCCTTAAGCCACTTCCTACCATAATGGGTAAAATTATTAACAGCGCAAATATGCTGACTTAAAGCCCCAGCAAAAGCATGAATTTTAATAGTACTGTTTTGCATGTAATCCTCCGTACATATTATAAAAGAGTGCTGCATTATAGAAGTTTTAAGAAAATGCAGCACAGAATTGTTACTGACCATTATTAATTATTCCTATTCTTGATAAACTTTATGAGCTCGATCAAAATTAAAGAATAGCTATCTAATTGCTCTAAATACGATTTAGGGCAAGCAGATATTTGATTCAAAACGACTAGTATTTTTTGAGCTGTGCTATAGCTAACGTCAAATTCAAACAATTGCCTAGTAGTGCTGGTATCTTTATCGAATAGGATATTGACAACCTCCGCACTAGCCAGATATTGTTTGGTGATTAAGTCGAAATCTTTAACGGCTGCTATGTGTTTATTTAGACATGTAAAATAATTACATAATGTAGTATTATGGTTTTGCATGGTTAGCTCCTGTTTAGTTAACTGTGCCACGGGGCATTATTGCTTCCGTGGTGGCTGGCAGGTTGATAGCTGCTAGCCACGCTACTTTTACATAGCGATTTTTTTACATTACCAATAGACAGTTATATAGTCAATAGTTATTTGCTGAAAATTACAATATACATTGGCAATAATACCAATATATCATAAGTAGACGTTCTATTATTAACTGCACTATCAATTATTGGTTTCAGTCTTTAGTTTTACTAATTCTTCTTCTGATAATCCAGTACTCTTAGTTATAACAGAGTGCTCTATGCCTTCCTGCAACAATACCAATGCAGTTGCTTTGGCTTTTTCTGTTTTGCCTTTTTGTATACCGTCAGCTTCAATTTTACGTGCTAATGCGCCCATAACATTCTCCTTTTTAATAAACTCAATTTGTTCTAGTTCTTTGGAAAAATCAATATCATTAACTATATTACCAAAATAATATAAGTAGTGTAAATTACCAGCTATATAATCTTTAAACCACACAACGTCATTAAATTTGTTGTTTTTGACATAGTTATCTAATGTATTAATAATCTGAACTAAAATTTTAATAGATTCTGTTAAAAACTTCCTATCTCGAACATGTTTTTGAACAAACTCTAACAATCCAATAATATTATGTTTTTTTATTATTTCATCTGACATGTCAGTTACATCTATTAAAGCCGCAGGTTTACCAAATGTTCTTTTAGCTAATTCTTTATCAGAGAATAAATCAATTATATCTAAATCATAAGGATATGGGCTTCTTTTGCCATTATATACTAGCAAAGGTACTACAATAGGCAACTTCCTTGTCTTTGGATACTGCTTTAAGTGATTATTTATAATGGCCAGTTGGTATTGCATAATTCTAATTGGCATATCCCAAGTTGGATCAGACTGGTGTTCTATAAGCGTATATAAATAACAATCAACGCCAGTTGTTATAGTTTTTACTTGGTATAAAATGTCTGACAGGCTCTCTGCTAAATCCGCTGTTATGTAGGAATTAGGGCATATACTAAGACTATTCAACTTAATTGAATTTAAAATATATCTTGGTAAGTGAGTTTTTAAGAAATCTTTAGCTACCTCGACATTACTTAAGCTAGTTCTAAATATTCTATCATGTGGATTGTTAGTGAAATCTGTCATTTATACCGCCTATAATTAAAGTTTAGTTGATAATATTTGTTGCATTATAGCAATACAAATATATTGCAAGTTGCACATCTAATCTATAAACATTTCTCCAAATGCTTTTATAAGAGTTTTTGCTGGTATTTTAGTGCCAATCTTAAACAAAGCTTGTACAACCTTATTTTCGCTTAACTGTCTTCGACTTTTATTATTTACAGCAGTTGTAATTTTCTTTAAATTGTCTATATCATCTTGGTTTAGTCTAAAAGTTTTTGTACATTTATTAGTTCTTTTTGGTGTTATTATTCCTAACTCTTCTATACCATCTATACTGTTTTTACTCTTAAACAATTGATCTGGAGTAATTTTGGAAAGTTTGGTAGTTGCGGTAGATTTAATTTTTTTCCCCATATATAGCCTGTTACCTTTTGATAGTGACGCTTAAAATCTCATCTGTTAATTTTTTAAAGTCTTCAGAACCATTGCTTTTGCTGTCAAAACTAAATATAGGCTCACCATTAATTTGAGCTTTATTTACAGCTTCTGTTCTTCTAATTACTGTGTTAGCAATATTATCTTTGTATGGTGCAAGTTGAGCCTCAACAAATTGATTAGTCTGTTTATTTCTAGAATCATATGCATTTTTTATAATCATATACTCAAACTGTGTAGATTCTTTGACCTCTTTAATTGTTTTAAACAAGTCAGCAATCCCCTCTAATGCGTATCTGCTATATAAAGTAGGTATAAGTATTTTAGTAGCAACATAAATACCATTAATTGATAAAACCCCTAATGTTGGGGGACAATCTATTATTATAAACTCAAACGCCTTATTAATCTTTTTTAAATGATTATCTAATATTTTTTCTTTATGTATCTTAGAGATAATTTGTTCAGCTACTACAGCTAATCTTATATTAGAAGGTATAATAAATAAATTATTAATGGTAACTTGTTCAATTTTAGCTTCCAATATGGTTGTTTTTATATTGATATCTTTATGTAGGAATAAATCGCTAACTGAGTTAACAGGCTCTGTACTGCCAAATATTATACTAGAATGTGCTTGAGGATCTAAATCAATCAGTAAAGTTTTTTTACCTCGGGTAGCTAAACCATAAGATAAATTTGTTGATATGGTTGATTTGCCTACCCCTCCTTTTTGATTGGTAACAGTTAAAACTTCCACATTTTTCTCCAAAAATATTGATATTGATGTTTTTAAAAATTATTACAACAGTAATACATTATGGTGTGCAAAAGTCAAGCCTTTTGTTTTCGTTTTGGGTTGATAGTATTTATATAGTAAAACCGTTAACATTAATAAATTTAAAATTAAAAGGTAAAATAATGTCAAAGTCTAAACAGCCAGATTTCAAATATTGGTGCAAAATGGGAGTGATAGAGCTTTGGCAAGCTATAGCTTTATTAGGAAACATAGAACCAAGAAATATTTATTATGAACCAATAACAGGCAATATATTTTTAGGTAATGAGCCACAAAGAAAACTTTTTTATGAACATCTTGAAATAGCAATCTCATGTTTTGGGCCACAACTTCAAGGTATAGACAAACCACATCTTATAAAAGTGCGGTTGATAGATATAGTACAATGGGCTAAAGATAAAAATTTAGAAATTCCAGAACCACTTTCAAAATTAGCAGATTTAGCTGCAAGTTTTGTAACAACGAAAACAAAAAACAAAAGTGAAATCGCAAGACAAAATGTAGAAACTAGACACATCCCAAGCAAAACAATAAAAAAGCAGATCAGAGAGAAGTTTTTTAATGGGTGGTGGAAGTCTGTTTCTGAGGCGGCCAAAAAAATTTCTTTAGAATTAAAAAGAGAACGTTCGCACCAAAGACTTGTAAAAGGTGTGCCGTGTCATTATGCAGAAAAAACTATACGCAACTACATATACACACTGGAAAACCGCCAATCACGAATCAAAAAGACTAACACCATTTAAAAATTACCTTATATTTATATCCCCACATTAGTAACGGGCAGTTGTCTTGTTGCCCAAAATTGGTAGCGGGCAAAACTTTTCAATAAAATTGCTGGAAAAAACAGTTAAATTACCTGTGGATTTGTTAATTTTATAGTAGTTGCCCGATACCAAACGTATCTTGTAGTGGGCAGCAAGGCATTTTACACTCATTTTGTGAAATGATTTATTTGTTTAATTACAAGGAGTTAGAGTGAAGAAAGGAAGCACAAAAAAAACAGGTTCAAGGCGGTTAACTATCACTTTGGCGCCTGAAGCACATAAAAAACTTAGAATTTATGTTGCTCTTAATGCTAAAAATTTGTCTGAAACCATCGATGAAATCGTTAACGAGCATTTAACCGCTGACAATTCAAAAAAAACCCACAAACGAGGTGTTAAATGAGCGCGGTAGCAATCCAAACAAATCAAGAGATAGCTCGTTTTTTGAAGAATATTTTAACGTGAAGAAAGAATTTTATAGGGAATTTGTAGGGAGTAATTGAGCATGGATGACAAAATGAAAAATAAATTGAACAACAGATTGTTAAAAAAACTAAAATGGTATGCAGATGGTTTTAGTAACCTTAGCTACGACTATTACTGCTCATTACTAAAACAGATAAAAGAGCTAGATCCTAGCTTTGATGAACAAGAAGTATAGATGTGATCGCAAGCAAAATAAGGTGTTGCCACTGTATAGTTTGTGGGAAATATAGTGGTTTCTCGCGCGAAGACATTGGGACTGGTGATGTAGCTTATTTAGAATGGTATAATAATACATGTGATAGTTGTATGTTTTTTGTTTCGTCTTCTAATCAAAAAGATGTGATGTTAAAGTAATCGCTGGATAAGAATGAGTTAATGTGTTTTAATTTAATTTTTGGTAAGCCCATGATGTGTAAAATCATCATGGGTTTTAAAATAAACTGTACTGTAATTCTGCTGGAGCTACGGTACTAAAGTACAACTTTTAACAACAAAAGGAGGACTTCTATGTCCAATAATAATGGAACAATCGATAATTGTAAAGTCGACAACAAAATAAATTCAGACGTTTTCTGTTCTACGGCTGAATCAGCAATAGAGACAAACAATACAAACTCTGATAATTACAGTCATTTATCAAATACAGAAGAATTTCAAAAAACTGGCAACCCCGACGCTATTAGTTCTGCCCAAGCAACAGAAAACAAATCAGAGGACGACCAACAAAAGGACGGACAGCAAGAAGAAACGCAACAAAAAAATAAAGAAAAAATAAAAAGAATAGCTAACTTTTTTAATTTAACTGACGAAGCTACAAAAGCTTTGTATGGATATTGTGAAAATCTTGGCCTGTTAAATTCTTCAGATGAAGAAATAAAAAAAATAACAAAACATCTAATTTTGGAAGGTGAATTAAAATTTAAACCAACCCTACAAAACAAAGTTTTAAAAGAGCTGCTAAAGCAGGTTGAATGTATCGATATCGATAAACTGGCGATGGAATCAGGGGCAGAGTGCAACGACAGGGGAAAAATATCACTTAAGGATAAGCAAGTGGTTGTTATTGAACAGATTTTATACATAGCTATGTTTAAATCGTGTGGTTTATGCCGCAATTTAGATTTCTTTTATTCATATGACGGCTCATTTTGGTTTCTACTTGAAGTGGAAGAATTAAAAAATTTCTTAGGTTTAGCCGCTGAAAAAATGGGAATCCAAGCAATAAAAGCAAGGAGGCATGATTTTAGAGAACAATTGTTTAAGCAGTTTATTACTGCAGCAGTTTTCCCTAAACCAGAAAAATCTAAAGAAAAAGTTTATGTAAATCTAAACAATGGCACTTTGGCTGTTACTATAGATGGGGCAGAACTACAACCTTACGATCGAAACGACTTTCTTACATACAAGTTACCTTTCAATTACAACCCAACAGCTAAAGCACCTTTGTTCATGCAATATTTAAATAGAGTATTGCCAGATGAGGCTGACAAATCTAAACAAATGATATTAGCTGAATACTTAGGATACGTGTTTGTACCTTGTAGTACTTTAAAACTAGAAAAAACTTTATTGTTGTATGGAAGTGGCGCCAATGGAAAAAGCGTATTTTACGAAGTAGTGCGAGCATTATTTGGATCACAAAACACTTCAGAATATTCTTTGCAAAGCCTTACAAATGATAATGGGTATTACAGGGCAATGCTTGCTAATAAATTGGTTAATTACGCGTCAGAAATTAATGGTAAGCTGGAAACATCAATTTTTAAACAATTAGTTAGCGGTGAACCAGTGGAAGCTAGGTTGCCATATGGGCAACCTTTGATAATTACAGATTATGCAAAACTAATTTTCAATTGTAACGAATTACCCAAAGACGTTGAGCAAACTGTAGCCTATTTTAGGCGTTTTATAATTATAACATTTGACGTTACAATACCTGAACATGAGCAAGACAAACAATTAGCACACAAAATTATCTTTACTGAGCTGTCAGGGGTTTTAAATTGGGTGCTAGATGGGCTTAATAGATTATTACAAAATAAACGATTTACGGACTGCGCTGCTGCACAACAAGCACTTGAAAAATATAAAATTGAATCAGATAGCGTGAAACTATTTCTTCAAGAACGAGAATATAAACCTGACCTTTTAACTTCAACCCCCAAGACAATAAAAGACCTTTATACCGATTACAAAATATTTTGCGAAGAAGATGGGTACAGACCTGTTAGTAAGATTAATTTCAAAAAACGACTTAAAAGCTATGGTGTTTTTGTTGAAAGAAGAACGACAGGTTTTGTCGCTTTAATTTCAGCAAAAGATAATGGTTATACGGAGGGGTATAAAAAAATGTTTTGTTAGTACCAGAAAAAAAAGATCTTTTTAGACCGTCATGTTTTGCATGTTTTTCATAGATTGCCCTGTTAAAGGTTATATTTGATAGATTTATCAATCTAACTGTTGCATTTTAAGCAGCTTTAAATAAAAAGAATGAAAAACATGCAAAACATGACGCTCAAACAAAAACTTTATTTTTTGGTTGTGGAGGTATATAAACTATGGGTGCAGCATTTTGATGAACCAAAACAGTTGTCGTTCCGTGTTGCGCGCAACAGCTTGGGTAAATCCTTTTTTAAAGCATTGTTATTTTGGTTGGCAGCTTAACTTGTTGTTAGTGGTTGCGGGGCACAGCTTGGCTGCAAAAACCCCTCCACAAGGAATAGAGGGGTCGCACCAAAGTGCCTCCAATACTGGAGAAGATCTTGCATTTAACAGAACTATAAAATTAGATCATAGCATCTATTAAGAAACACCCTGCAGTATACACAGAACCGTCCAAGCTAATCAAGCGCTATTTATCAGTTTTACAGGGCAATCATAACACCAAAGCACAATTTAACTAAATTACATGGTATGATACAATTATCAATAATGTAAAAATTTAAAAGGATTTAATATGAGTGTAAAAAAGGAAAGATATCAAATCACCCCTACAAAATACGATGCTGCCGCGCACACTGCTTTGCTGCTTAAAATGCTATCTCAAGGCAACAGCAGGGCTATGTTTTGCGCTGAGGTTAAAATAGCAGCTAGAACTTTTAATGATTGGTTAGAGAAGTACCCAGAGTTTTTAGATGCTTATGAGACGGGGATGGTAGATGCACAAGCTTACTGGGAAAAAATGGCTGTAGATAATATGGGCGCTCCTAATTTTAATTATTCGCTTTGGTTGGCGATAATGAGAGACAGATTTAATTACTCAGAGCACAAAAAATTTAAGTTTAAAGGGATTAATACGGTTAAGGCTGCTACTGCAAGATGCTTGTCAGAAGCTCCATCATTTGACAAAAACCAACATCCACTAATGTGGGTGTCAGATGCTCCAGCGATTGATAAAAACCAAAACCCGTTAGAAAGCTATTAAATAAACATAAAGGTAACTTGTTTGGTCAAAATTTGCACAACAGTAAAAACATCAATATTTATTGGTTAAAACCGTTGTTGCTATCGATATATACATAAATTACCCACAAAAACTGTGAATAACTGCAGGATTAGTTCCGATATTTAGACCAAACACATTATACTTAACAAGAGGGGTTAACTTAAAGGCTGGACAATCGGAACACAGTTAAAGTTGTAGAAATTGGATGTCACCAGCTAGAAGGAAAACTTAAATTAATATGTTAAAGGATTAAAATATGAGCATAAAAAAGGAAAGATTTCAAACAAAGCCACCAAAGTATAATCCGTCAATGCACATACCGTTAATAGATGAAATATTTGGCAGCGGTAAATCTATTGCTGCTTTTTGTGTTGCAGCAAAAATAGTACGTTCTACTTTTTTTAACTGGGTTAATAGTTATCCTGAGTTTGAGGAAGCATACGAATTGGCAACACTAAAGGCTGAGGTGTATTGGGAAGAATACGCACAAACTAACGCTATGTTGCCGGGTTTTAACTATAGCTGGTGGGGAGCTAAGATGAGGAATTGTTTTGGCTGGACTGAGCACAGGAAGCTTAAAATTAAAGACATAGATACTGCACAGACTGCTAACGATAAATATAATTTAGTGTTAAAGGCAGTTGCGCAAGGTGAGCTTACTGGGCACGAGTTAAAGCAAGTGTCTGAGACTATCCTAACGGGAGCAAAGATAAATGAAGCTACAAGTATAGTGCAGGAAGTAGAGGAGCTAGTGCAAAGGGTAAAGCAAATGCGAGGATAGTAATTGTGGGTATAATGACATTGGTAAAACGCTGGGCACGCCGTTAACTGTAAAAGTTTAAAAGCAACAATTTACAGTTAAATTTCCTCCATAACGCTAATATTGTCCGCTATTCGTCTACCTTTAGAGTCTAATTTGATGTCATACTTTAAACTCATACCCTCAACATCCCACCTGTTATTTGGAAAGATATTTAGTTTTTCTAGCTGTGAGACATACAAAAATACATCTGCTCCGTCATCGTCTAGGGTAATAAAACCATAGCCTTTAGTTACGTGATACCACTTAATTTTGCTAGTCGACATTGTTACCTCTAATTAAACTTAATTTGAAAAACTTCCATAAAACAATATAGCCACAAATGTAAGAACAGCCCCAACCACCCCAAATCCATTAGCTATAATTAAAGGTTTGTTCTTTAATAATATTCCATATAACAACCAACTACTAAGTCCGATAATACTTAGAAAAAATGCTGGAGCAGAAACCGATTCTGAAGATTTGCAGATGAAGATTTTATATGCTTGCAAATAAAACATCACATTACCTATAGGCCCTATAATTTTCATATATTGTTCATAAAATTTCATATTTCAATTACCTCTGTGAATTGGCCTTGTTAATCTTTAAACAAAATAAATTAATTATAATTTGAGCTATTATGCCTTAAAGCAGTTAATTAACACAACTGCTAATTAAGTAATAGCATTAATTGCAATACGTTTAGTTTTAAAGTTTATCCACATTTTTGATGTATATCCTTTTGGAAAAGTTTAGCCGTGCTAGGCGGTAACTACAAATGTTGATAGTGTGCAAATTTTGCACTGGCAATGGAAATATAAGACGGAAAGCTAAAGGCAAGATTAAAAGTTTAGCGTAACTGCGGTAGTTTTAGTTATATGTTTATTGACTTTTTTGGTGCTATTAGTTATACAGCCAATAGCAGCACTTCTGAGTAAAGCGGTAATATTTAAGGCTCGTTTAGTGTTACCAAAGAATAATACCTTATAAGCCATTTATAGCCATAGCTAATAGTTCTGTACATAAAATTTGACTATAACTCATTTTAATTTCTTATAGACTTTGATAAATTATGACGAAGGTATAACACAAATAATAATGGAATTACTAAAACAATTATGATAACTTAAATTTATAATCTATAAAACTATAAGATAGGGTTTGATGTTCTTTAATAAATTATTGAGCAAAAAACACACTAACCGTAACTTCCGTTATATTGTGCAAAAAACCTGTAAATTTCAGCATGTCTGAGACTACACTAGATTTTGCGTCGACCGCACCAGACACACAGAATATACCGTTGACGTTAATAAATAAACCGTGCTAACTTTTATATGTTAAATTACAACATTAGAAGCTTTATCCTTAATGAAAAAGGGAGAATTAATTATGTTTGCTTTTGATAATTATCAAAAATATCTTTGTGTTATTACAAAAAAAATTATGATGGAACCTGTTTTTACAGCAGATGGTCAAACTTATGAACGTGAAGCTATTGAAGAGTGGTTTAAAGAACACGATACAAGTCCCAAAACAGGATTACCGCTCGCAAACAAGCAACTCACTCCTAATTTAGATAAAAAAACTGACATTATGGAATTCCTAGAACAACACCCAGAACTTTATGATACAGAAGAAATATATTTACCAAAGACAACTATAAAGCAACTTTCAGAAGCAATTAGCAATAACCAACAAGAAATAGTGAAAAGTTTATTTACTAAAGATCGGCGATTATTACTTTGTGACTTAGTAATAAAAGAACCCATAATTAACGACTATGAAAGTGTATCTATTGAAACAAAAACCACGACGTTTTATTTTGCTAGTCAATATGGTTCGCCAGAATTACTTGACATTATATTAGAATGTTTACACCGTACAAATACATTACACAAGCAATTTGAAATCCCAAGGCCTATAAATTTTTCTCTTGTTCATCTAAACGTACTGTTACAAAAAACGGTAGAACAAAATAATAACGAAAAATTTTTATTATTATTAAAGTTAGGTGCTAATATAGAACAACCATCACTACCCTCTGGTAATACACTATTACACAGAATGGTAGTAAGGCAAGATATAGCAGCAATTAAATTATTAATAGCAAATGGTGCATTACTAGAAAGCCATAATATAGAAGATTCTACACCATTATTTTTGTCTGTGTGTCTAGGAAACACTACACTAACTAAGCTTTTACTCGAAAAAGGGGCAGATCCAAAAATAAGTTGTGGAGCAAAACAGTTAACTCCTTTGCATGTTGCAAGTAAAAACGGAAATAAAGATATAATACAGTTGTTATTAAATGCTAAAGTGCAAATAGATTCTTTAGACATTGACGGTAATACACCGCTTCATTTGGCTGCTAATTTTAAAAAAGAAGAAGCAATACTTTTATTGTTAGAAGCTGGAGCTTACTATAAAAGTAGAAATTATCAAGATCAAACTCCAGCAGATATAGCAAGAAGCAACAAAGCACCTAAAGTAGCTATTTTAATAGAAGCAAAAGCAAGACAAATAAAACAATCTAAACAGGAAAAAATGTGGCAATTAGTTGCAGAACAATCTTTACAAATTGAACGATTAGAAAAAGATTTTAGAGAATTAAGATTTTCTTCTTTGCCAAAATTTATATTTAAAGTTAGTTCTTCAGATTTAATTAAATTTCTAAAGCATGTTGGTTTAGGGGAACAAGACGAAGCTGAATCTATGCTAAAAATAAACCGCGACTTCGCTCTAGTTCCTGGTGCATTTACAGATTGTGCTGGAAAGGAATTCAAACAAGCAACAGCGTTTCAATATGCAATCTGGGCGTTAGATTATCATATGTGGAATATGCTATTAAAATATATGCCAACAGAAGCGGTAATTGAACAGTTAACAAAAGTAAATAATGAAGGGATAGAAGCTATAATTTCTGGTGCTAGTATTTATGAAAAAACAAGATATATCTCATGGCAAAATTTAATTGATGCTCTACAGAATTATATAGATAATTGGCATTTATGGAGCGAAGACGAGCGTAAAACGAATTGGTATCAGCGAGTAGGAGAGGCCCAATTAACTCTCCCAGCTCATGTAATTAACGAATATAGTAGAACTGATCGTTCGTTTAGTCCATGTCCTACATTTAATGAAACACACCTTCCTAGAATAGGACGTGATTTGTGGAAAACCATTAAAGTTAAAGGAGATTGGACTGGAAGAAACTATTGTCTAGGGCAATCTTTTGCTTGGAGTCGCGGTTCAAGAAAAGAGATTTGGGCGCTAGATTGCAAAACATTGGAATCTTATATACAAGAACACGCTAAGAACAAAAAGGTCGGTGATACGATGGTTTGTTGGCAACAAAATAATATTGATGATAGTATTGCTCTTACTGCTTTATTTAATATTAGAGTTAAACAACGTGAACAATTAACTTATTCTTTAACTCATACAACAAGAAATACTCTTGGTTTATAAATAACGAGAGTAATAAAATGAAAACAGGGCATATTAAATGGTTTAATTGGGAGAAAAATTTTGGCTTCATTACTTCGGATTCTAGTAACACTGATATATTCTTTAGCGGTTCTGAATTGGATGTTAACCTAAAAAGCAAGGAACGTTTAAATGGATTTCTTGTAGAGTTTGGTATTAGCCAAGACTTACAAGGAAGAAATATTGCAGTTAACGTTAAATCATTAAATAAAAGCGGTACAGAAGTATAAATTAAATTTTTTGTATTATGGCGTAATCTTAAAACTCATGTTATAGCAAAATATCAATAATTCGGTTTTAAGAAAGCTTTTCAAGAATTAGATGATCTAATGAAAATATACTGTTTTTGCTAGAGCCGTAATCCCAACTCAAACCTTCTTGTAAACGGTCGTTTGCGAATTGAAAATTTATTGTTCAAATTAAGACAAGATTTAGATGATTATAGCTTTATTTATAACAAGTTAAATTTTAAAGAACGCTGTAAAGCAAAAAAATATATTTTTAAAAATATAAAAGAAATAGCAACTTTAAAATTTTATACGATATATTCAATCCAAATTTTTTAAAACTTTCGTACAGTAGTAATCTGTATATCTAAACATAAGAAAAAGCACACATTGATTAATGTTTCACAATGTTTCGATAGCTATAAATAATCGGGATTACCATGAGCGACTAAAACACTAATGTATTCCAGATGTCTATTTATTATCTACAATTGCATTGTTGTGCGATCTAGCTGCATTTTAGGGAGATGGGGCAGTAATTTTCCAATGCTGCCACCCACCACCAACAAGATCAGGACGACAATAAACATTACTAGCAGGATTTCCTGGTACTCCTGGACCACCCGCTCCTTGTCCCCCTGAATCTAAATAAAATCCATGTTGCGCATTTTGGAAAAAATACAAAGTATCTATCTTAACATATTCTTTTTGTCTTTTTTGTTCCATATCGTTAACTTGCTTTTCAAGCAAATCTACCATATCCCACATACCCAGTTCTTTTGCAAGTTTTTTGGGTGTTTGATGTTGATTGTTTCTAATTTTGTAATTAGCACCTTCTCTTAATAAAAGCTGAATTATGTTTATATTACCATCTGTATCTATTACGTCTGTTTTTCTATTTATTACAGCAACATGAAGTGGAGTTTGCCCTGTTTCATCTTTTCTATTTAAATTATCTTTATTTCTTTTTATCAAAGCTTTAATAAAAGGCGCGTGATTATTTTGTGTAGTTAAAGTTGCTATAGCTTCATGAATGTAATGAGTATTAAGGTCTAAGAACTCTAATATCTCAGCTCTTAAATCCATATTTTGCGTAAGTCTATTATTTATAATTTCTCTAGTAAAAGGACTAGTATTGTTATGTTCTCTAAGCCATCTTTCAATTGCAGATCTTTCATAATTACGTCCATCCGCGGCTAAAACTGGATCAAACATAATATCAAGAGTAATAGGGCATAAAAATCTATTAGGGATTTCTGGAATTGGCATTATCAATCTCCTTACAAAATCGTGTTTTACATTTGTTTTTGTTCTCCCTAATTTTATTAGAGCTTCCTTGAAGGACTTATATTCACGTTACAACATAGCTACAACAACGGTCAAGTAATTATATGATGTAGAGTCAACCAATTTTTAATTTCTTGTTATTTATGTAATAATCCTTAATAATTAAAAACAATATTTAAAGGACATAATATAATGGTAACCAAAATTAAAACAAAATCTAAACTTAAAGCTAAAAAACTTACAGTAAAGCCTACAGTTAAAATTAAAGCAAAGACACCAGTTAAAGTTTTAAAAAAGAAAATAATTAAATCCAAAACCAAGATGAAGGCAAGAAAAGCAGAAATAGTAAAACGTGTAACATTTACCGCTCAAGAATTTAAAGAAGTCCAACAAATGTTAACTGCCAATGATTGTCAAACTTTAAAAGAGTGGGTCAACAAAAAAATATCTGAACATAAATTGCAATAATCGTCGGTAAGCACATAATATAGTAGCGCATAATCAGGTCTTTTTAACTTTAAATTAAAAAGACTAACTCCACCTAAAATAACCATTATAGTAAAACATGCTGGAATTTATAGGGTAATTGTAAACAAGCGGTGACGTAACAACTTTTGAGGATTTTGTAATGCGGGTATAGTGCGGGTTTGCAGTGAAAAAGTGGTTGTTTTGAAATATTTGGTGTCAAAGATAACTTAACTTTTATGATTTACAAATCGTTATTCGCTATCATTAATTACAAGTTTAATATTAGCCCTAATTCTATAAGAATCTATTTTTGATTTTTGAAAAATCAAAATGACACTGCTTACCTAGCTAATAAATTGTATATAAATATGGCGAATTCTTAGAACACTTTCTTAGAGTTATTGCTATACTGTATATTTATATGATATACATATAGTATATGTCTATTATTATATTTAAAAATTGTATTGGCTTTGATTGGGATGATAACAACCAAAATAAAAATCTTGTTAAGCATGGAGTAAATAATTGGGAATGTGAACAATTTTTTCTTAATGAACCGATAGTATATGAGGATATAACTCATTCCTCCTTAGAAAAAAGATTTAAGGCATTAGGGATAACTGATTCTAATAAGTGCTTATTCATAGCATTTACGGTTAGAGAAGATCTGATAAGAGTTATATCGGCTAGAAGCATGAATAAAAAGGAGCGCAAAGAATATGAAAAAGCTAAAGAAAGAGATAAAGCCAATTCCTAATTTTAAAAACATTCAAGAGGAATCGGATTTTTGGCAAAGTCATGATAGCACCAATTATATAGATTGGAGTATGGCTAAAACTGCAAGTTTTCCAAATTTAAAATTATCTACAGAAACTATATCTTTAAGATTGCCAGAAGCCTTGTTGAACGAGATTAAAATACTAGCAAATAAACAAGATGTGCCCTATCAGTCTTTTATAAAAATGTTGTTGACTCAAAAAGTGAAACATTTATATAAAGGTAGATATAAAGTCAAAAGTAAAGGACAATCTTCTAGTGCAGCTTGATTCTAACAATAAAACCTTGTTCTAGTGAAAGGAAATCTATGTCGCTAATTACTCTTGATGAACTTGCGCCCCATGCCCAAAGTCCGTTTAAATTAATCATGTTAGCTGCCAACAGAGCTCACCAGTTAGCCAAAGGCTCGGTAGAAGCTAAAGTACCATGGAACAATGATAAAGCGCCTATAGTGGCCTTAAGGGAGATATTGGCAGGATATAATGTGGCTGGTGAGCAAGAATGACACTACCATTAATAGATGGTGGAACAGTACGTTTTAATGGCCCTTTAACGCCGCGTAATGCACGTAGAGCAACGATAAGTTTAACAGGCTGGGGAACTATGTGGTATAGTGTATTATATATTAAATCAAGATTAAGAACTTTAACGTTTACCTAAGAAAGAAATGTTAACGGCAGACTTTCTGTTTCTAATATCAGTGTGCAGTTCATAACTAACAAATGCACCAATCAAATTTTCTTTAACGGCAATGTTAATGTTAGCTTTTTTTAATTCTGATATATGCAAAAATATATTCCCATCATCTTTAGAACGTATAACTCCGTAGCCATTGTGAATATTAAACCACTTAATGTAGCCAGTTTTTATCTGGTTGGCTTTGTCTGTAATAAATTTTACATTGATAGCAGCAGGTCTGTTGTTTTCATTTACACTAACATCAAAGCTAACCCTTAAACCATCTAATGCAGTTTTATCTATAAGCATAATCTCATTCTTTTCTAATTCAGAAATATGTAAAACAAGATTATCTGTGCTGCCGTCTGGCTTTATAAAACCAAAGTTCTGCTTAATGTTAAGCCATTTTATAGTGCCAGTTGCCATATATTACTTTACATATAATTTTTATAGTTAGCATAAATAGTGGAGCTGCAATATGTAACCGTAGTTATTATTGCGCTCCGATAAAACACTACCATTCTTGTAATAATGATTGTCAACTAAATTAATATCCTTTAACAGCATAAATTCTGGCGTAAAGTCGCACTGT
>JBAXPN010000010.1:0-18392 GCA_037132255.1 Candidatus Falkowiibacteriota bacterium
ATGGCATACTATCAGGCAGGAGATGTTGAAGAGTTCGATGATAATGTTGAAGAACGTGAAGGTGAAATGAGCTATAGAGATTATTTATTTCTTAATGCAAGTGAAAATGAAGTTATTATTTACGATAAGGAAAATGAATTAATAAACCGTAAACGAAATAAAAAACGTATTATAATGGATTTAGAAGTAGGATTTATTCCACCGATATTCCGAGCTGAACCAGAGCCATACAGAGCAGCTTTAAATTTTATGCAAAAAGCACGCAAAAATAATAATAAAATAATTAAAAAATTATCATACGATATCTATAAGCTTAAAGAACAAATGATACAAGGAGTTATGATTAAATCGGCATTTTATTAAATACTGCCCCGCACGGTGCGAAATCCGACTTGTCGGATTCTCGCCGCTAATAAAGGCTATTAAGTATACTTTCCATTTGTCGGCGAATTAATTGAAGTTTTGCAACCATAACATCATCGCTTTGATATGTAGCGGCTAAATTACGTAATCCATTTTGTGCTTGCGATAAGTCGCTAATAAGAAATTTAAGCCGTTCTCCACTAATAGGCAAAATATTTTTTATTTGGCGGACCAATTCGATTAAAAATTCAGCCGTTGCTAGTCGATTATCTGAGCTAAACCAGCGCCATATTCCACTGCGTGCTTCAATCATTAGACTCTTTCCTTCGATAATACATAGTTTATCTCCTTGGTTTACTTGAGACAAAATTTTAAGATTAAAGCATATTAAGTCAAATGATGAGTGATCTGAAAATTCCGCATCTTTTTTTATTATCAAAGCCGGAAATAATGCACCGCTTGCAACGCTTGGTTCCACCTGACTTTGAATCATATTTGTCAAATTTTCATCTATTTTACTATTATCAAGCGATGCATTATTACTATCAACGCTAGACTCTAAACTTCTTGCAAATCGTGGTGCCATTATGAATAGTCTATATAATAAAAAAAAAAAAAATAAAATAAATATTGGTTTACTAAGTTGACATATAGTATGAGAACGAAAAATCAAAGCCTCCCGATGTATCAGGAGTTCCGCCAGTTTGTCTAAATACTATTGACTGATTAGCCAAAGCATTACCTATAGCTGCATTACCTAAAGCAATTACTGGCACACCTGATGAATTGCGCGATGACATGCTACATTGATATGTATTTTCCAAAGTATTAAAATTTGCAGCAGTTATGGACCAATAGTCAGTGTATGTCGTGCCATCGAATGCAGACATTCTTAATGTTACTGTTGAGGTTGTATCTACGAGCTTTAGAAGCTGAAAATCTGTAATTTGATAAGCTTGACCACTAATTGCAGGTAAAAGAACCTGATTTCCAGCTGATGAATCAATCCATCCTATAGAAGCTGCGCTGCTGGAAACAATAAGTCTTCCTGTCAGGGCTCCAGGCGTAACAAATGCAGTAGAGCCAGTGCCGGTGACTGTTAAAACATCGCCAACTGTATTTGTTGTAGCATTAGGCAGGTCATAAGACCCATTCACATTATAAGTAGCAGCCGTTAAGTATGGAACTTGTAAAATTCCACCAACTGTTGATGAATTGGTAAAAGATAGCATCACATCAGTATTCATATCTGTATTATGACAAGACACGGTAAAAGTTCCATTTCCTACACTAGTTAAGCCATCATCAAGTTTAAGATAATTTCCATGAGTCAGTGTCGTTATTAGTGACACAGTATCTTGAATAGTTGTAGATGCTGTCGTAGGATCGCCGTTTACTTGAACTTTTGATGTTATAGTGCCCTGTCCTTCATTTGTTGTATTATCAATTTGAACGAAATTTGTTAATATATTATCTGTAGAAGTTATACCTAATTGACAATGAGCATTATCCATAACGAGTTCATATCCAAAAAGATTGGCTCCATCCCAATTTCCGAAAATATCTATGCCATTAGTCGTTGTGCCTGTATTATCACCGGCTCTAATATATGTGTATCCGTCGCCATTACTAAAAAGCGGAAGATTAATATTTCCCATATTATCAAAAGTAAATGAACCAATAGAACTTTCACCACTCATATTCGCAGGACCAACAGCTAATGTACTTTGAATTGTTACGGCATTTGGAAGACTTACGACACATGCTCCAGTAGTCGGACTTACCGTTACTTCATTAGTCGTTCCCGTCACTGATGCAACAGTTCCTGCTTGATCTGTAGACCACGCAACCGAGCCTGCACCATTGGTTTTTAAAACTTGATTAATACTGCCATCAGTTGTGGGGAATGTATACGCATTATTTATGTTTAGACTTCCTGGTGTGATTATCGTATTAGGAAGGCTTACGACACAAGAGCCAGTAGTAGGACTGACTGCTATTTGATTTGATGTACCAGAAACACTAGCAACAGCTCCTCCAGCGTCGGCCTGCCATGTCACAGTGCCGGCTCCGTCTGTTTTTAGTACTTGTCCACTGCTTCCGTCAGCAGCAGGTAGTGTGTATTCGCTAGTTACTCCTAAACTTGTAGCAGTTAAAGTTCCAGGAGCAATTATTGAACTAGGAAGACTTAAAGTTACTGCTCCTGCAATAGTAGAAGCTGAAATTTGATTCGAAGTGCCAGAAACACTAGCAACGGCCCCGGCGGCGTCATCTTCCCACGTCACAACTCCAGAGCCATTAGTCTTTAATACTTGTCCATCTTCACCATCAATTGCCGGTAGTGTATATTCACTTGCTCCACCAGCGCCTAGTGTTAAAGTACCGTCTATTTCAATATCTTCGGCAAGATTTATCGATAGCGCCGACGAACCAGTAATGGTCAAATTTAAATCAGAATTAGTTAAACTGTCAATACCACCACTACCGCCACCAGATGTCCACTGAAGATTATTATTTTCATCTAATGTCAAATATTGGTCTTCATCTCCAGGAAGTGGAGGGAAAGTGTATAAATTCTCAACTGCATTATTTGAACCAATGATAAGCCCTGGTATTGCATTATTTGTTAAATATCTTACAATGTCTCCCATTATTAAGTCTTAAGTATATATTTACAAAAATAAAAAATAATTAAATTAACTAAACAAAGGCTCGAGCGGTGCGAAATCCGACTTGTCGAATTCTCGCCGGACCCGGCCAGGAGGTCTACTTGAAGTGAACAAGACGGCGACGCATTACAGATGAGTTATGATCAATCACATCTTGCATATCATTTCTGCTCATTGCAGCTCCTCCTGTGACATCTTCATCATAACCACGACCACGGAATTTTGCATAGGCACTCGCAGCGGCAGATCGGCACTTTTCAGGATGCATTTTACAGTAATCAACGGCTTTTTCTGCTGCGGCTATGGCTGTTGTCTTAACAAGATTTCCAATTGTTGTGAAAATAGACCCGCCACTAATATTTGATGAATTGATCAATCCTGAATAATCACGGAATGGATTTTCAACATAAGTCACATCTTGAGTATTTGGTCGAATATCGAGCGAGTCATACTGTCCAGTTCCACCAGCCGAAACGTCCTCGTAACTTTGAGGAACATATCGAAGAATTACTAGTTCCAAATTGCCACATACTGGGCCATCTCCAGCATTGGCATTAGGCACTGGATAGGGAGCAGGATTAAACACTGTGAGCGTGCCTGACAACAGATAACCTGCGCCTTGATTGCTTGTAACACCTGGAGATTCCATAACATCTTTTCCAGATGCTAAATCAAGCTGGGGACTAAGAACAAGAAAACCTCCTCCACATGGTGCAGCGTCGCTATCAAAATTAGCTTCAGAGACATTATCTGATTTACCACCAGAATATGAGCCCACCCATTGCGAATAGTCCATTGATAGACCGTTGCGTTGAGAAATATTATAAAGAGTCTTCATTTGACCGCCAAGCAGCGATCCGTTTATCTCAGTAGGAGCTGAGATTGATAATACATTATTATTGATATAATTGAGATTACAGCCAACAATGGGTAAATAAAAATCTGGTTGAAAGCAAGTTTTAGAGCTACTAGCAGGACGAACTGCTAGAATAATTAATTCAGGCTGTGTCGGCAATGCTAATTGAGAAATAGTAATATTTGAACTTATAGATCTCGCCGCTACTGTTACGCCTGGAGATTGAGTGTTATAATCAATTTTAAAGCTTGGATAACATTGAGGACCTAGGCTCTGCATACGATCACTAATATCGAGAGTCTGATAACACCAATATAAATTAGATTGATTAGGATTTCCACTAAATACGATAGAATTGATTGATTGAGTTTGCAAAGGGTCGGCTGAAAACATCTGCGTATAATCAGAGCCTGTTGAAATATTAATTTGCATACTTCCAGCACGAACGAAAGCTTGTTTGTCGTCATTATTTGAAATAAAAGGTCCTAGCCAGAATGGTTCCCAAATATCAAAATTAATAACTAGAACTGCAGCGGTTGTCGCATTTGCACCAGGTGTAAAATTGGTAATAGTCATTTGATTTAGACGAGTATTTGGATTTTGCCCTAAAGTCTGTGTGTACCAAGCGGCTAAAACGTTTTTAGGCGTTCCAAAAAAATCAACATATTGTGTGCAATTGTCATTTGTAAGTGCGCCGGCGGAATTGTATGACCAATCAACAAAATTTGATCGTCTAATACGCGTTATGATATCAATATAATTGTTAATATTTCCCCATGAAACGTTTTTTGATCCAAGAACCATAGTAATATTTTGAATAATTCGATAAATTGGGCTGCTATTTAGTGCGAATCCGCCATATGTAACTCCTTTAGCGCCTGCGGTACCTTCAACACCTAAAACAGTCATTGTCAAAGTTCCATTCCAGTTAAGTTCACTTGAACGAATAAGTCCTTGCGATTCTGGAATTTGTGTACTAATATTACATGCTCCAGGAAAGTTTGTAAATTGTGTATTAAAGCAATTAATTTTACTACCTCCTACAAGGCATACATCTTGCTTCTTAAGCTTAAAGTCCTTACGACGATCTGTTAGAATGACTGTTGGAAGTAAGCCTGCCATTATATGTTGTATATATTTATAAAAAATAAATAATTATATCAATATTAATTATCGGACAAATTTAGAAAATTTTAATTGCTGGGTTTCTTCTTTTAGTTGATCAATTATTGAATATGAATTACTATTAAATAAATTCTTTTTAAAGAATCCGAGCTTAATAACGCAATTAGTCTGAGGAAATAGCATTAAGGGTGCGACTGATCCATCTAAAAGGCTAAATTGAACACCTAAAGTAAAAGTATAAAGCGCACCACTACCGAAAACTGACGCGAAACGGTAAGTATCTTGTTTATTATAAAATAAAGGACTTCCGAATGATTGAAGACTCGAATAATCAGGCGCTATATCAAATAAAATCGGACTAGAAGGATTCAATGGAGATACTATTTTTGATAGATTCATTGTTGTAACTTGACCGTAATTTTGATTAACCGGCAAAATAGACTCAAAATTAATTGGTAAATTTGTTATAATTTGTATTGAATCAATCACTGTAAAATAGGCGGGGTCAAAAGAAAATGGATATAATTGGATTTGGTCATTAACTATATTATTATATCCAGGAATCATCGTAAAGAAATTATCCATTCCGTTAGGATCATTATTTGCAGCCTTTAAATAGTCGAAATTAGTAAATAATGGCGCGGCTTCATTGTTAAACCAAATTGTAATAGGATTCAAATTATTTATGTTATAGTTTGCCTCTGGCGCCTGAATAAATAGACTTTGACGCTGAAAATCAAAATAAATTGTTGGTGGATCAATACCCGGCAGACCGCCTGCAGCCGTAGCTAATTGAGTAAACGCCTGCGCAAGTGCGCGGTTTAAATTACTTGCAACTTGGCTAAAACTGTAATTGTAATAATAAGGATTGCCAACTTGTAATGAAGAACTAACAGTTCCAGTAGATGCGGTGGCGTTTAAGTTTACTGGATACCAAGTGACATTTGTTTTTCCACTTGAAAAGCCGTTATATGTCAGAGTAAAGGAATAAATCATCTGATTTTGGCTATAATCAGAACCAACAACAAGGCTGGCAATTTGTAGCGGAATGGCAAATCCGCTAATAGACATTCTGACAACTGAACAGTAAAAATCTTGAATTCTGTTTAAAATAACACTTTGGCGATTAACTATCGCATTTGCTGGTTGTGGATCATTATTTCCCGCAGTTTGATTAGTATAATTAATTGGAACTGTTATGTATTGATAGTCCGGATCTACTGTATTTTCTAGCTTAGACATAACTTTTTAATAGACTGAATATATAATACATAAAAAATAATATAAAAATTACACCCGAGAACCCGGTGAGGGGTTCATTTATAGAACTTTATTTTGCGGATATCGCATTCAAAATCATTAAATGCGTTTTCAGTTAGAATTGTCACTAATTCATCAGGCGAGTATTTAGTAGAGTGCATAAATTTATTATATTCTTTATTGTTAAAATCTCTTAGCCATATACGAACTATTACATGCCTACCACAGGTTGTGGAATTTTTGCTTTGTTGGCGGTATTCATTATAATCTAAAAACTTATATCTTGAATTTTTCATAAGTTCGGCTAAAAATGCGTGTGTTTCATTCATTTGAATTAATATTTCTTCATCTACATATTTTAATCTGTCCGGATCATCTGGCATCATAGCGTAAGAATCGAAAAAACATAAAGTTTTGTTTCTAATGAAAATACAAGTCCAATGTCCATAATTCTTTTTTGTTTGGTATAATATAACTGCAGCTCCTGTTGGATACAAAATATCATCAATATTAGAAACTTTAAAAAGGCTAGAATATGTAACAATTTGAATTTCTGGCAAAAGTTTAACTATTTCATCTCCTGAAAGCGACCTATTTATCGGGTCTTCGGCTTCATCTTTAGACATGCTATATATTGTTAAAAATAAGGCCCGCTAAGCATGCAAAATCCGACATGTCGGATTCGTTGCGCCAGGGGCTACTAATGGTGAACTTTACTGATAAACGGTGGACAAATTTGAGATTCTAACGTCATAGGTTCTTGTCCTGTTATCATCATATCTGAACAATTGCTTAAAAATACATATTGACCACGTGGGCGATCTGCAAACCTAGATTTAAAGCCAAAGGTTCCAAATTCTATAAACTCCTCATACGGCAATAAATTATTCATAGCTTGATACTCAACATTATCCATCAGGAAGAATAATAAACATCTCTCTAAACCTCCAAATTCTAAACCATCATCACCTAGAATCACAAATACTATTCTAACTAGCATCATTTGTTTATGTGTTTTAGTGTCGAAAGAATGACTCTTTGCCTCAATCTCGTTGATCTTTACTCTAAGTATACCTTCCATTAGGTAGTTTAATATATAATAGTAAAATAATTTTAATTTATTTATTATATACTGAACTTAAACAATGACAGAGAACATTGAAGCTAGCGCGAGCCGATACGATTTAATGATAGAAGAAGGAGATGAACTTTATAATAACATTAAACATATGAAAGACGAAATAAAAGACCGATTTTTCGTAGATACTGAAAAAATAGTAATTTTTGTAAAATATGATCCATTCCATATTGTGATTAAGTTTGATAATTTTGAATGTATTAAATGGAAGCGCGATAACTTTAATACTCAGCAATCATTGCTTGTTTATTGCGATCAATCAAACGGATTTTTAGTAGCATTGGGCGAATTTTATAATGAAGAATCGCAATTAGAATTAGAAACACTATTCGATAAAATAAATATTCGATTAAATCAAGTAAATAAACCACCAACTGAAAGCGAAGTAAAGGAAATGCAAAAATACGCGTTGGAAAAAGAAATGGAAATTGCACAAAAAGGATTTAAAAAATATCGAGATATGATACTTGATTTACAGCTACAAAAAATGAATTTGGGATTAAAAACTGAAATGTCTGAGATAAACTCACAAAAACTATAATCTATCTAAGCGTTCTCTTATCGTTTGTTTACGAGCCATATTTTCTTCTCTTATTCGCGATTCTTCCCTATCTATATCAAATATAAGAGCTCTAAATTCGCTTAGCATATATGGGATATCTTGTTTAATGTAAAGAACCCATCTAGAGTTATTATTACGGTTAAAATCTGCGAAAATCTCATCAGGCACGTCAAAATAATTTTTTAAAACATTTCTAATATTGCTTGGCTTTCTTTTAGGGAAGTAAATTAATTTAGTAATATTTGTTATGTAATCGCGAAAGCTCGCATTTTTTATTGGTAAATCAGATTGGCAGACTATTTGGTAAAGTTTTAATTTTCGTCCATTTGCGCCAATAAGATTTCGCAGCCTGAATATTTCGGCTTCTATTTTATTTTTATTGCCGACGTAATCATCAAATACTATTAATTGCGGTATGTAATCAGATCCTTCTTTATTGCAAATATCGGATAATTCAATGCGTGGCTCTAATATCTCATCGTTTATTTCAAAATGTGTTATGTTTTCTTTATTAGAACTATAGGCTTTATCGAAATCTTCTATTTTATGATTAGTAAATAAAATCGTCTTAGCCGAATCAGGAAAAATTGAATGAAACTTGGTTATGTAATCATTTACTAAGTAAGACTTGCCACTACCAGGTGCTGATGCGATCATAATACGATCTGTCTGATCAGGTCTAGTCTCTGGGTAAATAGAGAAGCTCCCATCTTCGAGTTCTATATCGTCAAAGAAACGATCATCATTTGGCGCGATAACTTCCGGATCATGTAAGTACAGTATTTTTTTATCTAAATAACCGCCCTTAACATAGGCGATAGGGTTATGATTTCTCATTTTTAAGCTGAACATATTTGAGACTTGTAGGTATATAATAAAAAAATATAATTTTCATTTAAAAGTAGATACATACATACTTTATTACTAGTGAGAATACCCACCTTAACCGCGAGATTTTTTTAATAAATATGGGTTGGCGTGGCCGTGAATAAGCGCTAATTGTTCAAATTTCTCTGGCCATTGCGGATCATTTGATGGGAAGAGGTATTCTCGTTCTTCAGGAGAGATTCGGTCTAGCCATAGATTCTGATTAAATCCAAGTACTTTTTGATAAAATATGAGTGCCATATATCGTGCCTGATCCGCACCATTTACAATAATTCCGTTCAGATCAAGCGTAAAGTGGTGGGGATCGTCTAATTCAGGATAGCTCGGATTCGATAAAAATAAGTCATCAGCGAAAATATCAATTCCTGCATCTTTCAATTTGCTATAAATACTTTGACTAGGTTTATAAAATACTCCAATTAACGTATTTATGACTTTTTGCGCAATGGCGATGACGGGCCCGGCTTCGGGGATAAGTGTACCTAGTGTCAAAGCCGCATCGCCAATTTTACCCAATGTGCCTAAAGTCGTTAAATCTTGTATTTGCTGTTCTACTGGTGTACCTGCTAAATATTGCTGATATTCAGCAAATTCCGTTATAGGCAGTTCTTTAAGTCCGTCTTTGTCGACTATCGGTGTATCTTGGGGAGTTAGAACGTTTCCACCGCGATGAGATTTTTTCAGTTTTTTAGCTAATTTATTTACCGCATACGCACCAAACGCTAGACCTAAGAGAGATCCTCCAGTAATTTTTGAATCGAAAAATAAGTCTATTGCTTTTATTTGTTTCGTAAGTTCATTTATTTCTGGATGTATATTTTCTGCAGTTGATGCTAAATTTTCCAATCTGTGGACTATATTATATTTTTCTCTCTCTGTTATATCTTCGCGAAGGTCGAGTTCTTGTAGATCAACTGTATTATGTGCTCTTTTTACAGCTCCAAATGATGCTTGGTATAGATCAATAAGATACAATCTACGCTCAAAAAGTCCATCGCGTATATCTTGTAGTTTCTCTAACTTTGACTGCAACTTTTTTTCTAGTGACATTATCAAGTCTTGTATATATTTACAAAAATCTTTTTGGTATAGGAAATAATCCTACTTTACGCATCATAATTATTGACTCATTATTTATAACTTCGCTAAGATATGAGTTTAATTTACTTAATTGTGTTTTATCTAATAAACTATTTATGAGTCTATGATCTATAGGAATGTCTTGAATTTTGCTTATTTGATCGCGCATCTGCTCAAGTTCACTAGATATAAAATTTTTATTTGCTGAAATATTTAATTTTAATATTAGTTCTAATGCATCAACTGATGATAAAATTTGATAAAGCAAGCCTACATTCGATCTTATTATGGGAATTATTAGTTGTATTAATTTTTTATCATTTTCCGTGTATGCGATACTCAATATTCTTTTTAATGATTTATAAACTTTACCTTCTTTTGCTTTTTCTATTATGTCTTCTTTAAGTGTTCCTTCAGTTTGACCAAAAACTCCATCTTCATATTCAATAATATAAACGCATGAGCACTCTATGTATCTATTAAAATACCAGCCTATTATATCTAATTTAATTATTTCATTTTTTAATTCTAATATATCTGAAGATATTTTTAAATTAATATCAGGTGATCCATCACGTTTTTCTTTCATTATTTCGCTTTGTTTAAAGTGATTATCTCCTACTTTAAAATCAGTAAAATAAACATCATTAGTATGCGATATTTTAACTAATAGTTTTTTTATTTCATTTAAAAATATCTTTTCTCCTTCTATTTTAGGAGCTTTTATTTTTATTTTGTCAATACAATCTATATCTGAATAATAAAGTTCATTATTTCTTACAAATGATCCAACTACTGAAATTTTACTTGTTAATATTGAATTACTCTTGATAGAAAGTAAATTTATTAAATCAATAGCATTTTTAGGATATTCATCACGTAAGCGATACATAAAATTTTAACAGCCTATATATTAAAATAGATAAAAAATAGTTTATATTACTTTTTATTTAGCTAGCGGTGCGATTATCGCCGTGGTGTGTAATGTTCAATCAGATTTTCTACTTGGCGAATTTTCTTTTCCAAGCTCGCCTTTGACATTGAGCGTCTGCCTCCAGCTACTCCATAGCCACCAGCTACACCATAGCCTCCACGCCTAGCGCATGATGCACAACATGGCGCCTTACCTCCACGAGACTTAGACTTTGAGCGTGACTTCGACTTTGAACGCGGCTTTTTACCGCCTTTTGCTGGTCCTGCCGACTTATGGCGATACTTCTTGTAACGTGCAGCGCCTCCCATTTGGGTATCGTAGCCATCAAAAATCACTCCGCCTGTCGGTCGGCCACGACGACGATGACTAACTCGCATTCCACGCATGGCGTGCATGGCACCTCCGAGCTCATCATCTGATTCTGACTCTGAATCGCTATATTCATATTCTCCGCCCATCTCGCGTGCTTTAGGTTTTACAACTCGATACTCATTACCATGATGTGACAATGTATCTGAATAATCGGATTCACTGTCAGACTCGGACTCGCTATAATACTTTGACATGCTAGGCTTTATATATTAAAATAAATAATTAATTAGAAAATATTTAATTAATTTTATTTTTAGTTTTAATAACATCAATCATTGCTTTAATTTTATAATATGGCCATTTAGTGATCATACATATTGCCCTAATTGTCGGCATTTCTTCAGGCTCTGCACCGTTTAGCTGTAATACATATCGGCCAAAATTTTTTTCTATTTTATAAACTCTGCCGTCACGTTTAGAAATATTTTTTTTATTTTGTGCTCTATAAACATATATTACTTTTTCGCCTAAATAATCAGCTATTTCTTTTATCGTTTCAAAAAATCTTGATTCTGTAACTTCCAAACCATTATAAATTTTCAATTCAAATGCCGGCAATACATCGAGCTTAAACTTTGGGATTTCATTTTTCGTCGTCATTTTGACCCCTCGTCGGGTCTTCGGACGTATTGGTATATATAAAAAATAATTAAAATTTATTTATTTTATCCTAGTGCTGCCATATCACATGCTGTTAATTTTCTTTCAGCCTTTTTAACATATGCGCGCTTTGGTTTTTCAATAAATACTCTTATAGGTAGCCCCTGGCGCAATGAATCCGCCAAGTCGGATTTTGCAGACTCAGCGGGCGCTTTAATTATTTCAGGCTCTTTTACTTCAATTACTTCAGGAACTTTTATTTCAATTATTTCAATTATTTCAATTATTTCAGGCTCTTTAATTTCGGGAGCTTCTAACGATGAATCCGCCGAGTCGGATTTCGTAGGCTTGATGGGCACCTTATGTAGCTTGTGCTGTTTGCATCGACAATTGATGCTCATAGTCATTTCTTCACATGGAACATAGCGTCCTTCAATAATTTTTCGGCCTTGGCATTTAGTAACTGTGTGATGAACCATATTTTTATGATGATTACAATAATCAGTCTCTCCTTCGATAAGGTGTCTGCCGCATTGCATGGCTTTTTTAGCTCCTCGTAAGAATAAGTGTTGGCAGGACATCTTTATATACTTGTATGTCTTGTCTCTTGGTGGACGTGTTCTATATATTAGGTGGATAAAAAATAATTAAATAATTATATAAGAACTGCTACTATGGGTAATTGTTACAGCAGCGAGAAGCCATACTTGGTCAATGATACTTTTTATGATGGAATTAACACATATAAAATGAATCCTCAACTAGCATTAGAATTGTTAACAAAAAATTATTATTTTGATTCATTACAGCGAGATTTACTAACACATTGGATATTTAACAATAATATTAAAGTTTTGACCATGTCCAGATCATATAGACGATTGCCAATACACAATGAATGCGCAGCTTGGGAAGTGCTCGAGCCTAATATAGAACGTGATGATGGGTATATTCATCCTGATCATATGTCGGACCAGCAACTGATGAGCCGGTAAGTCTGCCTACTAAATGACCAGTGCTTGTTACAACGTTAGCGAATTTTTTAGCGAATCCTTCAAGAATTCCATTAATTGGCTGATGAACGAACGAGTCAAATTCAGTTATTCCGATCGCGTTAAGCAAATTTTTTATGTATACTTGACAATTGTTGGAATAAGCATTGTAGCGGAAGAAGTCTGGACCTTGAGCCTTAATCGCCGCATCGTACATTTGCTTTACCGTAATCGGATGAGTAACTGTTCCAATTCGTATATCTTCGAGTTTTGTATGTGGAGATCCAAAATCCTTTCTTTGTTCGACTTTAATATTTGGCGTCTTTTCTGTTAAAAAGTATGTAATAAACTTATCTGAGCCGTCGCCCTTAACTCCGTCATATTGGAGACGAAAAACAATAAACAAATGGAATACTTCGTCATATTTCTCTTCTAATGATTTTTTAAATTTTCCCAATGATACGACATTTAAAACGCTTTGAAGAATTTTTTGAACTGGAGTTCTATGAATTGCAAATCCTGTAATGTTAAAAAATCCGTACAATTTCATAATTTCATCAACTGCTGGCGATTTATCATTTGTAAATACATTTTTAACTTTTGAGAAAATATCACCTATTCCTGCACCTTGGATGTATTTTTCATTTCTGAACATTTCTGGGTGCTTCTCTTGTTCTTCCATATATTTTTCCATTAATGCTCGCATTTGCTTTTTTGCTACTTTTAGAGGCAAAGGATGCATACTAAATACTTTTCCATTAATTCTATTCATAACCTTAAAGCCATGATCAACTCGCACTATTTCGTATGGCATCTCCGAAATTTGTGATAGCGAATTCTCGATATATATAAGGAGATAAAAAATATGACATTGAATGAATACGTAATACTTATTAATTTAATATGCTGCAGAGTTTGCTTTAAGAAGGCGCAGAAGAAATGCTAATACTTAATTCATTATATTAATTTTAGTCTCTTTTATTCTGTAATCAACTGAAATAGTACTATGAATTTTTCCGTCTTTGTCATATAATTCTCTAATAAAATTTGGCGATATTGTTAATATTTTTCCCTGAAATATTAATCTCTTGAATACTTCTTCCTTACAATCATTAAGTGATGGGTAGCGATCATGAATATCGAACAAATAATGAGATAATCTCATTTTTTCTGGAATTGATCCATATTTGATCTCCAATTTGTCAGCTGATGGAATATTGAATTTTTCAGGCAATACTCGATCTTTTAAACCTATTCCTTTAAGCGACATTTTCTCGACTTTAACTCCTTTTTTATCTCCCACAGCCAAATATAATTTTTTTCCACAATAATATTGTTTTTTATAGCCACCCGCGAATTCATTATCAAATGATCCAAAAACTTTAGAATCTTCGACATATAACATATGATCTTTTAACTTTGGATCGAAATTTTCAGTTTCTGGCCAATGTGGAACTTTAGTAACTGTGGCATATTTTAGCCATTTTTCGCATTCAGTTTGCGTCATGTGCGCGGAATCTGTATCAGTATTAATAAAGTCTACCTTTGAAAATATATGATCATACATATATTTATGCTGATAATCGTAAATCAAATTTCCTATGTAAATAGGCCTTGTTTTATGCATTTGTGTATCTGCTCTAATTCTGTAACTAACTATAAGTTTATTTCCCTCATTCATAGCTCTAATTAGAGTGACGTGATAATATTTGTCGTTTTTCAATAATTTTTCATATTTAGCGACTGTGACTTCTTCTACTTTATCTAAATGTAATTTTTCTATCATTTTTCCAGACATTGAGTTCATAGCGAGCTTGCAAACTTCGCGCAATGCTGGGTTATAGTCAGGGCTTTTAGTTTTTTTTAAAATATCTTGGCGGTTCTTTTCTTTCATAAAGCAGACTAAAGGCTCGAACAATTCATAATTCTTTATTTTATCTGTAAAATAATACCCATCTCTTATCTGCACAGAGCAGCCATACTCTAACAATTGATCAATTTTAACAGTTGATATAAAAACATCTTGAATAACATTATCAGTTCGCCAATCATTGCCATTTTCTACACGTTCACATATAATTTTCTTATTTTTATGTAAATTGCTTTGATCGACCGTGCAGTGGAAGAATCCCATTTTATCGGCTGGCATGTTTTCATAAGAACTTTCGATAATTTCGCCACATGGAAAATAAACTGAATTAATGAGCATATGAAATGGATAAGCGCTTGTTACGTCTTGTGAAGCCATATTCTCTAACATACATACTTGATTTAATTGAACGCGTCCACCTCTAGAATCTTTAATTTGGCTGTTATAATGCTTATGAAGGCTTGGATCTTTAAAATTAGGAAGTTTTATTCCTTTCAGTTTCCAAAAACTGGAACACATCTCAAAAACGTATGAGCCGATAGTTTTAAACTGATCTATCGATTTAAGTTTGAGAGATTTTAAAAGTGGTTCTTTTTCAACCATTTCATCTACCGCCTGCTTATAGCGGCAAAATATGATAGCTAGACTCGCAACATCTAATATGTTATATTTTTTAAGATTATCATTTTTTGACATTTCCTCTATTAAAATTCCCTGATCATATAATCGTTGTGCTTCCGCATGATCAAAGACACCCTTTGCGGCGGTATTTACTTTAAAAGATTCGCATAAACTACTAAGCGAGCCGACTAAATGTTTTCGTAGATCAAACATTGTATGTTTATGATCAATTGTAAAGTCTACAAGTTTTGTTCCTGTCCAAAACGGCTTTGTAGCGTAAGTTTCATCTAAACAGAGAAGCGAATCATATAAAATTTGGTGATCATAGTTTGATCCATTAAAAGTCACAATAGTAAATTTTATATCTTTACGCGCATCAAGATAATCTTTTATTATTTTGCCGCTTTCATATCCCAAATAAAAGCTTGAGTTAAAATCAATTATTTCATTAACTCTATCAGCATTTTCATTTTTATCAGCATCTGATAATTCTATTAATTGCTCCATAGATAGATCTAATAAAGAGTGACTATATGAAGTCGTACAACGAGTGCGCCATTTTATTATAGCTTCATAATCTAAAAATAAATAGCGCTCCTTTAATTTTGCTTTTCCCTTAAATATTCCAGATATTACAGACATATTATATGCTTCTTTAGCTTTTAGATATATTCCAAATTCTGACCTGCCCTTTATGTATCTACGATAAATATCGCCAGTTTCTGGATTGTAAAACAAATCTTTTAAATTTATTACTTTATCTATATGATTGCTTTTTCTATCATATACGTATAAAGCGTGAGACATCGTTTTATAATCGCCACATAGAATGCGCGTTCTTAAATCAGAAATATCTATTTTGTAAAGATTAATATTTTCTTTTCCATTATTAAATTTAATACATGAGCGCTTTTTAATAATTTCTAATTTTTCACGCGCCACGCAGCATGTATTCTCGATGACACACATATTAACTTTATTTTCTTTAATATACTTAATATAATTATCAATTTCTGAAATTTCCGCATAATCACATTTAATTTGATGTCCCGCCATTTCTAATGCAATTTTTCCACACAAATTATCTGAGCCATCAATTTTCTTTCGATTCCAGCACGACTTAAAATCAGAGCCCTCAACGAAATCATTTTTAACGAATAATAGTACGAATCCGTCAAGATTGAGCCAACCATTATAAATTTCTCTATATCCTAATAATTCTTTTGAATTCGCTAAAATTTTTTGTATTTTCCAGAAAAAATTTTCTGATGCGGATATAGGTATGCCTTCTTTATCTACTGCGTCCTGCTTATCTAAGTTCTCAGTTAAGAATCCTACTTCATTAGTTAAAATCTGTGTATTATCTACTGCGAAATCGCGCTCTGACGAAATATACAATTGAAAGCTTTTATTATAAAGTCTGTATCCTTTGCCTATGTTATATTTGTTAGCTACTTGTCTAGCTAGTATTAATTGCTGACGGAATGCCTCTATTTCTATAAGTGCAGGGTTTCTATAGTCATCTGGATAAATTTTATATTCTTTGTTAAATAATACTGAAAAAGCCACAAGCGAACCTGTACCTTGAATGTGATAAGCATTAAAAAATCCTTTAGCTTCAAAATCATTAAACTTAATAATCATCGGGTCTCTCTCAATTTTTTCCTTCAAAATTTCTTTTTCTACTTTTAGTTCAGATATAATTTGTTCTTGTTGATCTACTAGCACGTCTTCTTCTTCCGGCGTTGCTTCTGGTAGTATTTTTTCTACATACTTTTCAAATTTTCTAAGACGCGCATTAACTGTAGCAACATTTTTCTTTGCTTGTGCAACTTGCAATTCATAATCAATCTCTTTATTTCTATTAGTCGTTTCCAGCTTTAATTTTTGCACGCTGATTCGCTCGATAAGTGATTCTCTTGAGTCGTCCTCTTCCTGTGATTCGAGGTCTAAATATTCTTCCAAAATCTGTTCAATCTTATCTTTACCGACATTTGATAACGCCTCATATGGGATTTCGAATATAATTTTAAATAATTTGTATTCCTTAGGAGGAATGACTGAGTAAAAACGACGATTAAATCGCTGTGTAGCAATGTAAGTATCGGTAACTTTACCGCTTAGTTTGGCACTCTTATAATTGTACTTAGCCCCCAGTCTTTCCGCTTCTGTGTATTGTTCTAGAGTTAGCATTATGCGACTTCAAGGTTGACACTTCCACCACTTGTATATAAATATAAAAATAAAATAATAAAAAATAATTAATTACCTAAAGCTTAGACTTCTTCCTTAACCTTAAGTGGTCGGTCATTTCTAAGTTTATGACTATTGCATCTATGGCTCGCTGAAACAGTATAATTAGTGCAAGGAACATATTTATTATTAATTACTTTTTTAGCCTGACAAAGGAATAATTCATGATGTTTTAAGTTTTTATGATGATCGCAAAAATCCGCTCCATTAGTGGTCGCTCCGCACTGGTGACCTTTAAGTATGCCTCTAAGTAAAGTATGTTTGCATATAGTAGTTGGTGCTTGGTCCATGACTTGTATATAATATAAAAAATAATTAAATAATTAATTAAATAATTAATGCCATTTGTGCCATGTCTTCTAAAATGGCATAGTATAATTCAAATAACATTATTTTTAATGTTTTCTCCATATTAAGACGAATTATATATTTTTCAAAAATTCCATGATGAGTTAAATAATCATCTGGCACCAAATATAATGATGCATCTGAAATTTTTATACTATTTCCAAATGGGTATATGACTTGATTTTTATTTTTTAAATAATCAGCTGCTTTTATATTATTTTTTTTATTACAACCGAAATCTTCGTTAAAATATTTAATATCATCCATCCACCAGCCGTATTCTTCATATACTCCTCCTTTAAATTCTTCATATGTTTCGCTTTCATCATTAATAATCATTTCAAAAAATTCTAGAATTTCTTGAAATTTCTGATCTGGCATCTCACATTCCAAATTAAATAACGCTCTCTTAGCTCTTTCATTATCAGCTTCTATTGATCTTCTCATTCGATACCCCATTA
>JBAXPN010000011.1:0-16501 GCA_037132255.1 Candidatus Falkowiibacteriota bacterium
CGGAGTTACCAATAGAAAAAATATCATTAGGAGCGGTTGTGCCAATGCCGACGTTGCCACCTGCTAAAACAACCATATTCGCACCAGTAAAGGTTCCATTAACAGCTGATATATTTCCACCTATTGCAACATTGCCACTATAGTCTACTTTTAATGACCAATTAGGGTTTACTACCGTCCCCGCTACTGCTATATTATTTCCCCCTAATAATATCTGTCCATTATAAAATTCAAACAAAGAACCGTAACCCGTTGCGATTCTTTTATAACCACTATTGTAATAAATATTATGCCCCATGAAGCTATCATTTACAGTATATGGTTGTATTACAAACGCACCCGTTTTAATGTTGTAATTTACAGCGTTGTATGTTCCAACTTCTAACAAAGAACTTGGCGTCGTAGTTCCAATACCGACGTTGCCACCACTTGTGATAACAATTTTGGTGTTATTGCTAGAATCCCTAAAATCATAAGAATTTGCATTGAATGCCAATGTACTTTCTCCACTACCGCCAAGGTTTGTCAAAGCCCAAGAAGCATTTGTGTAACCGGTCCTACTCATGGTTAAAGCTGAATAACTTGCGGAATTAATGAGCATCCCGGTAGCATTAATAGTGCCGGAAACATCCAATTTAGCCCCCGGAGTCGTAGTTCCAATCCCGATATTTCCAGTGTTTACTTTCCAAACATCACCCGTCAAACTTCCCTGCCAAAAACTACTAGTTGCAACTTGAGTAATTATACTCGAGGTGGCAATCGCTAAAGCGGAATCAAGATAACCTTTATTTATTACATCCTCATTGGCAGTTATTGTTGCTGAGCGCATTTTAATCAAACCGGCGACGTCCAAATTTGCTTGTGGGGTGCTGGTGCCAATACCGACGGAGCCATTCAAAACTGTTTTAGTAATAGAAGAACTACCAATAGTTGCTGTATTACTTCCTGCTCCAATGGCATCATAACCAATAACAATTTCATTAGCTGCGGCCGCTGCTCCTGCTTTAGCATATCCTCCTAAATAAACACCATAGCTACCTGTTGTTACATTTCTACCAGCGTAAAGTCCAATAGCAACATTATCTCTACCAAGTGTAAGGTCCGGCAAAGTAAACAAACCCATGCCAATATTGTATGTTCCAGTACTTGCATTTACTGCAACATTTTGTCCTATATAAGTATTACCAGCACCACTTGTTAGTAAGTTTGCATTATTACTGCCAAAAATTGTATTCTGTGCTGCGGTTAAAGTTAAACCAGAATTATAACCAAAAATAGTTCGATATGGGTCAAGCATCATTGATTTAACTCCATTTACTGTTATGTAATTTGTTGTAGTATTTGGGACTGAATAAGCGGCCCCTCTTAAATACGTTGAAATAGTTGCATCTGAAGCAGAATCAGCATAAGTAGTGTCTGTATTATTTGCTATAGTTGCAATCAGATAAAAATTCCAATTTGTACTAACTCCAACAGTGCCTCTATAAATTTTTCTACCTGTAACACGTGGGTCAGTTGATACGGGGATATTTAATACTACGGAATTATTTCCAGCTGTAGTTGTTATTGCAGGTGATGAAAACGTAGCTGTTACGCCAAGAGCAGTTGTATATTGAACTGCATAGTAATAATTACCAACCCCCATAGATCCGCCTGCAGATGCGCTCCCTGAAAGTGTAGTTGGAGCAGGAACAGGATAGATATCAAATCCCACAGCAGAACGAACTGCATCAGTTGCTGCTGCTCCTCGAACATCAAGTTTGTAGGCAGGTACCGCGATGCCAATCCCGACATTCCCCGGATTAGTAACGCCGAATGAATAATTACCACCCATCCCAAAGAAACCAAATTCGCCAGCCGTAACATTCTGCGCTGAAACAAGCCCAGACATCGGGCCAATAAAACCAGTCGCGCGAACAATACCATTCACATCAAGCCAGACTCCGCTATCGTTTGGAGAGCTTGTCGCGATTCCTAAAGGACCGTTCATTTTTGCTGGTAACCAAGTATTTACAAAATCACCAAAAATATTTCCGCTACCGTCGTATAATAAATTATTCCATTCCGCGGCCGATAACATGCCGTTGAAAGGCTTCTCATAGGTCGATGTTGAGTGAATAGCTAAGGCATTTTTGGGGCCTAGTATAAATAAAAAAGCCCCGCAAATTATAAAAGCGGCTAAGAAATTTTTCAATTTTCGTCCTCGATTAAGGGACATTAAAATTATATTTTT
This sequence comes from Candidatus Falkowiibacteriota bacterium, assembly GCA_037132255.1. Lineage (GTDB taxonomy): Bacteria > Patescibacteriota > Patescibacteriia > Patescibacteriales > UBA12465 > UBA12465. The sequence continues at coordinate 2,234 of JBAXPN010000011.1, forward strand.
TTATACTTTTTCTGATAACTAAATTATATCATTTTTTAATCTAACTGCCAAGAAAAAACCGCCCTCTCGAGCGGTCTCAAAATTAAACAATTTAAACATCTTTAAAGTCTGATTTCCACGCTTCTTTTTGTCTTATTAAATTCCCCGATTGAAGTAAAAGTCATGGGCGGAAACCAGGTATAATAAACCCGATAACTTGAGCCAAGAAAAAATTCATCGCTAAAAACAGGATCAACCAAAGATGGTGATGGATAAGCCCATGCATTCTTGCGCAATTGCCACAAAACTTCTTCCGCACCGCTTTCGGCCGCAAAATAGGCCTTTGTTGATTGTGATTGGACACCAGAGGCTTTAATCCCAAGCAAAATAATATAAGAACCGCTAAGTGCGACGAGTAGCATACCCGCTAAAATAAACATAGTAAGAGCGATTGCGCTTCCAGGCTTTTCTTTATATTTGGCCAATAATTTTTTCATAAATTATTTATAGTAACGCGAAGTAATACTGGTCTGTAAAGTCATCTCTGATTTATACTGGGCACTATCAAGCGCATTAGCACTTAGATTAATTGTCACCATCTGCTGGGCCGCTGAAGCCGTGTTATTAAGAACAAAATGTAATTCATTAATTCTAATTTTAGATGGCGAGACATAATCAGTTAATGCACTCGCTCCCGTGCCGCGACTTATTTTGAATCTAAGATTATCGCCGTCGGCGGCTAAATAATAACGAACACATTCTCCATAATAATTTTTAAAATACAGCACATCACTCGGCGACTGCGAAATAATTTTAAAAATTTCATTGTCTGGTATTCCATCGCAGACTCCGTTATTTTTTTGTGCCATTCGAATCTCCTTGGCCGTAACTTCTAAAAAATACTTCAAACTCTCCTGAACATTTTGTGTGGCGATTGCGTTTCTCTGAGCGTCGATTGCCATTTTAAAAATTCCTGTGACCGACAAAATAATCACTGCAAAAAGCGAGACTGAAACCATTACTTCGATTAAGGTAAAACCTTTTTTTTTCGTTCTCATATTAACGCCAATCATATAAAACAGCTTCTAAGGAATAGTTATAATTTCGTCCGTGATCAGACCAGTAAATTGTCGAAATAACTAACATGCCAGGCGACTGATCTTTAATTGAAATTATGCGATAAAAATCAATTCCGGTAAAAGTAGAGAGCGGATTATCAAGATACATACCATTTGCATCCTGCCTTAAATTTCCGTACGACTTGGTCGGTGCATTAATAGGAGCAGAATCTGTATAATCCATGTAATAATCGCCATAACCTAAATTAGCATTCCAAGCACGCCCCTCGTGCCAATTTGTATCTCTTACCTGTCGAATTAATTCAACGCCTTCTTGCGCTAATTGATAGGCAATCAAAGTATCTTTGTTTAGACTCTGACTCTGAATATTTTGTACAATTAGAGATAAAACACCAATCATACCGAGAGATATAACAAAAAGAACCGTGATCACTTCGATCAAAGAAAAGGCGCTTCTATTTTTTATTTTTACAATATGCATTATTTGTCTAATTTTCCTAATTAATAACCTCAACTAATCCTAAAAAATTAACCCGAATAATTTTCGTCTTGCCCGTGCTCGCTTCACGCAAAGTTACTCTTAAAACACTAGAGGTGCTGTAATTATTATAAATATTTGTTTTAGGATCTGGCGGCAAAAAAGAAACCTGAGCTGAAGAGTACACAGTTTGGCTGGAATCACTAGTAGAAATACCAATAATTTCTATGCCCTTCGGCAAATCAACAACTCGCGCTCCTTGATTAATCAACCCTTCAGTCGAGGGATCATATTCCATATAGCCAGGGTCGGCTTGGTGAGCTTGCCCGAGTTCGGTGCTCTCTGGTCTATTTAAATCAGCAAAAAGAGTATATTTTTTTGGAGTAGCAATACTAAAACTAAGACCCCAGCCACCGGCCGGAACTTCTTCGCCGTACTTAACCAAACCAAGCGCATTATTTTGCGCTGCATGTATATCGGCTACTAATTTTTGTGCCGTCATGATTAGGTCTGTCCGCTTATTACCTGTATTATAATTAGCAATAAAAATCGTCGTAATAATAACGATTAAAGAAATACTCGTAATCATTTCGATTAAAGTAAACCCCGCTTTATTTTGCTTTAATTTCTCGCCAGATAGGTAGGCCATAGTTTATTGTTGTTGATGACGCCATGCTGCAATAATAATTGTCAGTATCAGTGACTTTTAGAGTAACCAAAGTACTGGTTGCTAAATTAAAAATTATACCCGTAAGCTGCCCCGTTGTAGTTGAAATAATTGCACCCGAATCGTTTGCCGACCAAAGATAAGAACAGTTGCTACCGACGCAGAAGTTAGGAGTGTTCGGAGCCGCTGTCGTATAATAGCGCGACAAGACAGCCGTGAAATTAGTCGTTGTGCCGACTAAAATTTCATAAGGAGACCAAGTAAAATACGGGGATGGAAACTCATGTTTATAAGTTGTAAACGTATAAGCATTGTTATCTATATTCCTATCCGAATCCGACGATTTATTCCCGTAATATTGATACCAACCTGTCGGCGTATCAGTTTCATCATATAATCTTATCCACCAATAATAATTACTATTATAAGCGAGCGATCCGCAGGTTGGATCAGAGTTCGGCAAATTATACTGTGCAGCAAAATCAGAAATCTTTTTGCCAGACCAACAAATGGCCGTGCTCGTACTAAAAGTATTAGTACTGTTTACAACAATTTCATAAGCCGTTTGCGTGCCGCTCCGTTTACACCATTTTAAAGTTGCGCCGCGCGCCGTACTCAAACAAGCTTGCTCATATGTCCAATTCGGTGCCGATAAACTGCCGATGGTTAAATTGCTAATATATACCTTATAATCTCGTAAGCCACACATATTTCCTCCCGATTCGCTTTTACAATTAAAACTTAAAGCTCCGAGCGTGCTCGAGGCGTAACCAACAAAATCACCCGACTGGACGCCATAGCCTGGCCAAACCGAAGTAGCTCCGCAATTCTGAAGTTTAACTGGCGGAGTCAGTGCGCTATTAAGTTTAATCCAGGTCCCATCACTATCAACTCGAGCCCAGCCATAAACGCTTTGGCTATCTTCATTGTAGCAAGCCCAACAATTATTACTATTATTACAAGTATGAGCGCAGTTTGGGCTCGTATCACCATAACCATCTGGCGGCGTAGTTGTTCCTGAAAAAGAAATTAAACCTTTAGTTGGATTCCAGGCCTGTCCAGAAAAATTATTATCACTATCAATATAAACCCCATGAACTAAATCAGAACACGGAGTAGAATAAAAATGAAATAACTCATTTGGCGACGAGTATTTTCCGCTACCGCTTAAGTTCTGAAAAACGTCTAATCTATCACCAATTTTATCATCCAAACAATTAAAATATACTTCCTGGAGTCCATCCCCCCACCAGCCGATTCCTCGAACCGTTGAAGTCGCCGCTTGCGCGCGAGGAACTAAGGAAATAAAGGCCATAATTAAAAAACTCCCAACTATAAAAATGGCGGTTAATTTTTGATAAATTGTCTCGCAAGTAGCATTCATTATTATTTCTCTTTCCTTATTATTATAGCACCTTTGAACAAAATTTTAAAAATATTTTAACAAAAACTTCTCCCCAATTAAAAGCATTTTCTGGCGATCGTTTTCTTTATCGTCTTCATGCCCTATCAAATGCAAAAGGCCGTGAACTAAAAGAAAATAAAAAATATACTCGCCCGATTTTTTTAAAGCGAATACTTCTAAATATTTATTCGCTTTTTTTACTTCTTCGATATTAATAACTACTTCACCGAGATATTTCTTTTGTGTCCCGTCACCAGAGAAAGAAAGAACATCAGTTGTTTTATTTATTCCCCGATAATCATTATTTAATTTCCGCATTCGTTTCGCGCCGACAATAGCAAGCGAAACTTCCCACTTTGTTTTTTTATAAACACGCAAAAATTCTTCAATAATTTTTTTTGTTTTCGCTAAATTTATTTTTTGCCCTGTTGTATTATTTATCTCAACCATATAAATATTACTTTATCATCCTTCTTAATTTTCTCATTAACTCATAAAGACCGTATAAAACCGGTCTAATAACAAGGTCATGGGTCCCAGAATATTCCTTAATAAATCCGCCAAAACCAATTTTAAAACGCGTAACGCCTGGCCATTTTTTCTCATCAATGCCGTAAAAATCGTAATATTTATAGCCTTCTTTTTGCGCTTGTTTTATTATTTCCCATTGCAATAAATAGGGCGCCATCAAATTTCGCGCTTCATTATCCGAGGCGCCGTGGAGATAAGTCACGCGCTCGCCAAAAAAACTAAATAATCCCGTCGCGATATATTTCCCGTCGTATCGTGCGAAATATATTTTTATAAACTCTGGCTTACTTAATAAAGTACGATAATGAGCTTCACTATGTAAACGAAAACCATCGCGATTCCCTGTGACCGACATTAGACGCCAAAACTCTTTAAAGTCATCGCTAGTTCCCAATACGATTTCCACACCCTTCTTATCGGCAAGCTTAATATTATAACGAGTTTTCTGATGCATTTCTTTTAGTAGTACTTCCTCGCTTAAATTTAAATCAAGCATTAATGTTTTCCGCGGCTGTAAGTCTGTACTTTTTTTCAAATTTATTTCTAATTTTTTTTCCGTTTCAACCCGAAAAAAAACTGAGCCGCGCTTCTCATTTTTCAATTCGTTTAATAAAAATTCAATCGCCTTCTCTTCCCCTCTTGGTCCGCGCGGAGAGTAATAATAATAAAGAAAGCCAAATAATGATTTTCGAATAAAAATTCCTGTCGCTAAAATATTATTATTCTCCGTAACGCTCCAGCGCTCAATATTTTCTCCGTTCTCAATAAGCAATTCAGCCCATAATTTTGACTGCAGAAACTCATCCCCAACTAGGCTATCAATGTCTAATAAATTGTCCGATTTCTCTAATTTCATAATAAAATTATAGCATAATTTTAAAAAAGAGGTCATCTTTACAACAACCTCTTTTATTGACTTTTTAATATTTTTAAAATTATGGAAGCGATCTTAGACCAATTCCTGATGGTGAGGCGGTATTTAGTCCCGATGGAATTCCGCCAGTATTACTACCCAAACAATAAATCAAAGAATAAGTACCATTAGTCACACCGCCAATATTCCCGACGGTATATGTATACTTAATGGTATTAGAACAAAGGGCATTATCAGCTGGTACTGGTGGTTTTGGAATAATAGACATATAAACAATCGTACTTGATGACATGCTGCTACCCGCTACAATATCAGCGTCAGGTGGATATTTACCTAAATCATTGTAGTACATTTCTAACGCCGTTTGAATCTGTTTAACGTCAGCAATACGTCTGGCGTCGCGAGATCTCGCTCTAGCTTGATTTAAAGCAACAATTGATAAAGTTGATAGCAGGCCGATAATGGCGATAACTACCAATAATTCGATGAGGGTAAAACCTTGTTGATTTTTTTTCATAGCACTATTACGCTGAAACTATTTATAATTTGAGTATAGCATAATAAATAATTTTGCGCCAATTATAGCGATTAAATAAAAAAGAAGTCCATTTCTGAACTTCTTTTTTTATAACCACAAATTTGATTATGGGATTGATCTTAAACCGATACCTGATGGCGAGGCGGTATTTAGTCCCGATGGAATTCCACCAGTATTGCTACCTAAACAATATGCCAAAGTATAAGTTCCATTGGCTACCCCGCCGATAGTAGTTGGGGTATAAGTGTAAAGGATAGTGTTAGAACACGCCGCGTTATCGGCTGGTAATGGTGGCTTCGGCACAATATCCATATAGACGACCGTGCTCGAAGAAATATTACTGCCCGCAGTGAGAGAGGTCGGATATTGACCTAAATCATTGTAGTACATTTCTAACGCCGTTTGAATCTGTTTAACGTCAGCAATACGTCTGGCGTCGCGAGATCTCGCTCTAGCTTGATTTAAAGCAACAATTGATAAAGTTGATAGCAGGCCGATAATGGCGATAACTACCAATAATTCGATGAGGGTAAAACCTTGTTGATTTTTTTTCATAGCTCACCTCCCTTCAAAGAATTTAGTTTCTGACTTAATACCGGTTATTAAACCAGCAACTAAAAATTTGAATTAATAATTAAACAATTAATATATTAATATATTAACATACATAGAATAAGCACGCAATACTTTTTTTGCACTAGAACTGATTAGCCATATTATACATCGGCAAAATAACCGCCGCAACCATAATTCCGACGCCGACGCCCATAATAACCATAATCAGCGGTTCCATTAATTTACTTAAATTATCAAGCATATTTGACGCTTCACGCGAATAAAACTCAGTAATGCGATCAAGAACTGTATCGATTTTACCTGTTTTTTCACCGACGGCTATCATCTGCGGAACCATATGCGGAACGTCTTTACTATTTTCCATTACTGTCGCGAGTGGATTACCATCATTAATTGATTCTAGTGTCTCTAAAATTAATTCCTTATAAATAGTATTCCCAACTACTTCAGCCGCAATTTCAAGCGCGCGCGTAATTGTTACTCCGCCCTTTAATAAAGTAGCGAGTGAACGAGTAAAGCGCATTAAATATATATACTTAAATAAAGTGCCAAAAATTGGCATGCGTAATTTTAGAATATCGAGGTTTCTTTTACCCGAATATGTTTTCAAATAAAGACGAATTAAAAATACGAGACCACCAAAGGCAAGGATTAAAAGCAAGATATAACTTTGTAAAAATTTAGAGGCGCCAATAACGATTCGGGTTGAAAGCGGGAGCTCCATACCTGTTTCTGTTAAAATGGTGGTCAAATTAGGAATAACATAAATCATTAAAACAATTGCTACGCCAACAAGAGCGGTCATAATAAAGACCGGGTAAATCATCGCACCTTTAATCTTAGCAACCATGTCATAATTTTTTTCCATTTCATCAGCGAGATAATCTAGAACTTCATCTAATTTACCTGACGATTCGCCGGAACGAACAATATTTACAAAGAAATCTGAGAAAATTTTTGGTCTTTTAGCAAAAGCGTCTGATAAAAAGGCACCACCATCAACCTCAAAAGCAATCTCCGAAACCATATTTTTCAGAGTAATATTATTTGACTGCTCAACTAAAATTAATAATGACTCAACCACCGGAACATTAGCGGAAATCATAACTGAGAATTGACGCGAAAAAATAACCAGGTCCTTCCCTTTAATCGGAGCAATAAACATCGAAAACTTACTCTCGAAGCTATTGGTAATATTAATAATAGAGGTCGGATTTAAATCCTTTTTTCGTAATTTAAAAGTAACCTCATTATCGCTTAGGCCTACTGTTTTCCCTCGTTTTATTTTGCCATGCGAATCTTCAGCGATGTATTTAAAAATTGGCATATTATTTAGCTTTCAATAACTCTTAAAACTTCTTCCATGGTTGTTAAGCCTTGGAGAACTTTAATAATACCATCTTGTTTAATAGAAACGAAATCCTCATTTTTCTTAATCGCCTCTAAATTAAAATTCTTATCATTATTATTGATCATTTCCCGGAGCGAATCATTAATTTCAATTACTTCAATAATCGCGACACGACTAGCGTATCCGGTATTCTCACAACGAGTACAACCAACGGCTTTATAAACCTTATACTTACTAAAGATTTCCTCTGGTGTAGCAAGATCTGGTAATTCCTCTTTAACAATATTAAAAGGCGCTAATTTTAATTCATCAATTATCTCTTGGTTAGCATCACCCGATAACTCGGTCGGTTGTTTACAATGATCGCAAAGACGACGCGCTAAACGTTGCGCAACTACAGTTTTTAAAGTTGAAGATAATAAAAAGCGCTCAATTTTCATATCGAGTAAACGGAAAACTGCCCCCAAGGCATCATTAGTATGTAAAGTTGATAAGACTAAATGGCCGGTTAAAGAGGCGTGGATTGATAATTCAGCCGTTTCTTCGTCACGAATTTCTCCCACCATGATAATATTAGGATCTTGGCGCAAAAGAGAACGTAAACCGCTCGCAAATGAAAAACCAATTTTTGGACGAATCTGCGATTGATTAATTCCCTTAATTTCATATTCGATAGGATCTTCAAGCGTCGAAATATTAACGTCCTCTTGATTTAAAATATTTAAAACCGCATAAAGAGTTGTGGTTTTACCACTACCAGTCGGCCCTGTTACCAGAAAAATTCCGCTCGTTTTTTTAATTCCCTCAGCGATACGACGCAGCGCTAATTTGCTGAAACCTAAACCCTCAAGAGTCGGCGCGCCCTTAGATGTGTCCAAAATTCTCATAACAACTTTTTCTTGACTGGCGAGTGGAAGGGTGGAAACACGGAAATCGACTTCACGATTATTAACAAGCAAACGGATACGGCCGTCCTGAGGAATACGAGTTTCATCTAATTTTAATTTAGCCAAAACTTTAATACGAGCAATAATCGCGTTATGAATACTTTTTGGCAGCGTAAGCGAGGTATGCAAAATACCGTCGATACGATAGCGAACGCGACTTTCTTTGGCGAATGGTTCAATATGAATATCAGAAGCCCTCGCTTCAACCGCATGACGGATAACAACTGAAACAATTCTGGAAACCGGCGCACTATTTATATCTTCTTGCGAAACACCCTCCTCGTCAGTTTTAACCGAAACTAATTCTTCACCCTCCTCCTTCGCCTTAACTTCAAGAGCGGTTGAAATTTCTTCCTCTAACTTTTGATATTGTTTAAAAATCTTACGGTAACTGGCGTTAGAAATTAAAAAATATAAAACCTGTAACTTATCATCGGCTGCTAAAAAATTAACCGCCTCCATCGATTTTAAATCTGGCTCAACTAACCCGACTTTAATAGTTTTTTCTTCTTGGCTAAAACAAATAATTTTATAGGTTTTAGAAATTTCTTCGGGCAAAAAATTTAAAATCTTTTCCGGGACTTCCTCGGTTAAAAGGTTATAATAAGGCAGACCATAAAACTCCGCCTTAACGGCTGTTAGTTTTTCCTCATCAACATAATTTTTATTAATCAAAAAAAACGATAAATCGAGATTATCTTTTTTAACTGCCGCTTTTATTTCGCTAATTTTGTCAGCCAAGATTAAACCCTTGGTCTGCAATAGAGCGAGTAATTGGTCATTCTTATCCATTATTTTTATTGGTTCTTAGTGGGTAAAGGAAAAGGCGTGTTATTACCGAGAGCGCAGGAAAGTGTTTGCGTTGTATTTACTATTTCGCCACTCGTCGATGTTGAGGTTGTTACGATTTGTCCAACTGATGTCTTACAAATAGAATCAAAATCAAACTTATTAATATTATTTTTTAAAGCTAAAAATTTTGGTTCCGAAAATAAAGCCGTATCAATTAAATCTTTGGATGAAGTCGAGAGTTTAACAGGAGTTACTACTTCCATCATGCCGGTTGTTGTATTCAAATAATCAGCGGCTTGATTACGCAAAATATAAAGAGCTAGCCCTGCACAAATTAAAATAATGATAAATATATATAGGATGTAACGATTGCCACTTTTCATAAGATTATTGATCCACTTACTTATTATAATAGTAGGTTGTTAGAGTAAAGTTTGCCGTATTAGCTCCTGGCGAAAAACCTAAGGTAGTTATATCGAATAAACGTAAATTACTTTCAAAAAGACGTAAAAGATTTTTAAAACCGGCATAGTCGATTGAACTAATTGACAACTGTAAGCTTAATTTACCAACGTTAGCTGAAAGTGGAACGCTCCCATCTTCTGCGGCCTTAGGTTCTTCTTTATTTATGCTTACTGAATTAAGTATAAAACCATTTTGGGTAACTATTTCATCAAGTTCGCCAAATAATCTTTCTTTAACATAAGCATCAGGCAAAACTCCATTAAATTTCTTCAAATCACTTGGGGAAATTTTCTTATATAATTCTGCAATTGTTTTTAAATTATTCAACTTTTTCTGCTGTTCCGTATAAAGTCTTTGTTGTTGTTCGATATTAACTTTGATAGCCAACCTAGTCGCATCATATTTTGGCTGAATCACTACAAAATAAGAAACTGTTAAAAATATAATAACAAAGATAACTAAAATGATATTGAAATAATCATTGAGGAATAAATTTAAACCATTTTTGTCTTTTGGGTTTTGATTCATAATAAATTATTTTTTGAAAATAGCCGGGTCAAGCTCAAAACTCAGCGCGAAATTTACACCAGCGTCCAATGATTTTGTTTTACTATTCATTAGCGAAGAATTAACACTTAAAACTTCAACTTTTTTGACCATAGGGTCAGCCAAAAAAGCTTTAACCTGCCAACTAACTTCGGCATAGCTAAGCGCTTTAGCGCTTAAAGAATATAAGCCATTGGTGCTACCACCAAAACTATCAAATTTAACCGTGCTAAGCGTGTTCTTTTCTAACCAATTAAAGAAATTACTCCAATAAATATGGCTGTCGAGTAATCGTCCAACTTCAATCGATTTATTTTTATAACTTAGTGCTTCGTCGGCCGTTCCTTTGATTTTACTAATATCTCGATTTACCTTAATAATATCATTTTCTATACTCTGCGCTTCAACTAGTTCCTGTTTTTGCCACCAATCAAGACCAAAATATATTTCCGCCACGAAAATAGACGCAATAAATAATACCACCATCAGTATGGAGATATTTTTATTCCAATCAAAAGCAATCTTGACCTCGTCTTTGATCAAGTTAACCTCCAAGATCTTTGGATTTTGGAGAAGATTTTTTTTGGTTTCTTCTTTTGTTCCTTTTTTAGGCTTGAAGAAAAGCATGGAGTCTATTTTAAATAATTGACCGTTATTTTATATCCTATTCAATCTCTCTCATTCCTAATCCAATTGCCACTGCTAATTTAGCGCCGACTTCCGACAGAACCGGTTTTAATTCCAGGGGGCAATTGACTCGATTCCAAGGATCGCCGATAATAACTTTAATATTCAAACGTTTGGCGAAATAATCAGATAAATTTAAAAGCATGGCTCCGCCGCCCGACAAAATAATTTTTTCTACTTCCCCACCATTTTGTGAGCGGAAGAAATCAATCATATACTGCATCTCGGTGATAATCGGCTCAAGCGTTTTGCTTAGGAGCTGTGGTAGTTCTTCTTTAGCGTCGGCCGCAAGAGTAACACTCATATCAAATTTAAATTGTTCAGCTTGCGCATAGGTCATCCCTAATTTATCGGCGATTGCCTTAGTAACAGTTGAAGCACAAACCGCCAAACTACGATTTAGAACCGGAATACTTTCGCGAACAATAGAGATATCAGTGCTATTAGCGCCAATTTCGGCGATCATGACCGTTGTCTTATCGTTACCGATTAAAGAGCGAACCAGAGAAAAAGTTTCTGTTTCTAGACTCACTAAATTTAATTTAGCTTGCTTAAAAACATCAATATATTTACGAACTAATTTTTTAGGTGAGCCAGTAAGGAATACTCTCATATTACCCCGGGTTGGAGTCTTGCCATTTTCATCGGGAATAATTTTCCAATCTAAAATCATTTCTTCAAGCGGAAGAGGAATAACTTTTTTCGCCTCCTCGTTGACCGCCAAGGAGATTCCCTTCTTATCAACATTTGATAAATTAATGATCGAAGAAAAAACCGCAAACGTCGGCAAGGATGCCGTCACTTTTGTACTAGTGATACCTGCTTCATTTTTTACTTTAATAATTGCCTTAGCTAAATAATTAATGTCATCAATTTTTGTAAAATTGACTTCACTGACATTTTCGCTAAAGGCATAATTGGAGAGATAAATCTTTCGGTTCTTTTTACGGAGCTCGACCATTTTCAATGATGAGTCACCAATATCTATTCCTAAAAAAAGATTATCTCCTCCGAAAGAAATTAGGCTCATAAGCTTAATAAAAATTGCGGAATTTGAATTGAATTATCTTGTCTTCTGATATATACTATATTATATATTATTCAGAAACATTAAACAAGGTTAAATATGAATTTTTTCGCCCGTAATAAAAAAATTTTTCTAATCCTGGGTTTCTTTGCTCTTGTCTTTGTGATCGGCTATTTGATTTGGCGCTTTTTTTTCCAAACTACTATAAGCACGCCAATCGCCACGAGTACTCCGGGGATAATTAACGGTCTACCATCTGCCGGACTTGATGACGGAACAGGAATAGGACAAACGGGCGGACAAGGTGGGCTGCCAACGACCGATGGCCAAGGCAATGTTTTTACTCCAGGCAAAGGCGCGCCAAGTACTAACGAACCGAACCCAGTAGCAGCCGGCGGAATAACTAAAACCGAAATTGTAAATCAATCCCCTTCGCTTGACCCGACTCTAAATAGCGACGGCTCGATTCAATACTATGATAAAAATAAAGAGAAATTTTATAAAATAGATTCTGACGGCAATAAAGTTTTATTAAGCGATAAGGCTTTCCATTCGGTGGAGAATGTTACCTGGGCGCCTGATAAAGACAAGGCTGTTCTCGAATATCCTGATGGCAGTAAAATTCTTTATAATTTTACGACAAAGAAACAGGTTACTCTACCTGCACATTGGAAAGATTTTTCTTTTTCACCTGATAGCACGCAAATAATTTCTAAAAGCATGGGAATTGATTCTGATAATCGCTGGCTGGTTGTTTCAAATGACGATGGTTCGAAAGCTAAGGCGGTCGAAGCTATTGGCACAAATGACAAAACAATTTATCCTTCCTGGTCGCCAAATAATCAAATTGTTGCCATGTATACCGAAGGTGTTGATTTCGATCGCCAAGAAGTTTTCTTTATCGGACAAAACGGAGAAAATTTCAAATCAACTATTGTTGAGGGTCGTGGCTTTGATCCGAAATGGTCAACGACCGGCGATCGCCTTTTATATAGCGTCTATAATACCACTGACAATCTCAAGCCCCGTCTTTGGATAGTTGATGCCGGAAGCGATACTATTAGCCAAAACCGCCGAAGTATTGATATTGAAACCTGGGCCAGTAAATGCACCTTTGCCTCAAATACTGAAGTCTATTGCGCTGTTCCTGATAATTTAGAAAATGGCGCCGGTCTCTTCCCTGAGCTCGCCGATAAGACAAAGGACAGTTTATATAAAATTGATTTAACAACCGGTAGCCAAAAATTAATTGCTGTCCCGGACGGCTCATTTAATATCTCCCAAATTATTATCGGTAGCGACCAAGATTATCTCTACTTTACTGATAAATTTTCCGGTTCGATTTATAAAGTTAAACTATAAAATATAATCAAAGCCATTGAATGTGTTTCCACAAAGTGTCTAAATTTTTTTTAGACTTGCTCTTCCCGCTTGAATGTCTAAATTGTCAAACCGAAGGAAATTATCTCTGCACTCCTTGTTTTCAGAAGATAAAAACAAGTACGAAGAGCGAGCAAACCGGCGCAAAAACAAACCTACAGATTCCCGAACTTAATGAAATTTATATTGCCGGCGATTATGAAGATAAAATTTTAAGCAAATTAATCATCAAATATAAATATAATTTTTTAAGTCCGCTCGGAAAAATCTTAGCGGATTTTTTAATTAATTTTTGGAATTCTTTAGAAATACCTTGGCCACGTGAGACGCTACTTATAATTCCAATACCACTTTCTAAAAAACGCCTGCGCTGGCGCGGCTTTAACCAAGCAGAAATTCTCGCGCGTGAATTTTGCACATATTATAAAATTCTCAACAATGAACTTTTTGATTGCGAACTTAATCTCGACTTAAAACGCCAAAAACACCGAAGTCCCCAAGCAAACTTGAATGAAGCGGAGCGTTTAATAAATATTAAATCAGCCTTTGCCTGGAAAGGAAAAAATTTAAGCGGCCAAAATATAATTCTTATTGATGATGTTACCACAACCGGCGCGACCCTAAATGAAGCTGCTAAAACTTTAAGAACAGCGGGAGCCAATAAAGTTTATGCGCTCGTTCTCGCCAAAGGTTAATAATTGCAAAAAAACGCTTATATTTACAAATAGCGAGAGATAATCTATACTAGATATTAGCTGATTGCTAAGCCCACCAAGCTTAGGCGGGAGATAATTCTCCTGAGTGCAAACCTAAAGCTAAAATGAAGCGCTCTGCGATAATTTATTGCAAAGAAGCCGGGTGGAACCGCGAGACAAAGCGAGAAGCTTAAAAGTCCCGTCCCGGTAAAAACAGTTTTTCTGTTTTTACTAGGAGGGGATTTTTTTAT
>JBAXPN010000012.1:0-12794 GCA_037132255.1 Candidatus Falkowiibacteriota bacterium
CCCCGCCATAGATTATTTTATTATTATTTTATAAGTCTATGAGAGCATTATAGCATAAATTGGAGGACAATTCAATGGGCGGATTTGTTGGTTTTTTTAGAAGTATATCACTAAATCTTTCTCTGAATAAGCAAGGACTTCCGTTTGAAATAAATTATTCCTAACAATATCAACCCATACAGTAGTTGCCTTAAAGGCCCGACTATGTCCGGATTTAGTGAAATTAATCTCAAAGGCTCCGGTATGATAATTAATAGCGCAACCGCTCCGAAAACACCAAAAAAAGAAAAAGGGCCAGCCAAAATTACTGCCGTTAAAATAAAGACCATTTCAGAAAAAACAAAGAAAGTAGAATCCATGTAATTAAAATAATAAGCCAAAAGGCAACCAGCAATTGATGCGAAAAGAGCACTAATAATAAAATTTATTCTTTTCATTTTATTTATATTGACGGCCACTGACATGGCGTGATTTTCATTTTCCGCCAAGGCTTTTAAGCTTCTAGAGAAAGAGCTTTTAAAGATTAAATAAAGAAGTACTTGGCAAATTAAAAAAATAATGCAAACTAAAATTAAAAAATCAAAATTATTGTAAAAATTAAGGCCCAATATGGTTGGCCTTGGTATCGATGATATGCCCAAAACTCCGTTAGTTAATTGTTTCCAATTTATAACAACGGTTAAAAAAAATGCATTAAGTGTAAACGTGCCCAGCGCAAAATAGTCCTGTTTCAATCTAGTAGAAATAATACTTACAATCATAGAAAATAAAACGCAAACTAGTGCGCTAATAATCAAACAAAAACCAAAGCTTAAATTCAATTTAGTTGCCAATATGGCAGTCGTATAGGCGCTTACCCCTATAAAAGTAATATGGGCAAAATTCAATAACTTTCCAAATCCAAAGGTCAGGTTAAAGCTTTGCGCAACCAAAGAATAAATAATAATAAGTATGAGAAGATGTATTAGGTAAAGCATTCTAATTATTTAAGACTTAAATTAACCTTTCTTTTTTATAAAAAATTCCTTGCGGTCTCACCAGCAAAACAAAAAGGATGATAACAAAAGTGAACGCATCTAGATATCCCATCGAAATTAAATTCAAACCTACAGCGTAGTTTTCTATTATGGCTAATAAATAACTGCTTATCACAACTGCCCAAATATTACCAAACCCGCTTATTAGCATGATAGCAAACGCTTTAATAAGAAAAGACGACCCCATGGTGGGTGACATATTCACATCATAGCTAACTAAAATACCGGCATACCCCGTTATAGCCATTGCAATAACAGAAACTAAGTAATTAATAGACCTTGAATTTATACCTAGCCCCTGAGCCGCTAACGAGTTTTCTGATAACGCAGAAATTTTTCTTCCTAAGGAAGATTTATAAATAAAATAAATCAATAATCCCAATATCACAAAGGTGCTTATTATAGTTAATATTTGTATCGGCGTTATTAACGCATTGGATAAATTAATTACATTATTTGTTAAAATTAATGATTTAATATTTGATCCAAAAAAAATAGATATTATTGATTCGATCAAAACCGCTAGTGCGATAGAGGCAATAAATGTTATAGATGATCCATAGTTCAGAAATGGTTTAACAAATAGTCTTAAAAAAAGATAAGCCAACAAGAATATTAAAAAAATAGTGGGGAAAATCGAAAAGATTGCTCCCCACCCCAACTGAACAGTAAAAAAATAAAATAGATAAGCCCCAATCATCATGCTTTGCCCATGAGCAAAGTTAAGATATTTAAACAACTTATATGTAAGTGCGAGGGAAACGGATACTAAGGCATAGACGCTTCCCGCGATCAACGCATTTAATAAAAGTTGCGTCATAAATTACAGGTCAAGAAATTGATTACCTTTAATAACCCTTAGATTTGGTTGTATGGTAAAGCCGTTCATATCTGCAGTGTGAGAATATGTTCCCATAGCACCAGAAAATCCAGATAAATTTTGTAAGTAATTTTGAAGACCATCTCGTGTGGTGATTCCTTTTTCAACCGCACCAGCTAAAACGGCAACATAGTCATATCCGACGGAACTGTTCGAGGCCGAGCCTTCGGAATATTTAGCAAAAAATTTTTCAGTATAACTAGATGGCACATCAACAAGAGTTACATATACCACTCCCTCAAGCGCGCCTCCAGAAGCTTTAACCTCTGAGACATCTTCGGCCATATCCCAACTTAACATGGGCATTTGTCCGCCCTGATTTCTTAACTGTTTTGCATATTCTCCAACAAATCCCGAAATAAGTAAATTAATAACTGCATCCGGTTTTTGAGAAATTAATTTAGTATTGATTGCTTTAAAATCACTCATTCCAATCGCAACTTCGTCGACCGAAGAGACCCTGTCTCCTAGTTTATCTTTCAAAGCTTGTTCCATCATCTGACAACCAAGACACTGGTTAGCAACTATCGCCACCTTCTTATAGCCCTTTTCTGCTATATAACCCTCTAATTTACTGGCTCCTTCTTGCGCTTTGGCAATAAAACGATATCCATATTTTGCATTTGTAAAAGCGCTTGATTCATAAGAGAATGCTAAGGTTGGTAATTTTTCCTGCTCAACATTTGGCGCAATAGGCATAAATTCATTCGTGGCTACTACGAAAAGAGAGTCTAATTTATTTGTATAATCTAAAGCACGAAAAGCCGTAACAGTATCCTTAGCATCTAATTTATTATCTTGATAAATAATTTTAAATTTATTTTGAATCTCTGGGGATAATTCACTATAAGCGAGCATCATGCCCTTCTGAATATCACCGCCAAAACCAGCCGCCGGGCCAGATAAAGGCAAAAGAACACCTGCGGTTAACACATTTTCGCTTGTGGCACTTTTAGGTTTATTAATTTTACTGAAAAGAACGAAAGCGACCAATACTAATACAATCGCCCCCAGAATCACCAAAATTAACGTTGACTTTTTTTTCATATTTTTTTAATTAAATTTATTTACCAAAATATATTAATTTTAATAAAGGATTATCCTGAATACTGGATGGCTCATCCTCTAAAACTACTTTGCCGACATCCAATACTATAATTCTTGTACAAAACTTTTTTATAAAATTTATATCATGTTCAACTATCAAAACTGATTTATTTTCTTTTTTTAGTTTTAAAATTAGTTTTTCAAGATCATTCTTCATCTTAGGGGACACGCCGGCTGTTGGCTCATCAAGGAGAAATAAATCGGATCCGAAGGCAAAGGTACGAATAATTTCGAGAAGCCTCATTTGCCCTCCAGAGAGACTACTTGCTTTTTCATGAGCCCTGTCTGCTAATCCTATCTCTGTTAAATAATCCATCGCTTCTTGAAAATTGGCCTTATATTTTCTGCTACCATTTATAATAAGTGATTTTTTTGGAAATCGATTCTCAATTGATATTATAACATTTTCTATAACACTCATGTCCTTAAAAACTCCCGATTGTTGAAAAACTCTTCCAATCCCCATGGATGCAATTCTGTCTGGTTTCAAATTATTAATAATCTTTTTATTAAAATATATCTTGCCATCAGTGGGCACATTAAAACCACTAATACAATTTAATAAAGTGGATTTCCCGCTACCGTTGGGCCCAATAATTCCGACAATTTCGCCTTTTGCCAAAGAAAAACTAATGCCTTGCAAAATATTCTTAGCCGCTGTTTTATAACATAAATTGCTAATTTTTAACATAGTTAAACTGAATACGTTAATTATCTATTTCATTATTGTTTATTATACAATTTTTAGCACAATATCACAAATATATTTAGCCAATAATAGTATAACCGAATCGGTTACTCAACAATATATAGACATATTTTAATATTATCATCTAATCTTAATCTGCGTAATTATCCCAAAATTTCCACCCACTTCTCAATTTCCCCAATAATCCCTTCAAAATTTTGGCAAATATCGGACTTTAAGACTACATGAACAAAAAAGACTCACAAATGCTGAGTCTTTTTTATAGGTAAAAAAAGTTATGTCTCAATGCTTCTAATTAGTTTTAAGAAGTATAATCGAAGTATACGGTAAGAGCGTCACGCTACCAGTGTGCGTAGCGCCTGCCATGTCTACATATGTAGAGGCGCCAAGTGAGATAACCTTATTTAGGACGCTGGCATTATAATCAAACAAAATATTATTTGTGTCCGTCAAAGTGACAGGAGATTTATGCGAATTAGTATCTTGCCCGGAGAGCGTCTGCCAGCCAGAAAGATTTATAGCAGTTCCATCCCAAATGCTTACTAAAGCTTTGATGCTCGTTATGTCATCAACCGGTCTCGCATAATAATTGTTACTAAATGTACCTATGCCAACATATGTTTTACCGGGGTTAAGTCTACTATAAAAAGTTAATTGGCTTGCAGTTTTGGCGAAGAAAATATTATTTGCAACTATTAGATTATTAATAGCGCCACTTAAATTATCGGTTTCCTGGAACCCTAATGCGCGTTTACAATTATAAACGGTATTGCCGCTAATTGTTAAATTATTGCTCATATGATCAAATATTCCGGCGTTTGAGCAGCTCGATACTGTATTATTTGTAATCGCAACGCCACCCGTGGTGTTAAAATCGATATATATACCTCTTGCGCCGCCCTCAGCGGTTCCTGCCGGTTCTCCGCCTACTCCACCGACACCATTAACAAGAATGTTGCTATCGATTGTCATGTTATGATAAGCAGTTTGCATGCCAGTATATACGCCGCCACAATCAGTCTTCATCAAACAATAATTCTGTATAAAATTATTTCTGACAATTTGATTATCACCCGCCATATTAATTCCATTATAACCAGAATTAGTAATAACATTATTTGCGACAAGTAAATTTGTTCCCTGAAAGGAAAATATTCCTGTGCCACTTGAGAAGCCGCCCCTACCCTGCCCAAATATAAGTTCTGTGCCATCGACGTTGCAGTTAGTGATACTGACATTATCAGAATAAGAGGTGGAGTAAATGCCGACATCGTTAGTATGGGCAACTACTATATTATCAATAATTATATTATCCGAGTAGTACGCCCAAATTCCATCATTTCCTGAAAAATCAACGTTTAGATTCTTCAGAGAAATGTTATTATTACTGCCTAAATAAACAGCATCCTTATTCGCGCCAATTAATGCAAGCCCGTCAATGCTCCAATATCCGACGCCACTACTACCAGTTATAAGCCTATCGACTGTAGAGACTTTAACTATTTTTGTGCTTGGATCAACTGTCCCAAAATACATATAGAACTTAGTACTAGTCGCATCGTAATACCACTCACCATATTGAGTTAGAGTGGCAAGGCTATTTTCTATAAAATATCCAAATTTATCAGGCAGGGCGTTTGGTGAAGCATCGTCAGTAAAAGTAAGCGTTTGCCCGACATGGCTTGTTATTTTGTTACGATATGTACCCCAGTCAGTTTTGCGAGTCACTATTTCAGCTCCATTCCAATTAGGAGACGACGGCAATTCCGCATCGGTAATGGAATTTGTGCCAACATGCGACTCAAAATATAACCATGTCCCGGCGTCTGGATATCTTCCCATGGCTTGCTGGCTATCATCGATAGTCACCATATTTGGCACCGACTGAGCACTAATAGTTTTTGAATATATTCCGTTTCCCTCGCTGACCCATCCGGTTACCGTAGTTTGCCCGGAAATAAGCGGTTTGCTCCCAGAACCATAAGAGCTATATGTTATAGGAGCCGCAGCGCTGCCTGAAGATTTAACAATTATAGCCTCATTAACCCAAGTATCACCCTTTTTGAAAAGAATAAAATCGCCTGCTTTAAAAGTTTGTGAATTTACTTTCGCGATTGTTTTCCATGGGGTAGAAACCGAAGTTCCATTATTGCTATCGCTTCCGGAAGAAAATGAGACATAATAGGTTGTGCCGCCATTTAGAGTAACAATTATCGAGGCGCTAATATAATTAGACACATTCCCGGCAGAGTCTTTAACCCAAGCATATAAAGTTTTTGAACCCGCAGTGGAAAAAGTATATGCAATTGGAGCCGACGATATCCAGGCACTGTTTGTAGTTGATGGAATCACAGACGATTCTGTTAAAAGATAACCCGTGACACCGACATTATCAGTTGCAGAAAAATTAGTTATTGAAATACTAAGAGCAGATGATGCGCTAGGAATTATAAAATTAGTAATAATTGGTTTAGTCGCATCAGTTGTTATTACCGGCGGAGTCGTCGTGGCCGGTGTTATGACCGGTGGAGTTGTGGTACTAGTCACGCCAATAAGAGCACAGGTACCACTACCGTTATCTTGATATCCAGAATTGCAGGTGGTTATAATACAAGTTGTCCAATCAGACCAAGCGCCACTTGTACAAGCTCTAACTTGAACCCCTGCACCATTAGCGATTGCACAAGTTTGACTCGTCTCACCAGAACAGACAGTCGGAGCACAAGTTGTTCCATTATAGGTATAACCAGCATTACAAGTATTATACGTACAAGCGCCATAGGCAGACCAAATAGCATTAGTACAAATTCTTGTTTGTGTGCCGGTGCCATTTGTAAATGCACATGTAGCGGTCGCTGAACCTGTGCAAGTTTTTGTGCAAATCGTGCCATTATAGGTATAGCCAGTTGAACAATAATTAAAAGCGCAGGCGCTCCAAGCGGTCCAAGTGGTATTAGCACAGACTCTGGTTTGCAGTCCTGAACCATTAGCAAATTTACAACTCTGAGTCGTACTACCAAAACAAGTAGCGGCTGAGGTTGGGGAAAGACCGATAGTGGCAATTTCCGCAAGCCCAGCTTCGTAGCCAGTGATGTCCGCGCCAAGCATCACGGTGCCTGGGCTTAATGCCATACTGACATTATATTCGGATTTAAAATTATTAGCATAGAAAGCGTCAGCACTAATTATTTTGCGAAATTTCGCGCCATCATAATAATAGTAATTGCCACTCGTGGTATCACTGATAATAGTTCCGACTGCATATTGTGTGCTAGAAATCGATGTGCCTATTTTATAGTCTCTAAAAAAATTATAGTCAGCGACAAGTACGCGACTAGCCCAATCAGCGCCATAAAGTCGAGATGCTTCGCTGGCGCTAACAATAGGACGGAGAGTTCCTTTCCGCTCCACTGCATAGACAGTTGATTTTGAACCTTTAAGAAGTTTTGTCCCTGGTCTAATGGCAACATGAGGGCCAACGGCATATTTATTAAATTCCGTGGCACTAATTGTCACTACTTGACTATAATCACTGTACCAAGTGTAGAAGACCTTATCATTCACAAAAAGGTGTTTCTTATTGCTTGAATCGAGATAATAGACCGCGCTTGTCCCGGCGGCTTTAATTAGGTCACCGGCCTTAGCCGCCGCTTCAACCGAATGGCTTTTTGCTAATAAGTTAAAAGAAGACAAAAGAACAAGGCAGGCAACAAATATGCCGACTATTAATTTGTTTGACTTCATAGGCTTGAGTTTAAATATATTAGTTTATGTATTATATGATTAAATTATAGCAAAAACTGATTACTTTGTCTTTCAGTGCTTAAGACAAAGACCTGTCTCAATATTAGCGCAATAAGCATGCTCACATTTAAAGTATGTAACTTATGTATATTCGTGATGTTTTATGATAAAATATAATTAACTAATATTATAATTACTCATATTATGAAAGAGTTAGACAAGGTTCTTAATCAAGACGAAAAAATTTTTTGGGAAGGTGCTCCGAGCTTTTGGCCCTTCATCTTCGGCGGCTCAATAGTTGCAACATGTTTTGGTTTAATATGGATGGCATTTTTGATACCCTTTATTGGCATGTCTATGTTCGATGTCTTCTTTGGCTCCCATATATTCGGCTTCGCAATATTTCTCATGCCTCATTTTTGGGTTGGGCTTGCGTTAATCTTTGGTATTCCGATTTATCAATATCTTGTTTTTAAATATACTTACTACGCCATCACTGATAAAAGAGTTATCATCCAAACTGGCTTGATAGGCCGCGATTTTCAAATTATTGATTTCGACCAAATTACTAACGCCGAGGTTAACGTCGGCGTTTTCGATAAAATGTTCGGCAGCGGAAATACGGGTAGTATACTGCTCTCTACCGCCGGAACAATTGCTTACACAAAACAAGGAGCAGTCCAAAAACCTTCTACTCTCAGGAGTATACTTAATCCTTATGATGTCTTCAAATTTGTGAAAAAAGTTTCATATGATGTAAAAACTGATATTCAATATCCAAATAAATTACGTCCCAGTGAAAACCCGGGCTATACAACGAGCTACGATCCTAATAAAAAATAAAGTTGATTAAACAAACAGCTTTTATGCATAATCAAGAATTATCGAAAATCGGAAAACAATCAACTTTGTCAGATGTTATTTTGGGCGGCCAGGACGGATTAGTAAATGTTTTAGGAGTTATACTTGGCCTCGCGGCAGCGACAAGTAATTATAAAATAATTATTGCCGGCGGAATGGCGGCGACTTTTGCCGAAAGCATCTCCATGGCCGCCGTTGCCTTAACCTCTAAAATGGCCGACCGCGATCATTATTTTTCCGAGCTTGAGCGTGAAAAAAAAGAGATTAAAGAAATGCCCGAGCTAGAAACTGAGGAAATTCGAGAAATTTATAAGTCCAAAGGTTTCGAAGGAAAATTATTAGACGAAATCGTAACTCAAATTACCAGCAACAATGAACAGTGGTTAAAAATAATGATGAAGGAAGAATTAGAGTTAACTGAAATAAAAAATAAGGATATTTATCGCGGCAGTTTTGTCGTTGGCTTCGCTGCTCTCGTCGGTTCTTTCGTGCCACTAACACCATTTTTTCTTTTAGCAATTAAACCTGCAATTATTTGTTCCTTAATTGTTTCGGCGATAGTTTTAATGTTTGTCGGAATATATAAAGCAAAGGTAACAATTGGAAATCCCTGGAAAACTGGAATTCAAATGGTTTTAATCGGCATGGGCGCCGCTTTAGCCGGTTATTATATCGGCCATTTATTTGGACAATAATTTTATTTAAATGAAAGATAAGCAAACAAGGGCCGCCTTCGTTCTCCTGGAAAAAGACAATAAAATATTAATGCTCCAAGAGGGCGGTCGTCTCGCTTATGGTTTATGGTGTTTCCCTGGAGGCCATGTTGATGAGGAAGAAACTTTTGAAGAAGGAGCTATTCGCGAAGCCCGCGAGGAAAGTGGATATGAAATTAGGATTAAAAAAATTATATTTAACTCCTTAATTCCTGATACCGAATATAAAGGGACTGAGGGCGATACCAACGAAGTTGAACTCACAATTTTTCGGGCTGACATAATCGGAGGAGATTTAAGGAAAGACGACCAGGCGCTTGATATCCTCTGGCTAAGTAAAGAAGAGCTATTCGCATTAGCTCTACGTTGGGACTTCCTCAAAGATTTAATCACAAACAATTAAAGTATCCCCAGGACTTACCTTGTCCACTCTAAAAACGAATAGCCAGGACTTGTCAAAAGAAAAAACTTTTGTTATTATCAATTTTAGAATAAACTGGCTTGAATTAGCCTTTTTGTTTATGCGCCTATAGCTCAGTTGGTAGAGCGGCTCCCTTTTAAGGAGATGGTCGCAGGTTCAAATCCTGCTGGGCGCACAAGAAAATAAGTCTCAAATGGGACTTATTTTTTGTTTACGACTAATAATTTGTACATATTGACACAAACGCCTAATTATACTAGAATATAAAGTCAAGACTGAACCTTAAAAATAATAGAATTAACCAAATTTATAACCCCAAATCTTCCTAATCATGAAACCAAAACTAAGCAAAGACGAAATTAACAAACAAATCAAAATCGAGGCCGAAAACAATGTAAGCGAAAAAATTAATCGAAAAAGATTATTATTAGTCTACGGATCCTGTATTCTCTTTATGGCACTTCTCATTATTTTTGATTCCAATCGAAACATTATTTCACAGGAAAATAGAGGTATGGCAATCATTCTATTCGGAATCATATTTACTTTTGCAGTAATGACCGACCTCCCTGTTCAATTCGTCCGCCTAATTCCGATTAAAAGGAACACCTCTCTTTTAATGAAAGAGGTTTACGAGCACCGCCGGATTATCGATGAAAAAATAAACAGCGCACCAATCGAAATAAAGGAGCAGGAAGAAAGTATAAAATACTACCATGAAGAACTGGAAAAACGTAAACAGGAGTGTGAGGAAGACATAAAATCAGCCGAGGAAGAAATAGAAAGCTTAGAACACGAAGCTAAAATTTTGCAACTCATAAAAACTGAATTATTTCCAATCTAAAAAACACCACAAGATGAAAAATGTAATTCTAATCTCGTTATTATTAGTCCTATTTGCCTGTAATCAAACAAGCAAAACACCGCCTCCGTGCCGCGAACTTAGTTATGACTGCGAAATACAAAAGAAATTTATGGCCTTAAAAATTCTTGAGATACCAAAAAATTTCGATTGTGTCGACGCCTTCGGTGATCCCCTTCTCGTCGGCAAGTGGTATCTAAGATCAAACGCGACGCAAATTTTATTTCCGCTTGATTACAAAAATCCCAATGAAAGTAACGAGGTTGGCGTAGATGAATTGGAAAAAATGTCCTTCCCTCTCAACCGAGATTCACAAAAAACTATTAAGGATAAGGTTCAAATCCATGCGGGCAACACCGGATCGCCTCTGGGCATATTAATTAAAGCTGAGGTTCTCGTCAGCAAAAATGGAGAATTAAATCTATATCTCATGGACAAAATCGTTCATCCGCACCTTGAGACCTACAATTAATTCAACAAAAGAATACAACAATGCAGGAGCTTAAACAAAGCTCCTTTTTTATTATTTTTCGTTTTTCTGTCAACCTCTTCCCAAAATTTAATAAATACTTTATATTATATATGACCAGACATTAAGCAAATAAGCCGACTTAGCTCAGCTGGTAGAGCAGCTGTCTTGTAAACAGCAGGTCGTCGGTCCGAACCCGACAGTCGGCTCCAAAAAAGAAAGATTAATAAGCCTCTTGGCTAATTAATCTTTTTTTGTTTATTAGCTAAAACAGTGCATAAATAGTTAATAAAAGGTTGATAACTAGCGCTTGAATTATGTTGATTCTTAGGTTAAGATATAAAAACAATAAACAATATTATCATGAGTCAACCAGAAAAAAATCCTTTAGAAAAAATCCCACCCCACAGCTTAGAAGCTGAAGAGTCTTTGCTTGGTTCCCTGTTAATTGATAAAGATGCGATTATTCGGGTAGCTGATAGTATTTTACCTCAAGATTTTTATAAAGATGCTCATAAATTAGTCTTTGAAACTATCAAAGAACTTTATGGTAATCAAGAACCGATTGATATTATCACCTTATCCAATCGTTTAGAAGAAAAAAAACAACTAACCGCGATCGGCGGTCGGACTTTTTTAGCCCACCTATCTAATGTCGTCGCAACTTCCGCTAACATTGTTCACTACGCTAATATTATTCAACGGAAGGCCACTTTACGTCGCCTGCAACAAGCGGCCTCGGAAATCATGACTATTAGTTATGATGAAGAGCGCGAAATTGATGAGGTGCTAGATGAAACGGAAAAGAAAATTTTTGCGGTCTCCCGAAAATATTTAAAAAATGCCTTTCTACCTATCGACAGCTTACTCAGTGAGGCTTTCGAACGAATTGATGATTTACATAAAAAAAGTGGTGGTGGTTTACGTGGACTATCTACTGGTTTTAATGATTTAGACAATTTACTAGCAGGTTTACAAAAATCTGATTTACTTATTTTAGCCGCTCGTCCATCAGTTGGAAAAACTTCACTAGCCTTAGACATTGCCCGCCAAGCCGCTATTAAAAATAAAGTGGGTGTTGGTATCTTCTCGCTGGAAATGAGCAAAGAACAGTTAGTCGATCGTATGCTTTGTGCTCAAGCGCAAGTAA
The DNA here is from genome assembly GCA_037132255.1 of Candidatus Falkowiibacteriota bacterium. Classification (GTDB taxonomy): domain Bacteria; phylum Patescibacteriota; class Patescibacteriia; order Patescibacteriales; family UBA12465; genus UBA12465. The sequence continues at coordinate 11,954 of JBAXPN010000012.1, forward strand.
ATCTTTGGAAAATGCGTACCGGTAATTTAAGTGATAAAGAAGATGATAATGATTTCACAAAAATTGCCGATGCGATGGGTAAGCTTGCTGAAGCCCAAATTTACATCGATGACTCTGGTACCCTTTCTATCATGGAAATTAGAGCTAAGTGTCGTCGTTTACAGATGGAAAAGGGCTTAGGTTTAATTGTAATCGATTACTTACAGCTCATGGAAGGTAAAGGCAAATATGGTGAAAACCGCGTTCAAGAAATTGCTGAAATTAGTCGTGGTCTTAAATCAATTGCTCGTGAACTAAATATTCCAATTTTAGCGCTTGCTCAGTTATCGCGTGCCGTTGAAGCTTTATCTCCAGCTATTCCTAAATTATCTCATTTGCGTGACTCTGGTTCCATTGAACAGGATGCTGATATTGTAATGTTTATTTACCGTAAGGCCGCTGATCGAAGTTTCAACCCCGCTGATTTACCACTCGACGAAAGATACAAAGCCGAAATTTACATCGCTAAACACCGTAATGGTCCAACCGGAAAAATTGATTTATTCTTTGATGAAAATACCGCCAGCTTCAGAAGTGTGGCGAAACAAAATAACAATGCCCCGGTAGAATTTTAATAAATTAAATTAATTATATATTTCTATGTTCAATAAATTAAAACAATTAAAAGATTTAAGAAGCCACGCTAAAACTATGCAGGATGCTTTAGCCGAAGAACGCGTGACGGAAGAGCGTGGTGGTGTTAAAATTGTCATGAATGGTAATATGGAGGTCTTATCTGTTATACTTAATGACGGTATGACAAAAGAGGCTACCGAAAGTGGTGTAAAAACTTGTGTCAACG
>JBAXPN010000013.1:0-12546 GCA_037132255.1 Candidatus Falkowiibacteriota bacterium
AGTCAATCATGCAGTCGATGAGGCGCTGCAAGCCTTGCGGGTCAATGGTTTTTGCAGCATCCACATTCTTGCCAAGCCGCACAATGGTCTGCTTGTGGTATACCGGCAGGATGGTGCCCGTAGCCGGATCAAGGTCGGCAATAAGCAGCAGGGCGGTGTTGGTGCCGATGTCGATGCATGAAACTCTTGTACTCATTGGAGTGCGTTATTGTTATTGAGAAGAGTCACCTCCCCAAAAAGTTTGTGTTCAGATTGCTGGTGCATAACTGACAGAAGCAAAACTATATCCGATTCTCCGATGTATGCGGGCTCTGTTGGCGATCAATCGGCCAACAGGTACCTGTGTGTCAGGGGTTAACTCGTACGTAAAATTTTGGTTCCGTTAAGATATAGCAAATATATGGGTTTTGAGAGTATTCACTCAACGTGATGTGGTGCAAAGTGAGATTTTTGAAAGTGAAGAATGCCGCGGTGAGCTTATCATGAGGCTGATTGCCAGGTGCGCAGCACAACAGATACACAAAGTGCGACCAATAACAGACTGGTAGCTATGCTGTAAAACTGATCTTTTTCGGTGATTTTTAATAAAAATTTACACTAATCGTTTTTATAGTTGAAAATGTTGAATACATTGAGAGTGAGTTATTTGTAGTACGTGATGGCGGTCAGTAATTGCAAATTATATATACAAAAATGCCACATACACCCACCCAACGGCCGCCAATTCAAAGCTTTTTTTATCGCAACGCTTCATTATTCGTCTTGTTTTAGTGTATTCCGTGTAATCGTCTTAAGTCGGCATTATATATTTTATGTGTATTTCTTTTTGTTTTTGAGTACAGTTGTCCTGAGAATATGCTGCTGCGTAATATGGTGATATTAAGTCACGAGTAAAGATTTGACAATGACGACATACACCTTTTGCCAATGCAACTTTGCTGATGCCGCTGCGACCTAATGCAAAAACCTCTGAAGCAGCAAACAGATACTTCATGCGTTCATCCAGGGCCTACACAATCTTTCTGAATCTTATAATTGAGAATAAAGAATGAAATTCAAATTCCCATTCCAAAACGGGTTTATTGGTATGACGGTTGCAACTATTTTAGCTACAATCAGTATTGTATGGTTCGGATATATAAATGCCACGAATGATCGTTTGTATTTCTCAATTACACAATTTGATTTGCCCAATAGCCATGATTTAACCATTGGCGAGAACTCCGATGTGTGCTTTAAAGGTATACCTGAAAAGTATATGACAGTATCGTATGATAAAGGAGCCTTTTCATACAAAATCAACAATACAGATAGTTGTTTGTATTATAAAATCAATAACGAAAATATCAATCTTTATGAAATAGGAAAAAACAGCATAATTACCATTTTTAATATTCGAGTTACTGGTGATTATATTTTAAGAAGAATAAAAGATTTTGATGATGGTTACTATATGCTCAAAGATTTATTTGCTGACCGCTTAACTCTTAAACTTCTTAATTCAGTAAAAAATGGTGAAATTGAATTCAACTCGTTTATTCAGAAGAAAAATGGCGAATACAGGCTTGTAATCCTCGACAAATCCACAAGAATAAATGATGTTGGCTATTGTTATTCTAAGACGTTATCTCAAGGCTCAGAATTAAAAATCCAGTTTTTCAAAATGAAAAGTTGGAGCATAAAAAAACAAGAAAAAAGATTTTGGGATAACAAAAATTTATCAGACAACATTAGAACATATTTTGCGAAACCAGTGCAAGTATTTACAGACTGGGGTGCGGGTCATATTCTCATAAAAAGAAATGATTCACATTTTTCAGTAACCTTCCCCAAAGCTATAACCACCACGATTCCAATTGACGGAATAACAAAAGCAAGCGGTGACAGTTCTAAAGCAGGCGTGTATCTTAAGCAAATGCTGAAATCATATTATCCTTTGCCTACCGATTTCTATATTCCTCCATTTTCTAATGCCCTTTCAGAATATGTTTGTGAACTTTCTGGAGTTAAAAACAATAATTTGATTTTCCAGGAATCAGAAAAAAGAGACTCACTACTGTTATCGACTTCAGGAAGCTTTATTCCAAAAATTAATGCAGTAAATCAACAACTTGTAGCGGGTGGTATTACATACAAAGCACGGGTTTTAAATAAAGCTTTTTATTGGTCGAAACATTGGGTATTGGCAGTTGTATGGTTGGTTTTGGGGGTGATTTTGTTTTTGTCATTTCCTGAATCAGGAGGAGGCTCACAAGCTGAAAAAGTTCAAGATATGCGTTGGTATATCTTGGGTATGTTTACTTTGTTTTGGTTTTTTTTAAATCAAAAATTATTAATTGCCGAGAAATTGACTTTTACATATCCATATTTTGAAAATATTTATCCTGTTGCGTATCTTACAACTTTGTTCTCGCTTTTTGCAATGTTTTTGTTAATAATTTGGATAAACAGGTCTTTATTAAGTAGCCCTAATCTTAAATATATTACAATAAAAAAAGGATTATTTTCAAAAACCAAAAAAGATATCCAGCTTAAAATAAGTTATAACTGGATATGGAAATCAATTATTTCTATTTTTATTATTATTATTTGTGTAAAAGCGTATAACGGTATAACAGAAAGTTTTGTGTCGCCGATTTGGAATAGTTATTTACAAGAAGATATATCGCTTCTTGATCCCTTTAGCAATGCAATTAAGGACAATCACTTTTCTGTTTTTTATTCGGTTGGTTGTGTGTTATTTGTTTTGATGTTTATATTTAATTTTTTAGAAAATGCGATTATTTGGATTGAAAAGAAATATTCTTTAATTGCTTACATGAAAAAGGTATATCAAATCTTGAAAAAGATATTTCTAAACATTAGAATCATTTTTATAGGGATTCTAATAAGAAAATTTAAAATCTATTTAAGTGAAACTTATAGCACAGCATTAGCTGGATTGATTTTTCGAATCATATTTATAGGGATTTTTATAGGAATTTGTAGATTCTTTTTACGTGAAAATTATAGCACAGCAGTAGCTGTATGGATTTTGCTTGTATTGTTAAGTCGATTAATGGAAATACTTATATCTAAAATACCTGCACCAAATGACCTAAATAAATGGTTGTTTTCGAAATTTAATTGCCACATTAATCCGAATTATCAAGATCCAGGACATAAACAATTTTGGTGGATATCGACAAATTTAGAATGGTATAAGACTAATCTGTTGACCCACAAACTTTGGTGGTGGATTATTGGGAATTTGGTTTTTGTTTGTGCTTTTGTTTTAATAGGTATGTCTGATTTTGGTTTTATTGTATATGTATTTGGAATCGCTACTACCTGGATGCTTTTGATACCCTGTTCTTCTAAAGTAAATTCGGGTGCTGGAAAAGACAATATTCGAATTATGAACTGGAATTTTCTTTTTAGTTTGGCTGTTTGCATTTGTGTTATATGGTTTGGGATTCAAGGAATTTTTAATTTTTATTCTAATACAGAAAAAATTGACTATAGTAGACAGTCTCGCCGTATACAAAACTGTATTTCATCAGATGAAGTGAAAAATGCCGGTTATCTCTATTCCGAAAGTGATATGCAATGGATGGAAGTGATGCGTCATTATGCTGAGAAGGTAGAGGCTGGTAGAGGTAATGATTATGATATTTACAGCGAAGAAAACAATTTTCACCAACTTGTTTCTACTGGGCAATCACCTGTAATATTGAATGATGTAGGCATTCCAGGCGTATATCTTGCCTCTATGCGCGGCTGGGGTTGGTCTGGCTTGTTGTTTGGCGTAGTGGCATTGGGCTTTTTTGTCTATTCGTTCAGCATTGGCGATACATGGAGACAAGGAAAATTCACAATAAATCGTCAACTCATTGGGCAACTGCTTGCTTGCAATTTGTGGATTGGTGTTACGCTTTATCTATTGGCGTCCTATTATTGTCAAGTGATATTCACAGGACGGCTAATACCCGGCTTTGGCGTTGATGCAGTAGGGGAAGCTTTAGAAATTATTGTGTTATTTGCATTTATGTGCACTTTGAATAATCCGTATAATCAAAATAACAGATGACAGAAGAAAAGAAAAAAGCGATAAACAAACTTGGTAAACTCTTGCTAAACAATGGTATGTTAATCGCATTTGTGCTGTACCTGATTGTTTTCGGTATTTTTTGCAGCAGTTTTAATAGTAACTGGTTTTTGTGGTTGTTAATAAGTTGTTTTATTGGTTGGACGTCCTCATTTTTTTATAAAAAATTTGAGGCAGAGGACGAAATGCGCATTGAACCTGTAAATTATGATTACAAAGATAATACGCCGAACAATTGGAAAGAGAGATGGGAAAATATAGGACAAACGATGCGCGAAATGTCGGGGTGGATTTATTTGCGTTGGGTATTAACTCTTTCATTTTTAGCAGTTGCCTGCTACATTATGCACGAAAGTTTATCTACTTTGTGGCTAAATGAAAACGGGCTTGGCGGTATATTCTGTTGGTTTCTGTCTGTTATTGTCATTGTTACCCTCTTTTGGGCGACAGGCTGGCTTACACACCAATTGCCCTATGTGCAAAGCGAATACAAAAATCTGTTTATTGTATCTTGTGTAGGGCTTTACCTATTGTTTGATATTGCAGCGTTCACTTTTAACTATTTTCATATTTACAGCAATTTTGGGGAAACGCAAATAATGGCACAAGCAGTAAGAATAAGCGAAGAATTAAGCAAATACATAACACCAATAATCAGTTCTGAGAAACAAAATATAGATACAATAGAGCAACCAAAATTAGATAGAATCGAAGCATATAAAAAAGAGAAACGTGAATTACAAGAGAGGTTGAATGGCACAAGTTCGAATAACACAATAATCCCCCAAAAAATATATTATGAAAATAATTTTTCATATATAAATCCTGTTTATATTCAAGTAAAAAGAGATATAAAAAAGCTTGATAAAAAAATTGACGATTTAGAAATAACAGATGAAGACCGCAATTCCCCAAATAAATATGCAATTATATCAGCAGATAAATTACTGCACACATTGGATTCTTTGATTGTCAAATTTGATTCAGCTAAAATTGCTAACGATAAAGCAAAACAAAGAAACTTAAAAGGCAGTATTGTAAAAGCCGAAGGTGAATTATATGGTAAATTGGATTCTGTTTTGCAAAAAAATAGCATTGTAATAAAGTATCACAGTATTATCAATACAAAGACGATAGACCAAAATAAAGCACTTAATGATTTGTTTGAATTGTTAAGCGATGAATATGAGGCAAATCACAAGAAATTAACTTTAGAGGGCGAAAAAGAAGTTCACGAACTGCTGCATAGGGAAAGTATCCGAAGCGTTTGGTTAAGCGCGTTGATAGATTTAGCTCCTATACTCTTGGCGCTTTTGGTAGCGTTTCCAGCAACAAACAGCAGAAAAAGACAATGAATCAAAAAACGCCACATATCCGTATATGTCTATTCTCTTTTTTTGAACACGAAAAAGAAACAAACAGAATTATTGAGCATTTTGAAAATTTACTTACGCAAAAGAAAGTTTTTGATAAACGATGGGGATTTGTTCGTAAAAAAGTGGCTGGAACAGAAAACTCATTTTATCTCGGAGGTGGTCGAATAGATTTGCCTAAACGACAAATTACTTTTTATAATACTGTGCCACCAACGGAAATTTTTGAAAATCAGGATAACAATAGTCGTTCGGAAAGCATAAAAAACTGGTGCGATTCGGCCGATATTTTTGTTTTGTGTATTGATTTACAAAACTTGCCCGAAACATGGAAAATAAACAGTATATCATATAACATAAAGCAAATTGATAGCGAAAAAACAATTTTGTTTGCTGTTTTGGATGAAGACCCTCATTTTGGGCTTAATCAGAAGTATCCCGGAGATTTCAATACATACGCAAGATTAGCTGTTGCGCAGCACATAGAGCTTATAAATGGAACAGCAGAAGGATTCTCAGTAGAATTGAAAAGCCTTTTACAATCTGGATATTTGTTTCCTTACAAGGATGCACAGGGCATTATAACTCCACAAAAAAAACGTCTTATTCTTCGAAAAAAGGTTTTCTGTTTATATAAAGCAGATATGAATTTCGGTTACATTGATAGCTTGCTTTATTGCATCAATCATATTTATAAAGATAAAAACACTGAAATAGTAACAACTAATAATAAGTTATATCATTATCTTATAAATAATAATAACAAAAAGCACTATACTGATATGGAAAAATCGATAAAAATTGCAGTAGTGGGAACCCAAGATAATGGGAAATCACATTGTATTTCTGATGTTTTGAGAACATTAGAACTCATGAAAATATATGTGAGTAGCGACTGTGGAGTTGGTTATAAGCAAGTTGTAGACTATTCGCTCAAGATTGATAGACAAAAATATATTCCAGTTACAAATACAGCCGATCTTACAAAAAAAGAGCATCATTATAAAGGTTTAATTGAAAAATATAATAGAAATATTGAGTTTATGGACATACCGGGCGAGGCATTTCGAGAAGCAGAGAACATTGCAATTATCTATAGGAAGTTAATAGATTGTCTTGAAGGGAGTTACACTCATAAATGGTGGAAAGTAATTTTAAGTAAACTTCCTAAAACATGGAGAAAAGGCCTAGGAATTGATGACATTAACTACTTTATGGAAGAGCATCATGAACAGTGGAAGCAAGCTTCATTAACTCTTTATAATGTGAATACGGCGGCAATCAAACGAATGGTGGCAATAGAAGACAATCGCACTGACGATAAACTTAAATCTGATCAAGATAATGTTAACAATCGAAAAGCATATAAATATGTTAGCGGAAAAGATGTTGTAAAAAACTTTGAGCGATATGATACAGATAATTTAAAGACTGTATTAATGCAGATAGTTAATGACAGAAAAAAAGATTATGATGAATTTAAAAATATTCCAAATACATTTTGGCAGAATTTTTATGCATACGTATTTTGTGATAAAAGTACTGATATGATTTTATGTGAATTGCTTACATTACCACAAAATGTTGCGGAACCAATTGATAACGCTAATCTAAAAGAGGATAACTTTTCAATCTGTATGCATGGGATCAAAACTTTTTTTGAAAAAAAAAGAAGCGCTCCAAATTTATATGTAGCATTTAGAGGATTAGATGCAATGTTAAATGCTGATACATTCAAAAAACTATACAATACTGAACATTCCGGTGATATTCAGAGTATTTCGACAAAAATATACTATCTCGTTCTCTTGGCAATATATAAGAAGTTTGGTTCCAGATTTGTGAAGAATTTTGAATTATTTTTTAAAAATGCAAGAAATGATTCAAACTGGTGTCTTAAAGAAAATGGTGCTATTGATAGCAAGTTCCAACATCTTTATGACTCTTCTGGTAATATATCTTTAGATGGAATATTGAAAGATGAAAAAGAATTTACAGTTCCACGAGACAATACTCATCAGGGGTTTGCTGCACATTTATCGAGTATAGTTGTATCATTGCAAAATGCGTCCGATAATTTTGTATTTGGCGAACACAGGTTTAAGCCAAAAACACATAAAAATATGGATGAAGATTGTACTAATATAATTTTACCGCATATCTATTTTACTGCTTATCCTATCGATGGAATCAATTTGACTATACATGAAAATAGTTCAATTGATCGTCAGATATTTGAGGGTCTAAAAGTAACACAACGTTTGCCATTTGGAACTTTTAATCTTGTTGTTGATTTACTTACTGCAAACGGGATATATACAGAGTTTAATAATGGCACCAATATGGAAAATTGGCTTATAACCAAATAATGTCATGAAAAATATACAGATAAAAACAGAAATAAAGGGTGCATTGGAAGGGTCGAAAGGTTTTGTGGAAATTGCTTCCACAAAAATACGCCCCCATAACTCTGACTTGCCCGAAGACAAGCCTGGACAAAACACATTATCGACAACATATGCTTCGCTTTTTGCATATCGTGTGCCAGACCTTAAGTGTTTATCGGTTATACATATTCAGGGACAACACAATGCTACAAATAGAGGGATGTACGATACGCGAATATTTTACGACATTGATGCAGGCGCTATTCGTAAATGCGATTTCAAAATCGGTGAAATTATCAACAGTTTGCCGAAAATGGAAAAGTATCGTGACAAAAAAATTGGACAGTTAGACAATTCATTACAGCTAAAAGAAATTAAAGGATACGATAGAAGTAAGGTAGACAATCTTGCCGAACAAATTATGTATGCTATTGCTAATCGTGAGTTCCTTTTAATTCGTATAAATAATAATTCCGAATGGAATGAAAATGGGGTTTTGGAAAACGAAGTTGCAAAAACGCTTTTTGCCGCAATAGATCGTTTGCCCGAGGAGTTGCGCCCGTTGGCTTCGTTTGCTTTGTCGATAGATGAAAATTACAAAGAATTTTTGCTTGATAAATTGATTATTATTTATCACGGCGATAAAAATGACTTTGGATTTAAGACAAATAAACAAATTGAATGGAATGATTTAATTTCAAAGCCCGATACTAATTATCTCGAACAATCGGAAATATATACGAAAAGTGCGCAAGGATTGATGAGGGGTGCAACTGATTTTTTTGATACTGATTTGTCTTTGAGCGAAATCCTGAAAAAATTAAATCTAAGTACATCTTCTTTAAATAAGGATTCGTTGATTTATTCGGATATTGAAGGTATAAAATCGTATAAAAAACAACTACATGAATTGTTGGTTACTTTTTTGGAAAAGGTACGGGTTTTGCTTTCTGATTTAGAAGATCAAATCAAACAGTTAACTCCTGAAGGATATGACGAATCAACGCCAAGCATTTTCAAAAAAATTTCTAACTATGCAAAAAAAAGCAATATTGCAGCGTTTCTTGTAATAGCAGTATTGATTATTGGTTTTGGCGGTGGGTATAAAACTGCTTCACTTATAAATCAACCAGCCCCTATAACCCCTATAGCCCCTATAGCCCCTATAGCCCCTATAGCCCCTATAGCCCCAATCGCCCCAATCGCCCCAATCGCAAAGGCACCTTCAGCACCTGCATCTATAAAGAATGATGTTAAAGTTACGTATGGGCCAGCAGGGAGTGAGGAGTCGATTACCATAAATACTGAATGCTTATCATCGATTTTAAAAATTATGTATAAGACGCTTAATTCTTTTGAAATCAATGGGAAGCCTATTCCTTGCAAAACAAAAATAATAAATGGGCCAGGTACATTGAAGGCCCTTTATCAGGAGATTAAGGATGAACAAAAATCAATTCCGAGTAACTGAATAGTCGAACGATAAGAAATCCGGCAAAATCGGCCTCTTATGATGAAAGAACTTGTAGTTTAACGCTTATTAACTCTGTAAATCAAGGGGTAGAATAGTATGGCGATATTTAATGCGAATCATAAAAATATGCTCCTGGCGATAATCGTAATTGTAGTTGTGATTGTTAGTTGCGTATTTGGCTATTCTCTTTTTAGCAACAGCAGTAAAGATAGTTATAAGCCAATTGCCGGGGATGGCAAAGGTTTTATTGGCAAAGCAGATGCTTTGTTTACAGAATTACTATTAATAGAAAATGTCGATACAAAAAAGAATTTAACACCATTAGATCAATTAAATTACCGTTATCCTGCACTTATATTTGCTCTTCCCGATGATGTTAAAGAAGGCGAGTGTTTGGTTGGCGATATTCGCTTAGTCGGTATTAAAGAGAATAGGATAAAAGATACAAATCTTAAAAATTTTTATCTTAGTAGCGAGTTGCAAAATATTCTCAAACAGCAAAATCAAAACCTTTACAAAAAGTATTTTAATTTGAAAATTAAAATTTATAAGGGAGTTGCTGAGATTGAATATATCAAAATGATTCCTGAATTGTATACAATAAAATTCAACAACAAGCCTTGGCTTGGAACTATTGTTGGCCAATCGTATGGAAAAATCGACTCAACTAATTCATTGTTTGTCGTATATGGAAGTTCGGTTTTGCCAGTTAAGCGACAGGATAGCATTTTTGTCCAACGCCAGGAAAATTATATCGTAAAGTTAAAAAATAATTATTTACAGCACAGCGATTTGCCAATTGATTTATACGATTACTACAAAGAATGTTATGAAAAAGGAAGGTTTATAAGATTTAGTGTTGACGGTGATGATAATAAATCTTTTTCGGTACAAATTTTATCAGACAGTGCGAAAAAAGGAGACAGTTTAGTTTTTGACATGCCCACAAATTTAGATATTTATTGTGGTACAAATAAAATGGAAGGCACGACTAATGCAAGTGGTTCTCGTGTCGGGTGTACTTTTAGATTTAACGAAAATGTTATGAGAGTAGTAGTTTCTGATGCAGGTATAAAAAATAAAAAAGCTGAATTTTATTTTTTTCGCAAGAACCCAATGAATACGCTTTCATATTCTCTTAAAACAAATAAGGGAAAAATGCGAACACAGGTCGATACGCTTTATACCGATAATTTTACACAGAAGATCGTTGATGTTTTTAATCAGAAAATGAACGAAACATCGCCTGATAGGATTAATTTATCAATAGACCCCTATTTGTCTAAAACTTTGGAGGGCGAATTAAAAAAATATGTTGACTCTTTTTTGGTTCGTGGCGTTAAGTTACGCGAAGGCGAAAAGATTGAAATGTCTATTTCATTAATAAATTCAGCTACAGGCGAAATTCTTGCAGCACCTTCGTATTCAACATTAAGAATCAATTCTGCCTATCAATCAGAACGGAAAAATTCAAATACACAACGTCGTTTTATCGGTTCATGCTTTAAGCCGCTTATGACTTTGGCAGCAGTACAGGTTTATCCAGACTTACTTAATTTAACAACCAATCCAGCAATGTGGCAGCCACTGCCTGTTGCTAACGGCGACCGTTGGAATGTAACTTTGCTCGGTTGTCCCATTTTCAGTTTGTCGAATTACATTAAAGCACAGTGGAATAACGGAATGACAATGACTCAATATTTTGCGTCTTCAAATGATGTCTACCCTATTATGCTGGCAATGTACGCTTTTACAAATCCAAACTACCGAAATGAATTGCCAACAAGTTTTATGACAATAAATCCACACGATTTTCCTGCAACTTTGTTGTTGCCCAGAAGGGCAGACACTAAAATAAACGGTGATTATCCTATACACAATAGTCAGTTCGCAAAAATGCTTGATATTTTGTACAATATCAATTCAAACGAAGCAAGGCAAAACACCCAAGATATGCATATTGTTCCTGAAATTGATGTTTGGCGAATGTTTAATAAAAATCAATTTAGCAAAGAAGATAGTATTTCGTTTCCTGATATATCGCCTGAATATACCAATATGAATTATTGGTCGTGGGACAAGGACGAATCATTTCGCACAAAAGTAATTTCTTGGGTATTGGGCCAAGGCGATAACAGTTGGTCTCCGTTAAAGCTTGCAGAAGCTTGGGCAAGAATGAACACAAAATATCCCGTTAGATTGTCCTTTATTCGTAATCCAAATCCAACTTACGAACAACTGCTTACTGAAAAAATAGAACGGGACGGCAGAGATTATCGATACGGCACAAGGAGGGCAAATGATGTATGGAATGATTTTATGAAATCATTCCACGATGCACAGTCGTCAAATGGTAATGCAAGTTTGCTCGGCCCGGCTCAATCTCGAGTTACTGCTATTGGTCGTAATTTAGTAATTTTGGGAAAAACTGGGACGCCTGATGAATTTTCTTTGCCTGATATTGAAAATGCCCAACGAAATATAAACAGCGACAACAAAAAAAATGTTGAATATGATATGGGTTTGTATTCATTCTCGCTTATGGATACTATGCAATATAACAGAATTAAAAATGGAAGTGATAGAGTTGCACATAATTCCGGTATTTCAGCAGTTGTACGCATTGTGCATACATATTGGACAGAAAAAGGCAGTGCTATAGGCAATATCAATTCTAGTTCTGCTCGTAATTTTATATCCAACAAGAATAATGTTTTAGAAAAAATCCTTTTCTATACTGATAATCTTTTTAAATGACGAGACATCGTGTTCATATTCATAAAAATTATATCATATCCACTGATAATCCTGTTTCTGATATTTAGCATTTATTGCTTCTATAATTCTATAAGTTGGGCAGTAATGCACCAAAAAACTTATTTATGGTTTATTATTGGTTTTGGAGCATATATAGTGTTGAAAGGTTCGCTCCAAAAAAATCTGGTTTTTTTGGAGATCTTTACCCATGAGCTTACGCACACTATTGTAGGATTAGTTTTTTTCCAAAAGATACATTCATTCCATGCAACAAACGGCGAAGGCGGTGCTATTTCTCACAGTGGCAAAATGACGAACAATCCGTTTATTTTACTAGCAGTTTGTCGGACTTTCCCACAAGAAAAATATGTGTAAATAATCACATAACTCTTTTTTTATAAACAAGATAAGTCGTATATTGTTTGCATAGTTACCCGTCAACAGCCCATTGAAAAGCAATGCATTCAG
>JBAXPN010000014.1:0-9462 GCA_037132255.1 Candidatus Falkowiibacteriota bacterium
GGACAGGTGGCGCTGCGACAGAAAAAGTCAGAATAGACAACGCTGGCAACGTCGGGATAGGCATAACAAACCCCGGTTCTCGACTAACAGTTAAAGGAACGGGCACAGCATCAACCACTTCTTCTCTTAATATTCAAAATAGTGCGGGAACTTCTTTACTGTTTGCTCAAGACGGTGGGAATATTGGCATCGATACAACTGCTCCGAATGATAAATTTTCAATCGGCAATGGTGGGAACGCTGCGCCAGCGGGATCAAGCGCTACTGGCCATAACTATACTAGTACCTATTTATCAACTGATAACTACGCTCTTGCCAACTATGGTATTATTAAAACATTGATTGCTTCTGCGACGAGTACGATGCCTGGTGGAAATTATTTACCACTCGCCGGCGGAACAATGCTCGGTGATGTTGATTTTGGTGCAAAAAATATTACTAACCTAAATAATTTAACTGTTTCCAAGATTACGGCAACCACTATCGATCCTCTGTACACTATTAATAATATTAATTATTCAACTTTCGCACCTTCTATTTCCGGAGGCGTTAAAGAAGAAATAGTTGGTAAGGCAAACATTAAGAGAAAAGATTCAGTAACAAATGGATATGAATATATTATAAACTTTTCACTTGAACACGAGGGAACTGACCTTTGGCTCTGGCATAAGGTTGTTGATTATTCAAATGATAACGTTCAGGTGTTCGTAACTCCGTCTGGTAAATTTGCAAATGTTTATTATGAAATTACTGGCAATAAATTAATTTTCCATTCCGATAAAGCAGTTGAAGTTTCCTATCGCTTAATCGGTAAGCGTTATGATTGGCAGAATTGGCCAACAAAGGCTCATGACCAGGTGCAAAAAGGTGTTATTGTTAATCGGTAGATGATATAATAATCTTTAGTAATTTCAAAATTAAATATCCTGGTAACTACTTCTAAAACTCGAAAGAGGCATTAAGAATTAATTGGTCGGCGCAAGAAAAAACCGCTAATGCCGGTTGCGTCTAATGAATTAATTAAATCCGAATTACTGCTAGGCCTTGCGGCTTCGCAATAAAGACTACTACCTAGCCGAAGCTAGGCAATAGCCAAAAGAAAATCCTCTCCCTCTCAAGAAGAGGACTCATTGTCATTTAAATGATGGTTGTCCGTTAAGGTTCAACTAGCTTAGAAGTAGTTATCAGGATATTTATTTTTTAATTTCTTAGTAATTTCTAAATTAGATATCCTGATAACTACTTCTAAAACTCGAAAGAGGCATTAAGAATTAATTGGTCGATGCAAGAAAAAACCGCTAATGCCGGTTGTGTCTAATGAATTAATTAAATCCGAAAAACGCGAAGCCATTACAGCCCCGCGTAAAAGTCAGTCCTCAATGCTGCGCCTCCCGGCGCAGCTCCGACTGACAAAGTAGAAAATCACTCTCCTATCGAGAGAGTGACTCATTGTCATTTAAATGATGGTTGTCCGTTAAGGTTCAACTAGCTTAGAAGCAGCCACCAGGATGTTTAATTTTTTTATGTTTAAAGAAATAATTACTCGCGATAACCTCGAAAAGGCTTATTTAAAATTAGCTGAACAAATGGAAGCTGATGGCCGAAGTGGTCGCTATGCGGGTTATGATGGGCTAAAATTAGGTGATTTAGAAGTAAATTCTTCTAAACTAATAAAAGAGGCACGGCGGGAAATGATTGCCTTTAAAGAGCTTTCACCGGCCGTTCTTTTTACAATTCCGAAAAAAAATAATCCTCAGAAATTACGGGAAATATATATTTATAATCTTAAAGAGCGAGTAAAAGCTCAGGCGATATATCAAATTGTTGAGCCTTATTTCGATGCTTATTTTTCCGAGTGGTTATTTTCATACCGTTCTTCGCATCAAAGTTATTTCGCGGCACGCAGCGTTGTTCGTCATTATAAAAAATATCATTCTCGGGATTACGCATTAGTTGCTGATCTTACTGATTACTCTAATTACATTAGTCCAAAAATTCTTTTAAAAAAAATCGAGAAATTAAATTTTGAGAAACCAGTCTATAAACTTTTAAAATTATTTATTGGTAATAAGATTATTAAGAATGGAGAAATTTCGAATAGGGAAGAAGGGATAATTCAGGGCGTTCCGCTCGTCGCACTATTCAATAATCTATATTTAGATGATTTTGACAAGTATTGCGGGCCGCGAGCAGATTTTTATCGCCGGGTTGGGGATGATTTAATTATTTTTGATCAAGATAAAAATAGACTACAACCTCTATACGAGCATCTTGTTGCGACCGCTAGCGAATTAGGTTTAAAGATTAATGAGAAAAAAACTAAGCTCGGCCGAGCTGATGATATTTTTAATTTTTTAGGTTATAATTTTAATCATGGTGAAATTGGGCTTGAGCCGGGTTTTTTAAAGCAAATGCTTAAGCGCTGGAGCTCACAATTTGATTTTTATCGTGCAAATAATATTAAAAGAAAAAAAGATTTTTTTAAAAAAACATTAAAACGAGAACGCAATAATTTATATGAGCAATTTAAGCAGATAGCCGAGCAGAAGAAATTAGTAACTAAATCAGCGGAAATTATTGCAATCTCAGAAACTTTCTTTCATATTTTAACTCGTTATTTCTTTGGTACTTATACTCCTAAAAATCGTCGCTTGCTAAATGCCGAATTAAAAAATATTCCCTTCGTTTCTATTTATAAACATTTCTTATCAAGTCAGTATGTCGATAGACCTAAAAAAAATTAGTTTAATGCGCCGCCGGCGCGGCGAGCGCATGGAAAATACGCCACTCTGGCCAACTCGAGATGATTTTGCATTTCTTGGTAGATTTTTTGCGCGCCATAGGAGCTTACTTATTAAAGCTGTCTCTTTTTTAGCGGCTCAAGGTTTTTTGGAAGTTGTCCTTATTTTATTGAGTCACCGTTATTTAAAAAATGGCGGTGAGATTTATGGACTCATGAGCAACAGCCGGGTCTTTATTTTTATTGCCGTTGGTTCAATTATTTATTTAGTGGCATCATACTTCGCGATTAAATTAGAGCGGACCTTAGTTATAAAATTAATAAATAATCTTCGTTCTAAATGGTTTCAGCTTTCTCTTAATCAAAATTTAGAGCAGGCCAGCCTTGACAATAAAGGCGTATTATTAGCCAAAATATCATATCATTTGCCGCTACTGGCCATGGGATTTACTAATAGTCTTGCCGGATCACTGCGTTGGCTATTATATTCAATCATTCTTTTATTCTTGTGTTTTGTATTCAGCACACATCTTGTTATCTTTTTTATTGTTGGGCTTATTATCAACGTCGGTATCGGTTTAGCTGGTTATTATGTGTCACGTTATTATGTTTCGCGTGAGACAACCTTCTATTCAAAGATTATAAAATTAGTTGATTTTACTTTATCTGATTGGCAATTCACGAAAAATTTTCATCGTGAGCGCGCGACACTTAATGATTTTAATAATCTAGTTGATATTGATTCATATTTTCGGGTGCGCCGTGATATTTGGTTGCGCTTTGGGGCCAGTATTGTTTTTATTTTGATAATTTTTTTCGGTTGGATATTTAGTGTATATAACCAAGAAATTTCAACCTTTATTTCCACGACGGATTCTAATGATAAATTTTCACTAGTCATATTTACTGTATATTTTTCGCGCCTGCTTTATGAAAGTTTGCGCATCGGTTTATATTCGGTGCCTTTTACTTTTGGTCTTTCTTTGGCGGTCCCTAAAGTCTCTCCTCCGATAATTGGAAAAGATTATCGGCCAAAGTTTAAAGAAATTATTTTTAAGTCTTCGAAAGTTAAGTTATTTAAGAAATCACGATATTATAAAGATTTAAAATTTATCTTTAATATCGGAAGACAGTATTTAATTACGGGTGCACGCCGCAGTGGTAAAACGTCTTTAGCTAATCTTTTTTGTGGACACGGGGAATACGGTCGGCGTGCTTGGATAATTAAAGTTAAAGACTGTCGCTATTTCTATAATGATTTTTTTGGGAAATACGCTAGTTTTTATTTTATTGATCCGAAATTTAAAAGTGAGCGCACACTACTTGAGGTCGTCGCCGGCCGTGAAAAGAGTCGAATTAGCCAAGAAGATTTTGCTAAAATTTCTACCCTGGTTAATAGCCACGAGGAGTTAAAGGAAATATTTTTCGAGAAAGAAGATTGGCGCTTAAAGGCGCATAAGTTTACAAAGAACCCGAAGAACAACCTCTTATTACAAGTTGCTTATTGTTTGGTGAATAAGCCGTATTTTATCGCTGTGGATAATTATTGGTCTGATTTACATGATGGAACTTGCGATGTGCTCTTAAAACTCTTGGCGGATAATCTGCCTACGAGTATTGTCGTTTTCTTCGCCGCTGAAGATAGTGGTAAAATTAATTTTAGCGAGCGCTATGAAATATAAGAAAATATTCAAAAAAAAATCAGTTCGAATAAGCTTAGCTGTCTTTTTATTTATAGTTATTTTATTTATTGTCGCGCAAATAGTTCGTAAATTATCAGAGCCAGTCGCCAATTATTTAACGACGAATAATAAACCAGCGCAAATCGTACAATTAAATACGGCCGTTTCGGCCGACTTATATTTTAATGATGAACTGGGGACGACCGTTTTTTCCGATAGAATTGCGACCGAAATTAGCCAAGCGCAAAAAACTTTAGAAATCGCGGTTTATTCCTTGAAGTCACCGCGCCTAAGAGATGCAATATATTCCGCCGCTAATCGCGGCGTTAAAGTCACTCTAGTTCTTGATTTTAGGAAGAAGGCGGTCCACGACGAGGAGCTTGTTGGAATGCCTAGCAGTATTAAGCGCTTAGACCTCGGGGAAGAGACTGGTGATAAAACAATTTTAATGCATCATAAATTCGCGATTATCGATCGCGGTGAAAGTTCGCAGAAATTAATATTTGGTTCCTATAATTGGACGGAGCTACAGGAAAAGTATGACCCGAGCTTTGTTTTAATTACTGATAATACAGAATTAATTAAAAGTTTCGGGCGTGAATTTGAACGTTTAGCGAAAGAAGAGTCGGGGCCAAAAAAACTGCATGATAAAAAATATAATCCTTGGGACCTTAGTTTAAGCGCGGCTGGATCTAATTATGAAGTTTGGTTTGGTCCTGGCATACAAGGCAATAGTTTGAGCAACCGTATCTATACTATGATTCATGGGGCTAAACAAGAGATAAGAATTATGATTTGGGATTTTACTGACAAGGGTTTGGCGAGTGAAATAATCGCTCGGGCGCGAGATGGAGTAAAGGTAACTATTATTACAGATAATCGGAATTTTAATAATAAAACTTCGGTTTTTCAGAGTTTACAGACTGCAAAAGAGAAGTATAAATTAAGTAATTTAGAAATTATTAGCGACGCGCCGCGCGGGGAAGACGCTAGCGCTTTAGCTGCCTCGAGCACTCCCTTAAATAACGCCTCAAGCTCAGTTGAAAGCCTAGACCCTTTTTTGCATTACCATTTGCTGATTGTGGATAACCAAAAGATTTTTTTTGGGACAAATAATTGGAGCCGAGCTGGCGCTTACTTTAATGATGAGTCGGCAATAGTAACTGACGACCAGAAAATAATTAAGCGTTTTAATGAGTCTTTTGAGTATAATTACCAGAAAAACCATATTCGCTAAAAGCAATTTTTAAATACGTGCGTATTAGTGAAAATTGTTGCCATCTAAAACATAAAATGTTATAATAAAATTATATCAATATTTTATATAATTATGAAAAAAACAAATTTAAAAAATGACTCTATGACTATGGGATTTAAAAGTTACCTAGGGACTCACAAAAAAGTATTATTTTTTGCGACCTCGGGATTTATTTTGCTTTGTTTAGTAGCGATTGTTCCAGCTCTCGTACAAGCACAAAAAGCGAGAGTTGATAAACGTGACATTTTAATTCAGCAAAAAAATATGGCGATTGAGGAAGCCATTTTGAATAATGATTATAATACTTGGAGCAATCTTGTTACCGACGAAAGTTTAAAGACGCAGATTAATAGTTCTAACTTTTCTCAATTTGTCCAAATTTATCGCTTATTGCAGCAGGGTAAAATTGAGGAAGCGGATATTATTAAAAAACAATTAAACTTAAAACAAGACTTTGAAGTTAAATCAACTAAGAGTAGTAAAATAGATAATGCTATCGCTAAAAAAGACTATAATGCCTGGAGAGGAATTGTTGGCAGCGGCTGGGAGCCGTCAGTAACAGAAGCTAACTTTTCTCAATATGCAAGCGCCTACTCGCTGCTTGCACAGGGTAAGCTTAAACAGGCCGATATGATTAGACAGGGTTTAAAGATAAAGGCACAGTTTGATTACAGCTCAAGCCGTTAATAATTAATTTAAGATAAATAGTTAAAATCTATGCAAACAAACAATAAAAAAATGTTTATTTTGCTTGGTGTAATAGCGGTGGTAGTGATTATCATTATCGTCGCGGCGACCCAGAGCAAAAAAACACAAAGTCCTATTGTTGAAACCAATACCAATAATAATAGACCAGCTACTAGCGCGACAACGTCAGCTGAGGAAATTGCTCCCTCTAAGGATGTTACTCCTTCGGCCACGGCTACTCCGGAAATTATCGCTTCTTCTGTTTCAGTTGCTGTTGGTACCAGTTTAATAACCAAGGATAACAAAGTTGTTACTCCTGAAGGTGCACCAGTAAAATTAAATGTTATGCCTTCATCGGCCGACGCTCCAAAAGAATCAGCTCCAATCACGGCTGGACAGGTTCCGGCAGGTGCCAATACTGTCAAATTATCAGTTAGCGCTGCTGGGTTCTCACCTAATTCTTTTACAGTAAAAGAAGGAGCTTTGGTTAATTTCGTTTTAACTTCAACTGATTCATTTACCCATGTATTCTTACCAGACGATAGAGCTTTAACCGCAACCGCTCTTGGCGTTGCTGGTGGCGAAACACGCGTTAAGTCATGGAATGCCCCGAAGAAGGGAAGCTATACTTTCCGCTGTGATATTCCTGGGCACGCTTCTCGTGGCGAAGTTGGTACAATGATTGTCCAATAATCTCAGTTTTTTATGAAACGCCCCGCCATTTAGCGGGGCGTTTGTTTATCTGAAATATGTTGCCAAAAATAATAAATAAAAAAACACTCTTAAATTTAGGCTATATTATTTTTTTTAGTCTTTTTTTAATTATTGTCTATTATTTAACGAATTATTTTTTTGCGACTTTTTTTGCGAGGGCTGGATCGAATATTAATTTGAGCACTCAAGAGGAAAAAACAGCTGAAGGTAATACTAGTGAAAACGCTTTAAATAACAAACAATCCGGAGACCCTAGTAGTTTAATTTTTAGCTCATTTTTTGATAGTTTTGCCAGTAACCACCTAATTGACGAGACGGCCACTAGTATGTATCGAGATGATTTAGTGACTGCGGTTTATTTTCCGCCACTCTATTCCTTCGAGCTTGCGCCAATCGACATAATTACAAAAAATAAAAAAAATATTGATGATATTTATTTAAATGATTTTTTGCGCCCTCTAAATATTATTGATAAACGTTGTCTCGTCGGAAAATGTTTAGAGCAAAGAGGGGCGCGCCTAATTTATGAGGGGAAGTCTTTATCTTTGCCAGAAGACATAAACGATTCTGATATTGCAGGACTAAGCATTGGGGCGCTGGAAAAGAATTGGCTCATCGGCGTAACTCTTAAGGATGGGGTCAATTATCTAGGTCGCATATATTCTTTTGACGGCAGTAAATTTACAGCCCTTTCATTTGGTGAAAAAATAGAAAAAATTAGCTCTTCTTATTTTGGTCTCTTTGGTTTTGGCGGAGCCGAATCTGACTTCTTGGTAATCTATGGGGCTTATCGAGGTCTAGCTTATCGTTTCCAGGCCGGTCACATTACGGATATTAGCAAGTTCTTTGATTTTCGTGTCATGGCGACCGGGTTTAAACCAGAAATTATTAGAGCTACTAATGGAGATTTAGTTTATTGGTATGTTTATAGTTCTAGTTTGGCTCGTCCGCATTTAATTAAATTATGGCAGAATAAGCGTGGCGAAATAATCGGGGAAGCTGATTTCCGGTATATGTTTTCAGATACTGGAGAAGCTGCCTCTTTTAAATTAATGAACACAAGCGACAGAGAATTTGTTTTACTTGCCCGCCTTAAAAAAGAGACAACTGAAACTTTTAAAATTTTTAGTGATCGCGGTTTTGATAATAAAATGCCAGGAGAATTAATATTTAATCCAATAGGAGTTGATTCAGAGATTATAATTAAGACAATCGCCAACAGCAAACTTGGTTCTCCAACCGCGCCCTGCCTAGAGTCAAAATTCTCGTTTTCGACTGACAATAAAAATTGGCAAGAACTTCCTTGTGGCGAAAATTTAAATTTTGCTAATCCGGTAAAAAATAACTATTTTCTCCGGGTTGATTTTCCGGCGCAATCAGACAAGTTTTATTCTCCATTTTTAGATGAGGTTTTATTTGATTTCTATTATCAAAAATGATATAATTTTAGTAATAAATATTTATTTCTATTTCTGCCTTTAGCAGGAGTCTCAACATTATGAATAATAAAAAATTAACTATTCTAATCGCTGTGGTAGTGATTATTTTGGCTGTAATTTTGTTTGCTGTTTTAAGTAATAAAAAGAATGCGGTAGCGCCAACTAATAATGTTATAAAATCTAACCCAGTAGTTAAAGAGAGCGCTACAGCTACGCCTGAAGTAGAGAAAGTAGTTGTTCCGGAGGGGGTTGACGCAAGTACCATGGTTCCGGTTATTCCAAAACCATTAAGCGCTATGCCGGGTTCGGCCGAAGCCCCAAAACAAGTGGTTGTTGAGACAAATAATATCCCTAAAAGTGCGATTAAGCTCACCCTTTCTGATACCGGTTTTACTCCTAAGGAATTCACGGTTTCTGCTGGTCAAAAAGTTTCCTTAGCGATTAGCTCGGAAAGTAATAGTACACATGTGTTTATTTTTCCAAACGCCGCTTTAATGGCTTTAACCATGATGATTTCGGGTGGACAAACTAGAGTAATGGAATTTACTGCGCCACC
Organism: Candidatus Falkowiibacteriota bacterium; assembly: GCA_037132255.1. GTDB lineage: Bacteria > Patescibacteriota > Patescibacteriia > Patescibacteriales > UBA12465 > UBA12465. Next base: position 9,077 of record JBAXPN010000014.1, read on the forward strand.
AGCTGGCATTTACGCTTTTCGTGATGATATTCCTAGCTTCCGTAATAATACGGGCACGATGATTGTTAAATAGTCCCTCTTTAACTCCAAATTAATTTTAATTCTTGGGGTAAAAAAGGAATAATAATATGAATAATAAAAAATTTCTGGTATTTCCGGTTTTGGTAATATCCCTACTGGTTGTTTTTGTATTTAGTCAAAAGGCTAATGCAGCGACGCCAAATTTTGTTACCGGGCTTGGCGTTGGAAATGGTTATAAAATAAATTTTGCCAATATTGCTGATGGCGTAACCTGGACAGGCGGAGTTGGCGGCTCAATTAATGCGACTATTTATACCGGTAATGCCTCAACTTCAAGCTATGCCTTAACCGCGGCGTCAGCTACT
>JBAXPN010000015.1:0-5074 GCA_037132255.1 Candidatus Falkowiibacteriota bacterium
GGGGGAATGCCCACGACCTATACGCCCCTTTAACGGGCTTGGAAGTCTTAACGGGGGGAATGCCCACGACCTATACGCCCCTTTAACGGGCTTGGAAGTCTTAACGGGCTTGGAAGTCTTAACGGGCTTGGAAGTCTTAACGGGTATACGCTACCTATAGCGTCATTTTTATGAAAAGTGCCTATTTTATCCTCCTACATCGGGATTTTTGACTTTATTTTTAGTTTCCTAGTGTACCTCATTTTTATAAATACCGATAATTTAATAGATAATTAGGATAGACCAGAATCAATCAATGTTTATTTCCAGGTATTTGGGGCATAAGCATTATATAACAAAAGAAAAGGGGTGCTAGAATGAGTAAGTACTACAGCGTCGAAGACCAACAAACGGGGCGGGTGATGCGTACGGGAATGAATAGCAATACAAAAAAAGATGTCATTGAAGCTATGAAAGCACGCTTGATGATTGACTATACTAAAAAGGAATTGGCAGCGGTCAACGAATCCTACCTCAATGCTGTTGGTTTTGTAGTCTTTACCCACGATGAAGAATTGGAGGGCGAATAAATGAAACATCTAAACGATTTTACTTTTGGTGATATGGAATATTCAACATACCTTGAATTATATGGGGGGGATGCTGGATATATCTGTGATATCAAAAATGCATCCGGTGAGCTTGTAGAGGGTAGAACAGGCTTTAGGTGTGAAGTTGAGGCGGTAGATTGGGCAGAAGCTTTTTTACTGGAACACTACACTTAACAGAATTTTAGCATGTTTATTTCCAGGTATTTGGGGCATAAGCATTATATAACAAAAGAAAAGGGGTGCTGATATGACAATAAAAATGGAATTTATAGAATTTAGAATTGAGAAGATGAAGTTAATACAATCCTTATCAATAGGGGATATAACAAGTATTATTCAAACCACGGAAAAGGATTTTGAGAATAAACTAGCCAATATCAATCAATATATTAAGGATAGTGGAGTAGATTTAACCTTGTATCACAAAGAATTGGAATATCCCTGTAGTAAGGAAATTGACAAGAAAATAGGGTTTTACTTATCCCCTAGCTATGTAAGTGCATTGGGTAGATATACGAGAGAAACAGACCTTTTTAACTATTGGTATTCCATGAGGGATACTTTTTATTACTATGATTTTAAGTCAATAGAATTTTTGAAAAATAATACTATTAAAACACCTAAGACATTTGATTTTCCCGTAGTTAAGCAATTTGCTAATGGTAACACTATATACCAATGTACTGATGCTGAAATAACCGCTATAAAAGAGTATATAAGCCTTGTAACCGCGTTAAGAGATAGATTTGAGGGTAAACGTACATTATCCGTTGACTAATCGATTAAAGCCCACCCCATAGCCTACAGGTTATCCCCTTGACCTGTAGGCTATATTTTTAATAGATATAACAGAATTTTAGCATGTTTATTTTAGTTGTTTTGGGGCATATTAATAATATAACAAAGAAAAGGGGTTGATTGATATGGAAAAGGAATTAAAATTAATAGCAGGTTTAGAAAAGTTTATCAATGAGAGGGTTGAGTATGTTAGGGAAGTAACCGACGACCGGCACACTGATGGAGAGGGTAGCAATGATATACATAGTAAGGATTATGAGGATAGTTTAGATTATTTAAGGTCTGACATTGACAGTGGAACCGTGTTCGAAGCCGACTGCATTGACAGTGGTGTACTCGATGGGCTTGAGAGCGTGTTATCATTTTTAAAAGGGTACAAAAAAAGTTTGTTGGGAAGTTAGAAAAAAGTTTGCTGGGAAGTTAGAAAAAAGTTTGCTATAAAGTTTGCTATCCCTTTAATGGGGTGGCAAACTTTTTTGCTTTGTGTGGGATGTTTGTTTGTTGGGAAGTTTGCTATGATGTTTGCTTTGCTGGGAAGTTTGTTTGCTTCTTATGCTGATCAATGGCAGGCCTAAAATACCCTCCCCGACCACGTGTAATAGGGGCTTGTGGTCATTATACCTATATGGGTATGGGGATAGTGCCATTTTACCCCTTAAACGGGCGTTTAATGCCCCTAGAAGGGCTTGGGGGCATCGAGTTAATGTCGTACTATTAAACGAAAATAAAAATGCGCCTATGACTATAGGGTTTTGGGTTGACTTATGGGTCAGGAATAAAAATTCCCTTTTCTGCTATCCATTTAAGAGTATGCCCGTATTTTTGTGGTTTAAACATTGAAAAATTATGGTATATCCTAAACATGGTATTTTTCTGATGTATCGACTCGACCGACCGGTCAGTCAAAAATCCTGTTTTAAACAAAAACTGGAAAATCCACAGCTTAAACGAAAAACCGACTAAAAAAGTTAAACATTAAATTTTTTCGATGTATTATTCTACCTCGATGATTCCCCACTTTTTTAATCGAGGGCATTTTTTAGTTCTTATATAGAGTATGCCCCAATAAAGCGTATTTAAACATTAAATTTTTTCGATGTATTCCTAGAAAATAAAAGGTTTAAAATGCAATCTAGTGGGCATAATGATCTTATAAAAGAAAAAAGGGGTGACAGAATGGAAAATACAATAATAGTTGGGAATCAGCAATATGATGTTAATGTACTTGAAGAGGCCGGTTTTAAGATAGAGTCAAATTTTAAAGCGCACGGATATTATATCGTATCAAACTGTGTCGGATATGAAGTCGAATTGAATGATAGTTGTGATGGGGGACGATTACGGGATAGTGAAACGGGTGAGGTATCAGACTGGACAGAACTGGAATATATAGAGCCGGAAAATGCCGATAGTGAAGATGGAGAGTGGATTATACCTATATGGGGCGGGGTTCCATTAAATCAAGTAATGAGAATATAAAAGAAAAAAGGGGTGTGTTAATATGTTAATAAAATTCGATACAGACAATGCAGCATTTGACGGGGATTATATCGGGTATGAAATTACCCGTATTTTAGGGGATATAGCTGAAAAGATTAATGAAGGGCGTATTGACGGGGTGGTTATTGATATTAATGGTAACATGGTTGGGGAGTGGTCATTATGACTAGTAGCGTAAAGACCGAATCTTTTTTAACATTGTTCGAAGCTAGTATGCGGTTTGATCAATTGGTTGATAATCCGATAGTGGTTAATTTGGTGGGTGATGTTCAAAACGTCGCGGGGCGGTACATTGTCGATTATGTTATATTGAATGCATAGATTAAATTCTATCAATGTTTGATAATGGTGTTTTCGGGGAATATTAACTATATATCAAAACAAGGGGGCAAAAAATGAACGACGATTTAGACTTTATGGAAATGGATAGTATGGAACGCAACGAGAATTTTATAGCTAGGGAGTTTGACCGTATTGAAAAATACGCAAATGACTTATTAGGGGGATGGTAACATGGTACAAATATCAGGCATGTCATGCTTATGGGGAGTAGTTAAACATAGCGAAGTGTGCAATGATGATACATGCAAATTATCACATAGTTGTTTTCTAGCCAAAAATATTGTTGAAGGGAATAAGTAAGATGTATCCTAAAATTGATTGTTATTACAACGGTAGGTATATGAGCTCAACTAATATGCACAAAACCTGTAAAGGGGCAAAAAAGAGCATACTAGATATGTATGGGACTATGTTTCTTGACGCTGATTTAATACGGTGTGAATTTTCAAAATAAAGGGGGGCAAAAAATGATAAAGGGAATAATATACAATGCATACGGGGAAATTGCCCAACGGGTAACAGTTCCAACGGTTTACGATGTGTATGACTGGTTTAAATCTCATGGTGTTACTGGTAGGGCGTGGACTGATACAGTTATCGAGGGCAATCTATATTATTATCATAGAACGTAATTTTAGCATGTTTATTTTGATGCTGAGTGGGCATAAAGATTATATAACAAATAAGGGGGCAAAAAATGACAAACCTATATAATCCATTCCGCTATTTTTTCGAAGTCAAGAAGCCTAGAATTTTTAATATGTTTGATGTAAAAAACAAGGGGGCAAAAAAATGTTAAATCAAGAAAATATACCAGAGCTAGTTGAAAGATTAGAAACCGAACTACCTCACCCGTTTATAAGTGTGCAGGTGTCAACGTTGGGAGGGGTGGAGAATGCCTCTATAATGCTTCTAATCGGGTTTGAGGATAAAACAGAGTGGGCACATGGTTACGTTGAAAATAGCATATATGCTAGAGTCATGATTGATACCGCTGGGAGGGTAGAGCATTTTAGTGGGAATAAGACCAAGTTAAGGTCATTCGTTGCCAAGGGTTTTGATGAAATAATTGACAAGTTAACGAACAAGCTAGTTATAAAATAAAATAATCTGATGCCCTAACATGTTACCCCCTTGACATGTTAGGGTATTTTTTTATTATATTATGACCGAGTAGTCAGTCAAAAACCCTGTAGAATGAAAACTGGAAAATCCATAGCTTAAACGAAAACACCAATTCCACGCGGATGCACCAGGAAATTACCATGGTTAATAAAATCTATGCCATGGTAAAATTTAAGTATCTTAAATCAAGGGGTGCTATAGTGGAAAATAAAAAAGTTGAAGCTATCAAGTCTTTATGTGTAACATGTAAAGCCCACGGGCAATGCCAACGGTCATTTAAGGGGCATGACTGGAATGTAGGGCATTATCAATGTAAAGCATTAAAGAGCTTGGGGGTGCTGCCATGATAGAAAATTTTAGCCAATGCGTTGATGCATACTTTGATGGGGCGGGCAACGCCGATATTGACTTGACCCTATGTGAACTAGAACGAATTATTTTAGAAGACTACTATAAAAATAATACATGAATATTTTATGGTTTATGTTTAAAATGCAATCTAGTGGGCATAAGGATTATATAACAAATAAGGGGGCAAAAAATGAACGACACACAAAAGGGTTTAATAGTATGGGGAATATTGATAATAACTTTTATGCTAATATCAACGGTTACAGAGAAACATCAAGCAAGCCTAGGGGCTCAAATGGGGGGGAATTTTACCCAACTATACAAAGCTCTGTAATGCAAATAGAATTTAATAGCGGATACGTCGATAA
>JBAXPN010000016.1:0-4832 GCA_037132255.1 Candidatus Falkowiibacteriota bacterium
TTTTCTCTGGCTGACCCGCTGACGAATTGAACTCAACCAGCCTCTTCCAGTTTATTGCCCCGTCGCTGTCACAATAGTCCTGACCAAATTCCAATGTAAATTTATTCAGCAGCCGGGCGTAGGAGGTTTGAAACTCTTCGCTTTTTTCCCGGGCCCTGTACCCCAATGGTTCAACCAGCTCGGTATAGAGGTTTGAAATGCCCGATATGAACTCCCAGAAGGTCTGGCCGCAATATTTAAAGTAGTCGCCCTGATCAAAGGTTTTGCTTTTGCCGTAGCAGCATCCATTTACCGCTACCACCTGAAGCCCCGAATTACTGGTGCGAAGGGTTTTTGCTGCCGTTTTGAAGTCCGACTTCATTTTGGCAATCTGGCTGCTGTTACCCCAGTTCGGGCCGGATTTGATGGTGACAATGTAGCGTTTTCCATCGTTGTCAAATTCAAGATCAACTCCGGGAATGCCCGACTTCCAGCCACCATAAACCTTGCCATTGATAAAAACAGCCAACCCCTCCAGCCAGTCGCCAAACACCGTCTCCTCGTTTGATGAGATATGGGCATCGACCAAGCCACGGACAATATCACCGATAGTCTGGACATGTGTTAAACTGAAAAGATAGGGATTTTGCTGTTCCAGCATCTCCGAGAGACAAAATGCATCAAGAACTGCAATTTTTTTCTGAAACAACGAGCCTATGGTCTCTTCGATATAAAGCGATATGTCACTCAAGGAAAGAGTAGTCATTCTGGTTGAAGCATTACTGGGTTACCATCCGCTCTTGTTTCTATCTGGCTCTTCTCGAATGAATGGGTGTTTCATGGGCTGTAGTATCCGAAATTTATCCTTTTTTCTGATTTAACGGCAACCCTCCTCCCGCATTTAAGCTCCGTAGGAGCGGCATGTTGGTAGCATAAAACCATCCCACCCCCTCCCCTCTTTTTCTTCTGATTCCGCAGGCTGGAGTGCGCATTCAAATGAATTTTCCGGTGAAAAACAAAGTTTAACAAACGACAATAACAAAGTTATTTCACAGACGTAATGCAACTTATTATAACAAGATAACATCCATTACTCCCCCTCACCCCAGCTTATACCCCGGCCCTCCGCCACCTTCTGGAGGCATCCAGGTGATGATGCCATAAGGGTCAGCAACTTCGCAGGTTTTGCAATGCAGGCAGTTCGAGGGGTTGAGCCTGAGCGCCGGGATTGCCCCGTAGAGAAAGCTGAAAATGTGGTGTTGGATATTTTGATACAATAAGAGCGTAATAATGAAATTGAAGCTCAAACCTTTTATTGCATAAGTAAGGCAATTATCCGTAAATTACAATGGAATATAAACCACTTGAATTTAAATATACTTTCTTAAATGCTCTCTTGCCGTAATTCAATTTCTTGTCCATCTGGCCCTTCTACAAAAGCAAGAAAAGAAACGCCTGCCTTTGTTTCTAATAAAAATGGCGGTTTAATAACGTGAATACCATAGTAAATCATTCTATTTATAAGCCCTTCAAGATCCTCGGTAATGAATGCAATATGGTCCAAGCCTCCCCTTTGATTGTTATACTGAACCTCTGTCCCGTTTTTTGTGCTATACAGTTCAATTCGAATATTCCCTGCATCAAGATAGCAAAGCTTTCTTGTTTTGAAATTAAATGGATCAACCAAAATTATAAATCCTAATACCTCGTTGTAGAACTTCAACGCGGTTTCAAAATTACTTGTCTGAATAGAAATGTGATCAACTCTAATCATTATTGTAATTTATTATACAGCTTTTTGCATCGAGAGATAAAATCCTTAACCTCAGTTACAACTCTATTATTAAATCTTGGTCTTTTTTTAATGAATTTGAGTAGAAACTCAGCATTTTCTTTGACACAAGCAACGTCTTTTTTGCCCGCATTTTTACATTCCTCAATTCCTAATGACCATACAGGGGAAAGTTGAATATATAAAGATGGATTATTTTCTGCAACAACATATATTAAATTGCATAAAATGCTATTAAGGTACTCTTGGTCGGTAAGAAGGCCTCGTTTAGAAAAACTTCGTTTAGCTTGTTCAAGATGCTTGCAGGCAGTAGTAGATTGTCCTAGAGTTAATTCTAAAAGTCCCATTCGTATACGTGAGGCATAAAATGTAGGGTTTAAAGTAATTGATTCGTTAAAATCTCTGTGCGCCTTATATGCTTCTTTAGAAAGGATATTCTTACCATAAGTTTGAAAATACTTTAACATTGAAGAATACCCATCACTAAATAATGCAGCAAAACGAAGACTTGTATTATCAATCGAAGACAAAAAATTAGCTTCTGAAAAATCAATTTCTGCTTGTTCAGCTTTTTCAGGAATACTTTTTCGAATAGCACCAAGGCTACGCTTAGCCTCCGATCTAACTTCTCGTAGCAGCCAAACATATTTTTGATTTCCAGATGTAATCATTTTATCAGATAGCGAATAAGCAAGTTCCAATGCTGTGATTGCATCGTCTCCCCGTTCAGATTGTCGATGAAGACAACCAATTAAATATTGTACCCAAGGAACCTTCTCAATAAAATACTCTGGTACTTGTTGTTTTAAAAAATCTAAAACGACATCAGCTTTACAGTTTTCAAAAGCGACTGTAGACAAAAAATAACTTGAATCAGATAGAAAATCATTGATTAAGTCATCTTTCTTTTCAGCAATAATTTTAAGTAAATCAGTTGATAATCCTTTCGCCATTAATGTTCGGCCAGTAGAAAACAGATTTTCATCTACACAAAGATACTCCAGTATGCATAATAGTCCATTTAGGCGAGCTTGTAAAACGGAAATTTTACCAGTCCCGATATTTCCATTAATTAAAGCAATTGAAATACAATAAGATGCTTTAATAAGAAATACACATAAGCGAGTTGAATTTTCAAGATCTTTTCCGTCAAATGTACTTTCCTCAAATAATTTATTGAATCGCGAATTCTCACTTAAAATATTTCTAGCAATCAATGAAATAAAGTCATAGTTTTTTTCACAGTCATCAGAAATATCAATACAACACGTTGTAGCAAACTCCTGAAATGATTTAAAATTAAACTTGTGGTCTTCATCTGATAAAAACTCAGGATATTTTTTTCGGGAAAGTATGTTAGATATTATTCCAAAATGATTATAGAAGCCAACGATTCCATATCTTCTGCGAATTGCACCTGATATTCCAATGAGGGGTTGAGACGTTTCAAAGTGTGTAAAAATATATCTACAACCCGCAATTTTTTTTGTATCCCATCCCGAACAGATACGAATTCTTCCATCGGCACTAATAGCAATATCTTGCTCTTGGACGCACACGAAGCAACGAGAAATAAGGTCACCAGTAACAGCACAATTAAGTTTTGTAAACTCTACTCTCATGCCATTATGGAGTATAGCTGTTTTTTTTCTTTGTACTAAAGGATCTTTTTTTAATTGTAACTTATTTTCTTCGGCCCATTGATCAGCAATATTAAAAATCTTTGAATCAGATTTCAATCGAGGATAATGTTCAATAAATGCAACCCCTTCGATTTTAGATTTATATTGACCAAATTGCTTATCAATAAAATCAAGATAGTCTTCAACTTTTGAAACATTATCATTCGTTACAACGTAGTTAAAGCGAACTTTTGTATTTGTTTTTTTTAATAAATTATGGATATTATCAAGAACTATTTCGAAGTATTTTTCATTATCGCCATACTTAGGATCTGGTTGAATACCACGATACTTTGAGCTTTTAGGAATCAATGGTAGATCTATACGAATACCTTTTAAAGAGTTTGAGCTTATAAAATCTATTGCGTACTCATCAAGTAAAAATCCATTTGTTAACAAATAGGTATTTTCTGGATCAATAGACGCAAACGCCTCCCAATTGACACCATTTTTGTCTTTATCTTCTTTTGATAACGGCTCTCCTCCTGTAAGAGTGAAAGAAATATTTGGACGAGGATATGTTATTGTATCAGAATCACGAGCCTCTTTTAGTTTCTTCATTAGTTCCAGTACAAGACTATAGTTTGGTGCTTCTATTTTTTTGGGGAAGTCATCCCAATGGCACCAAGGACATTTCTGTGTGCAGTGTGTTGAAGCTTGAATACGAATCCTACGCTCAGGAGGAACAAAATAATTATTCAACTGTTGTGCGTCTCCTTTGCTGATAGTGTTCTCACTTTTTAATTGTGAAGCTAACTCCGCAATACGTGAATCAAGAGAATTGATATTTTTTATTGAATTGAGTGAAATTAATCCAAAAGGAAGATCGTTTTCATCTACTGATTCTTTAAATATTGGAACTAATATTATACGGCCACTAATACTTCGAATGATTAATTCCTTCATTTCAGCATGAGCATAAGAGCGATTCTTAACATAATTATTTGAAATAACCAGAATAAATGCTTTACACTCATTTCGACTACTGTCGATCCAATCGTAAATGCTCGTACCAAGATGGATTTGACTGTCATGTCTATACTTTAAACCAGAATCTGATATCTTTGGTAGCAACTCGTGAGTAACCCAATCATGATCTTGGTGATCGTAACTGATAAAAATCTGTTCCATTTATTTATCTCAAATTGATAGATCTGAAGTCACTAAAACGTAAACTATAAAAGTTCTTATATTAATCCAAGCGTTAAATTTAGCTATAGTAAGCGCTCATTAAAAACTCATTCCGTAATCTGTTCCAAACCCGGCCAAGATTTTGCGAACATCTTCTTCAAGGGTTTCGACATTGCGTGTCTTGAATTCCATCAGTTCATACTTCACCTTATGCCAAAGCTTTTCAATACGATTGAGTTCTGGACTGT
>JBAXPN010000017.1:0-3270 GCA_037132255.1 Candidatus Falkowiibacteriota bacterium
TTTGTCCGGAAAGAATACTTGGAAAAAACAACCTAATCCGTTACCAGTGCCCAAAAAGAAAAAAAGTGCATGACAAGGCCCCATTTAGCTTTGCAATTCACGAATGAAAGGCTATATTAACAACCTTTCAGAGAGGACGATTAGCTCAGTTGGTTAGAGCGCTACATTGACACTGTAGAGGTCAGAGGTTCGAATCCTCTATCGTCCACACTTCTGTACAAAAGCCCGCAAGTTTAGCGCTTGTGGGCTTTTTTTGTTTTGGCTCCCTTCGTTTTTGTCTCTTCGTCTTTGTGGCTTACTGCGCTTGTCAGCTTTTTACAAATGACCCTCACCTTTCTGCGTGGATAATTTTCCGGTACTCTCTGGGTGCACAATCAATGGGCATAACCTTTCATAGACTACGCATGAGAGTTTGCGGCCCATAAACCTGTATCGCTCATGGAAAGTTATTCATTGAAACCCATCGTAAAGCACGCAGGATGCACTCTGCTATTCTCTGTCGTCATTGAACCATCTTGAGTGGATGAGGTAGTTTTTTTCTCGCTATCGGCATAGAGGTTCATGGTTGTTCTTGGTACAATCTGATCATTCTGTGTTGACAATATCTTTACATCTTCAAATAAAATGTATAAACAGGCTTTTATGCGGTTTAAATACATCATCCTGCTCGTTGTTGCCTTGGGTTAAGTATTTCTTATCTTGACAGTTGTGCATTAAATAAGTAAATTTCTGCCATCTGGATCTTTCTCTTGATAAAGAAAAAAGTTCCGGATTCTCAAGAAAAAGCCTGTAAAGAGCAGGCTAACAGGTTCCGGAAAGTTATCAGGAAAGAGTTTTGAACTCCTACAGCATTTTCAGAGAGCTATAGGAGTTAAGGACGTAGGCTCTCTTATTTTTGTGTGGAAACGTTTTTTTTACTTCACACTGTTAAATTTCACGAAAAACCTTTCAAAAAGAATAACACCAAGACTCTTATAATATGTCAAAAAACGAACCTAAAAAATCAATATTTCTGTCTTACAAAACAGAAATTGGAGTTGAGTCCTTCGTTGCCAGAGTTTGTCATTGTTTAGAACGACAGGCAAATGTTGACTGTTATTTTCATCCAGAAAAAAAACGAGCCGGTAATTTTGGAAATCAGTTAATTGAAGCTGCTGAAAATTCGGAATATTTTATCCTTTTTTTATCCAAAACCACAAATAGTAGCCTTTGGCAGAATAATGAGCTAAACGCTTGGTTATCTGTCAATAAAAATGAATCAAAATTAGTTATTGTAAATATCAATGAAAAAAAAACGGCACTTCAGTTACCTTCTGGGACTCCTGAAAATCTGGAACGTATTTATATTGCAAATGTAAATACGCAGACATTAAGCTGTTCTAATGCGATTCTTAGGTTACTTGAAATACCAGCGGCCCCTTTTGATGGTCTGCCTTCCATAATTCAAGAATTATATGAAAAAGAAATTATTAATAAATATAAAACAAGTAATGGTAAACTATCAGATGATTATATAAGAAAAGGTTATCCGGAAACATGGCCAAAAACAACACAATTTACAGAGGATTCAAATATGCCAGACAATCCTCTTAAAGAAGAAACATACGGGACATTTAGAGATAATAACTCCACAATCGGTGTTGATGCCAGACATCTCACTGCTAACGAAAATAGCTGTATAGATAGTTGTAATTTAAATCTGACATTTCCAGAAGCAGGTCCAAGAAAAAATATCATTACGCCATCAAACCCTTTTAATGTTGCTATTTTAGTATCTGGTGGCATTGCTCCTGGAATTAATGCTATAATCTCATCAATTACTGAAAGACATAAAACTTATGAAAAAGAGTATCAAGAACAAATAAAAAATAAATTCCACAAAGTACATCTTTTTAGTTGTATGGAAGGGTTTAATTCGCTTTGTGAAGATTATGGAACAATTATTGAACTCGATGAAAAACTTATAGCTCGAGAAGTTAATAGTGGTGGATCAATTATACCAACAGCAAGAGCAGTTCAATTGCTTATTGATGATCCGGAAGAAAAAACAAAAATCCTAAAAAGTATCGCACATAAATTAAGAGAAAGAAGAATATCTATTCTATACGTTATTGGTGGTGAAGGAAGTATGAGAGCCGCTCACGCGATATGGACTGTGTATAATCAAAAATTTCCAAATAATAAGTTGTCGATAATTGGAATCCCAAAAACAATGGATAATGATATCCTTTGGGTGTGGCAATCAATAGGATTTACTTCGGCGGTTGAAAAGGCAAGGCAAATTATCATCCAACTTGCGACTGAAGCCGCGTCTAATCCAAGAGTCTGTATTGTGCAGCTTTTCGGTTCATCATCCGGCTATGTTGTCAGTCATGCGGCTCTCGGAAGTAGTGTATGCGATCTTGCATTGATTCCAGAATTGCCATTCAATATGGACGATGTTTGCGAATATATGGGTAAGCGCTTAATGGAAAGAAGTGATCATAGACATACAAGCCCTAGTGGACTGATCGTTATGGCAGAAACAGCTATTCCGAGTGATTTTGAAAAGTATATTGATGATGAATTAGTCGGACTTACTGAAAAAGAAAAAGAGGCTTTATATGAATTTAAAAAAAATGGAAGCAGAGTTATAGGTCAAACGCCTGATCGTTTAAGAGATGCTGGCTTAAAGATAGTTTCAAAAGTATTGGAAAATTATATTCAAGAGACATTAGGAAAAACAAATAAATACTGGTCTAAATACAGAGTATTTACCAATGCTCCCCGGCATATCATTCGCTCAATTGAGCCGAGCATGAATGATGTTGCTTATGGCATACGCCTTGGAACCATGGCGGTTGACATGGCAATGGCTGGTTATACTGACTGCATGGTAAGCCAATGGTTAACTGAATATGTTGCAGTTCCACTTGTACTTGTTATACTCGGAATAAAGGATGTCCCACTTAAAGGTATTTTTTGGAAAACAGTTATAGCAAAAACTGGACAAATTGATTTTCCATCATTATCAGGAATCGAACCATTAGCAAATATACATTAAAGATTTTATAATTGCTGATGCAATCATGGGCAGATTGATAAAATTGTTACACTGACTTGAGTTGGACGGAGAATCGTTAAGAAAATGACAGCCTGTACAATTTTACCGCAATATTAAATTATAATTCTCAAAATGTATAGGTTATTGTTAAAAAGTCACTTAACAGTTTATTACACTACTGTCCGGCTATAAGTTGAATAAATATAACTGGTTAGAGGTATAGGTGT
>JBAXPN010000018.1:0-3075 GCA_037132255.1 Candidatus Falkowiibacteriota bacterium
TCTTTTATATATTTTATACAGTTGATTTAACTTTGAGATATTTTTCGATTCATGTTGATTAAATTCATATTGTAATCTATCAAAAAGGAGTCGGTAATCTTCTCTGATTTGCTGGGTAACATGAATATATTTATTGGAATAATTTTGGATCAGCATATTTCGATAATTTTGAAATTTAATCGCATCACCAATAACTACCACCATGATTACTAATAAAAAAAATGATGCGATGTAATGGTTTAGCTTAACTTTTAATTTCAAATTTGTATCCTATTCCTCTATCGGCGAATATAAAATTTTCACCACTATCAAAATGTTTTCTCAATTCATTTACCAATTGCCTTAAAGGATAAGAATCTTTAATTTCATTTTCCCAAACATAGTCTTCAATTTTTGAAGTCGTTAAAATTTTATTGATATTTTTCAAAAATAAATTGAGAAGTCGTTTTTCTTTTTTTCTTAATCTTTTAGCAACACCATTAACATTTAGTTCTTCATATTCTGAATCATAAGTAACTGAATCGGATATTTTTATTAGCGTGTCTTTATTTTTTGATTTGCTTATTAACTTACCAATTCTTATGTTTAATTCTTCTAAATAAAACGGTTTTTTAATGTAATCATCACAACCATTTTTATAAGCCAACTTAAAACTCTCAAACTCCATTGAAGCAGTTATCATGATAATGGGCGTTGCAATATCCTTATTTCGAATATATTTCACAATCTCCAATCCGTTAATATGTGGGATGTTAATATCGACAATATATAAATCAAAATTTGAATTATCGATAACATTGATGGCATCTGTACCGTCTTCTAAATCTATTACTTCATTGCCTTTTAGCTTTAGATAATCAGTAATAGTTTCGTTTAATATAGAATCATCTTCTATGAGTAAAATTTTCATTTTTTATTATTCGCTGTTGTGATTGTGCAATTCCAATCTAGGTTCTGTTGATGTTCGATAGAGGCAAAAACATTTTTTGAGAAAATGGGCAGGGAAAATCTAACAGATGCCGAGTGGGACAAGATTTGAGACTTTAGGTTGCCGAAAAGTAACTACTCAGCCTGTATTTGTTATGGTCTAAAAGGCATTTAGTGTCAGATTTAAGTCTCTCGTAACAGGGTAAAATTTTTCCCATTTTACCCGTTGCACTTATGATTTGAATCTGCCGTTTGATCGAACTAAATCATTAACGAATGACAATTTGATCTTCTTCAATTACGAACACACTTTTAGGACGTGGTTCATCGGTACTCCAAAACAAACCGTTCATTTGAATTTCTACACCATGATGAACGGCTAAGTCAGCATTGATGCTAATGTCATCGAATGCTTTTGAATCAATCGATAATTTCAATGATTCTGCCCTATATTTTTCAGCATCCGCAAGCCGTTTTGAGAGTGTCCTTTTTAATTTTGGCAACATCCATTGCTTGTTTTCCTTTGGATTACTGTGAATGTGTTCGATGATTTGGTTAAGTTTTTCCTGGTCATCTTCATTAGCAACAAGCAATCCTTTTAATTCAAAAATTCGCTGACGCATTTGCTGGCTAAGTCCCGCTTTAACATAGGTACGAATGCCATTTTCTGCGCCTAAAATAGAAGTGTAAATTTTCATACCGTACACACTGCCACCAATAATAGCCGATTTCTGCCGCGCTGTTTTTCCCACCACAACATTCGAATGTGTTAAGAGATGACTATGTAACGAATACTGGTCAACAACAATATCCCCTTTTGCTTGGATAGCTGCATTTTCGATAAATCCAACACGAACCTTACCGTTTGACGTTAATTTGGCAACACTGGTACCTTTTTTTTCTTTATCCGAGAGCTTATAACCTTGAACGCCGCATTCAACACTAATGTCGCCGTTTGCTTGCAGTTTGCTATTTCCTGTTACGCTGCCTTTCACAATTAAATGTCCACCACATTCAATCTGTGCATCAACCACGTTCCCAAAAATATGAACATCGGTTAGTGCATAAACAAGCATTCCATTCACAACATCCCCCTCAACAATAACGGCACCATCAAAACGAATATTCCCTGTTTTAAAATTCACAGAATTCACATTAAAAACAGGCATCACCATTATGGTGTGAGGTAACACAATAGGCGTACCAGTAATGGCTGCAATTAACTGATCTTCATTTTTTGGATCAATACAAACGCCTGACCGCGTGGAAGAAAAAGGGGTATCTTTGCCGTGGTACGGTCTAATTTCATGCCCTGTAACGGTTCGACCACTAATGCCAGGAACTGGGGGGATGCGACGCATAACAACATCTCCCTTTTTGGCAGCCCAGCTCCCGATAATCAGCAATTCCTCGGTCGTTGACGTGAGGTTTGCGTTCTTCTTTTTCTGGAATGCAATTCTCAAATTTTGCATCGATACCAGAAATTGGACGTGTACCTTCTGCAATCACAAAGCTAATAGCCTGTTGACGCATTAAAATCATCTCGATTTCATCATCTTCGATGAGTCCATGCACAACGCCATTCAGTTTGAGTAAATTTTTAATTTTTTCAGGCGTGACAGACTCACCACCAAAGTTGGGCGAAAGTGTTGCGACAACTCGCATCCGATCTTCGGTAATGAGAATATGGCAGTCAGCATCCCTTTTTTCACCAACTTCAATCGAAAAAGATCCACCTGTATCTTTGTAACGTGGAATCAACTCGAATAAAACATATTCGTTAATGAGCAGATGCCCTAATTCATGAGCCTCCAAAACGTTCCTAATTAGTCGTGGACTTAGGCGTACTTCTTTACTACTCGGTACAAAATCAACAAATAATTGATTAGTATCTTCGTCAAATCTAAAGGTTAGCCCACTATCGTTAAGATTATTTTCTTGCATAAAAAGCCCTATCATTTTTGTATCTAAATTTAAAACATTGAATCCGCTGATTACTTCACTAAATTAAAAATATCAGTGGGTTTATCGATAGATACGTCTGATAACCCTTCGGAATCATCAGTGCGTGGTTTCATCTCTTGTTGGCAGATACCCTATGTGTCACCATAGTTGTCGCTTCCCTTAGGAAGCATTATGAGTGTTCAA
>JBAXPN010000019.1:0-2809 GCA_037132255.1 Candidatus Falkowiibacteriota bacterium
GAGCATCGATGAACTAACAGGTTGTAAAAGGCCTGTTTTTTCATAATCTTCGCCAAATTTTACTGGTCCGAAACTACTATTTACTCGAGGCATCCATTCTGCTAAAAATCCGCCCCCTAAAGTGTATTTGACCCTTATTTTATCGCCCTTTAATTCAAAGTCCGAAAATAATTGTGATAAAACTAAACGCTTAGTTTCAACACTCTCTTCGGTGTTATCAATTAGATCCGGAGCTTCACTGGCCAAGCGATGAAGTTTGATGCCTTTTTCAAAGTCACTTATTTGATTAGTCGGGCTAAGATGCTTTATTTTTTTCTCTAAATCTATCTTTTCCGCATTAAATTCATTGTATTTTTGAAGGTAAAAATCCTCAGTAATTTTGCCGTCCAGTTTGTCGTTATAGATTAGGTTTAATCTATTCTCAATCCGCTTTAAATTCTCCTCTAAGGCCTGTTTTTGACCTTCCAGAAGGTTATTATTGGTCGGCTCGACTTCCTTCATCGTGTTTTCTAACCAATCAATTAAGTGCGGTGTAGCCGCTTGCATCTTTTTCAAGTAAGCCATTAATTGGTCAATAATATCTTGCTCTCTGACTCTAGTATCTTGTGAACAAGGTCGATAATGATTACAGGTGCCATAAATATGTCCCTTCCTCTCGCTCCAACTAATAATGCCGCCACATTCAGCGCAACGAAGATTACCTTTAAAAATAAAGAGATGCTTTTTAAATTGAGCAGCCGATAATTTACGTTTGATTCTAATCTGCACTTTATCAAATAAATTAGTATCAACTATTGGTTCGTGATTGCCAGGATAGATTTTTTTATTCCAGATAATTTGACCAGTATAAAACGGATTAGTCAGCATACTGTGTAAAGTATTTTTAGCCAGCATTTTTCCCGATGGAGTTTTGAGTCCTTGATCAAACATCACCTCAGCTAAAAATTTTAGAGAATAATTACCGCTAGAATATAACTCAAAAGCCTCTTTAATTAACGGGGCAATACTCTCGTCAATAATTTGCGTTTTATGTCCTTTGTCGCCGATGGTCTTATAACCTAAGCAGGGACGTTGGGGCATCCAACCGGATTCAAGTTTAGCTTTCTGTCCTTTCTTTACTTCCTCGCTTAAATTATTAGTATAGAATCTAGCAATCGCCACTTTCATATCCCAAACTAAATTTTCATGAGCTCGAGTATTTCGATTTACAACAAAATTTTCTTTAACAAAATGAATTTCGTGATTTTCGTTTTCGTTAATCCAGTCGCTGATTATAGCTGCATCTCTAAGATTGCGAGTTAAGCGGTCTATTTTTTCAACTAAAAGAATATTAAAGCCGTTCTTTTTAACATAAACTAACATTTCAGAAAAAGTCTTCCTGATCAGCTTGCCGCTGGCGGATTCTGAAATCTTATAAATCTTGGCGATGCCAAATTCATTGCGTCCGGCATAATCTTTTAAAAGCTTTTCTTGAGCTTCTAAGGAATAACCCTTGTCCTCTTGTTCTTTGGAGGATACTCGGCAATAGAGAATACATTGTTTAGCGTTTTTCATATTTTTGATAACTAAAAGGGAGCGGCTCCGTGCACACAAACCAATATCACTAAAAGCAATACTTGTCTGTCAGAACCGCCCCCTTTTAGGGGACAAGTATAAAAAAAGCCTTTAGTATTATGTTTGATTTGTGTGCTTCTTCATATTAGCAAGATATCTAGATATTTTCAACTTTTTTAAACCGGAAAAATAAGCGACTAATTGGTGGCCAAGTTCAAACGCCTCGGAATCTGTCAAATCTCGTCCGTAATCATCTTTGATGATTATCTTCAGTTGTTCCAGTCTGAACTTGCTAATCATAAATAATATTTATCGTAAAAAGTTTGTGCAGGACTTTTTACTCAATTTCTTTAAGGGCTCTTTCGTAAGAGGCTAATTTTCTCTTAAGCATTTCGGTATCGCTTGAATGCTCAAAACTTTCTCCGACTTCTAGTGCTTTTTTCATTCCGTTAATTTTTCCGACTAGCCAGGCGTGATATCCGTAGGTGCCGAAATTAATTTTTTCTAAGTTTGCCATATTATTTGATTTGATAAATATTTACTGTCACCTCGCCTCGATATTTATTCTTAAACTCTTTCTCGTAAACTTTTTCAGGTGCAGGAGAGTAATTGGCCAGCATCGTTTCACCTTCCTGGCCTTTAAATTCTTGCGGCCTATTCAAATTGCGAGAATAGAAGAATTTCTTTTTGCCGAAATATTTTTTATTAAACGATTCTTTGCTCAAATACTTGGAAACATAGAGACCGACATTGTTAATGGATTTTATTTTATTGATTTTAACGAAACCGTGCCGCCAAATTTTCTCAATTTTTTTAGTATCAACTTTTTGGTTTAGAAGCAGATGATAATGAATCGCTCCGCCAAATTCCTTTTTGATATTGGTGCGGAAATAATAATCTCCTTGAAATTCGGGGACGGCCAGATACTTGATGCCCGGAAAATTGTATTTCAGCCTCTGCATAAAAGTCATAAATAAGTAATTACATTTTTCAAATTCGGTGATCTCTTTTTTGTTGGTAAATTTATTTTCATCGAAGGTCAGAGTCAGGAAAGTAATAAAATCGGGATTGCTATTTACTAGGCGCATAATGTTCATTCTTGTTCGCCTTAAAGCACCGCTGCGCATTTCTGTTTGTTCCTCTTGGGGTTTATTTTTCCGTTTCTTTTTACGAACCCTTTTCTTGCCGGTAGTTATTTCATTTTGATAAATATATTCCTCAATGAATTGTCCGGAGATAACTATTTTAGTTTTAT
>JBAXPN010000020.1:0-2683 GCA_037132255.1 Candidatus Falkowiibacteriota bacterium
TCTCCTTGGTCACCCCGAAAGGCACCCAAGGCTCGGTCTAGAAGACCGACATATCTTGTCCAATCTCCTCAACCCACTGTCGAATGGTTGGTTGCGCTCGCACCTACCTTGAAGGTTGAGGCTGAGGATGGTTGGTAATCAGGTATTACTTTTTGGATGACCACGAATTGAACCAAGTTTGTGGTTCCGGAGATACTGACTGGGGCAAGGTTTGGGATGCTGGTAACCAACTTGGCGTTACCACTGCTGTGGCTGGTGCAGGCACTGGGGCCCTTACTGGTGTAATCGTTGGATCGCCCTTGGGCCCTCCAGGGAGTTCTCTCGGCGCGGCAGGTGGATTGCTTATTGGCCTGACCCTAGGATACATAGGTGGGTTGATCGGAGGTTCAATGAATGAATATTGGAACCAGCAAAAAAAGGGTAATAGTTTGATTCCCGATGATCCAGCGTCTCATTTGGTGGAATAAATTGGGTTGATTACCAATTAATGCACCTTGCTCCATGTAATTTTTTGTTATTTAATTGAATAAATTTGGAGGGCTCATGAACCTTTCACCTGAATCAAGACAATATAAATGGAATTTAATTAAAAAAGGAGGAAAAGCAAAATTTATATTATTATACGGTGTCTTATTGTGGGGTATCTCGACAGCAATCATATCTGTAATTTATTCATATTTATTTTTACCAAATACCCACCACATTAGGTTTTATATTATATTATTAATTATATTTCCAGTTTTAGGCTTATTGTGGGGATGGATTCAGTGGATTATGTTTGAAAATCTGTATCGGAGCAAGTAGGATATAGAATATTATAAGATTGATTTTATAGCCTTATTTGTCCATTTAGCAATTATTATAGCTATATTCCCGTGGGCAAAGACCACTCCTTTTCTTCACGTAGTGCTTTATTTTTATGAATTAACCATTTGCAAATCAAGATTATATTTGCTAAATAATTTTCAAATTATATTTGTATAATTATAATAATTCAATAATATATTTTAATAAGTTATTACAATGACATTAGTCAAGTTGAAATTCTTGTTTTTCTAATTTCAATACTAAAATATTTTGGATTCAATTTCACATTGATATTAAATATTTTATTCACTATTTTATAAATTATAATAGATGGAATCAATTACTTATTTTTGACTCCATCTATTATTTGTTATTATTAATATATAATTTAAATATATATTTTCACAAATAAAAAGCTTATTTTCCATTACTTCGTACGGTTCGACTATCGAGTTGGTCACTTCCGCCTGGACTGCTCTGGGTAGCATAGTAGATCGCAAAACTCGACGCTACAATTGAAACAACAGCAGCAGTGGCGATTGCCAAGCCAATCGGGCTCGCAACTAAGAAGGTCCCTCCAACGACTGCAGCTGCGGTATATCCACCTCCAGCAACAGTAAGCGCTCCAGCCGAGACTCCAATACTTGCATTATATCCATCCTTATTATCAACCTTGTCACCCCCCCCATTGACAAACTCTAGCTGACCATCGGTGATATATTCCACTGCAGCATTCATAAATACTCCATAAAAAAATAAAATAAATGTGATGTTCATTTTATTGATTATGTATATTTAATTTAGAAATGTACACATTAAGTACAAACACAGAAAATAAAGAACTTATAATTAATATCAACAACGTGACAAAAAAAACAATAGGATTTTCTTTAGGTAATTTCAATCGGTTAATTGCAAAAAGTTGAACCATTGCAGATAGCCCAACCGATATACTGAGATATGAAATAATTGTTTTTATAATATCCATGCATATTACTCCTTGTGCCTCATTGATTATATATATCATTTAAAATATTCAAAATGGGCATCAATTAATGAGGGTGGTGGGCGGGCCATGGACTGAAGTTCTTGGAAAAAAAGTTTGACATCTTCGTTAAAAATTATCAAATTAATGAATATATTAGAATAAATAATCACAATTTTCTCCAGTTTTTTCAACAAGAAAACAAAATTATTATATTTTTTTACTTGTTCATCTAAAACCAAAAGAATTATCACCCAGTAGCTCTATGAGAATGATGTTCATCATTTATTAATAAATCATTGAAATACCACTGCTAAGCTAGGGCAAATATAAAAATATTCCATGAATTATTTATTTGTCCAAAATTATTTCCATATTGTCTAAATATTTTTATAATTTATTTTAATTTGTAGATTTTTCAGATGCTTTCGTTAAAGCCCCTTCTGCTTGATTCACCGCAGAGTGGTAAGCATTCTGTCTTAGACCTAAAACTTCAAACATCAGGTCATAGGAAATGACACGCGGGTCATCGGACCGCCCCACCCCCTGGCCCGGTCGGCGGACCCTGCGGGCGCTCCCCGGACCGACCGCAGCAGGCACGGCGAAGCCCGGCCCCGCCTGGGCGGGGCCGGGCGGGGCCGCGGCGGGCGGTCTAGGCTTCCATACTCCGGAGCTGCTCCCAGATGTTCTTCAGCAGCGATGTCGCGATCTTCCCCTTGCCTGACGCGGTGGCGTAGTGCCCAGCAGGCAGCTTTGATCGCAGGGCCGCGACCCGCTGGGTCAGCTCACTCAGGTCCGCGCCCGGCAGGATGGCCACGAAGAGGCCGTCGCCCAGACGGCAGAGCACTTCGTGATCCTCCAGGTGCTTCTTGATGATGTCGGAGACCCGCT
>JBAXPN010000021.1:0-2582 GCA_037132255.1 Candidatus Falkowiibacteriota bacterium
GAACTTAAAGGTTTTAAAAGGATAAATCTTAAAGCTGGCGAAACCAAAGAAGTTTTCTTTACCATTACTCCTGATTTCCTTTTGGCTATGGCTTAAGCTATACTACTTTTGAATATAGTGATATGACAGTTGAGAAACAAAAGTTCTCTAAAACAGATTCTACTGTCGTTAAGTTTAAAGTTACTAATACCGGCAAAACGGATGGTGATGAAGTATCGCAATTATATATACGTGATCTTTGGAGTTCTGTAGCTCGTCCTTTAACCGAACTTAAAGGTTTTAAAAGGATAAATCTTAAAGCTGGCGAAACCAAAGAAGTTTCCTTTACCATTACTCCTGATTTACTTTTAATGCTTAATGATAAGATGAAGTGGGTAGTAGAACCCGGTGAATTCAGGCTGATGATAGGTGCTTCTTGCAATGATATCCGACTAAGGGGTATTATTAATGTAGAGTAAATTATTCTCTGTAAAATAGATTAATGAGATAATGAATCACTATCTTCATTTTATTATTTATGTCTTTTTATAAGAAGGTATTCTGTATTAAATTTTAGTATGACAATGCACCACATAGGTATTAATTAGTGTCATTTTTGGTGTAATAGACAAAATAGTTGGTTTTTTGAAGACGATTTGCTCTAATGGACAAAATAGTTGGTTTTTATTTTTTCATTTTTGTCATACCTATTTTACTTTATATTACTTTTGTTTGTTCAACTGAATGGGAAACGAGCTCTGCTGGGGAGCAACTCGTCAGGTATAAGTTGAAGCGGAAATATATTTAAAAGAGAGTATTCGATATGATACTCTCTTTTAATTTATAATATATATTCGCTTTTATACCTTTAAAAACCCATCAATAAACTTCTTTTTTCTTTCTTCAGTAAGTCCATTATGACACCTTAATTTATTCTTTAAATCAGAAAAATGGCCATCAATAGCATTTGTTGTATTTGGTATATTTAGCTCATAATGATCATACCAAACAAAAAGATATGGTAGATTTCTTTTTAAACTGTTATAGGCACTTCTTAATCGTTTGTGCTTGTAGGCTGATTTCTTTTTAAAGGTTGCATAACTTCTCTCGTTTAAAAAGTCTTCCCATTTATCATACCATTGATTTAATCCACCTACAAAGCTTTCTTTATCTGTTTTTGTAAGTATTTTGGTAAGTTCCAATAATTCTATACTAGCTTGCATTTTAGGTTTCTTTGTAAGATATCTTCTTATGATAAGTTTTTGGTGAAATTGACACATCTGAGTAGGAATACCAGGGTACATTTGTAATAAACCTTTCTTCCCATCACAAACTATCCCTTTTATAGTAAAGCCTAAGTTGAAAAGGACTTCAAAGCCTTCTCTGTAAAGCATTATTGTCTCGTGTTTGACATACCTCTTATACAGATTTTCTCCCGTTATTGCATCTTTAAATAACATTACACCAAAGTTTCTGCCCCAGTAGGTTGTGTCTGTTAATACTATTACTGATCTTGCTTTAACCTCACTCTGTTTTATACTAGCCCTATCAATAATTCGTTGAATAGTACGAACAGAACAACCTTCTTGTTTTGCTAATTGAGAATATGTTTGCTTACCCTCAGAATAAAGCACCCAGATTTCTTCATCTGTTTTTCTAATTTTAGCAATAAATACTTTTTTACAAATATAACATTTGGATCTTTGCTTCCCATTTTGAAGCCCGTAATTTTGAGTGATTTTTGAACCACAATAAACGCAACTTTTTATTCATAATTTTCAAAATACTGCAAAGCTAGATATAATAATGGTTTTAGATAGGCACGACCAACTATTTTGTCTATTACGCCTAAAAGATACTTGTTAAGTATTTAATGTTTTTGAGAATACCCATTCCTTATCCATACTGGCGGAGACAACATTGAAGGATCCGGCATCAGGCAGATTGACAATCGCAAGCGGCTTGTCAGATACATTTTGAAGTGTGAGCTTCACCTTCGGACTTTTCCTGACTTTTACATCCTTATTTTCCGGAACCGCCTGTTCGTCTCCGGCATTCCAGTTGTTTCTCCTGAGCTGGGAGCGCTCAGTAATTTCGAGGCCGATCCCCAGTGAACTCCAGCGATAGCCTTTTGTCACAGCGGTGCCGTCGCTTCCGAGCGCAACTTCAACTTCAAGCGGAACATGCACATCATTTCCCCTGCCCGCCCGCTTCTCAATATCAAGACCTTTCTTCTGCTGTACAAAATACTTTTCAATGCCGTATTTCAGCGGAAGATATTTCTGTGTTGCAGGATTAAACCAGCGGTTTTCATTTCTTCCCTTTATGAAAACAGTGTCGCATTCAGGCCTGATTGTGGAGCAATAATCAAGTTCAAAAAGATTTTCATCTCCTTTCTTCAGGACAGTATAGTATCTGGCGCTTCTGTCTGAAGGAAGCACCCCCTTGAATTTCTTAAGCGGTATTTCTGAAATCTCATATTTAAGGCTGACATAATCGCCCCGGAACGGATCGCGTGGATCAAGCGGCGCAGTTTTCAGAAAGACGCTTTTACCAGTATGAATTATCATCTCCCTCACTCCTGCCATGTAGAGCAGGGCAAA
>JBAXPN010000022.1:0-2385 GCA_037132255.1 Candidatus Falkowiibacteriota bacterium
GCATCAAAAAAGTCATGGCCGAGCATCCTGACGATTTTTTCCCGCTTCTTCAGCAGTTATGCTTACAAGCAGGGGTAAAAGTTATCTATACGCCTTGTCTGCCGAAAGCTCCGATTCACGGTTCAACCCGCTGGCTGCATGATAACACCCCATTGATTCAACTTTCGGCTCGTTATAAACAGAATGACCGCTTCTGGTTTACCTTTTTTCATGAAGCTGGCCATATTCTTCTGCACGGAAAAAAATATATCTCAATAGAAAACGATTGTTTCGAGGCAGAGGACAAAATTAAAGAAGCAGAAGCTGATGCTTTTGCAGTCCGATGGACTTTTTCAGAAGAACAAGAGCAGGAAGTAATGCAATGTGGAACGTTGAACGAAAAGGATATCATCGATTTCGCTCAAAAATTCGGCACCCATCCAGCTATGATTATAGGACGGTTCCATCACAAAAAACTGCTCCCTTACCACATTGGCCGAAAGTTTATTCAGCCTGTTCATTTTGACTGATAGCTTCAACCCAACCACATCCGTACACCACCGAACACAAACGAACCAAAACCTGAAGGATAGCAGTACAGTAATTCGGAGTATCAAACGTTCTTTCGATTGAGGGGTAGCCGTTCAAGTAACAATCAAAAAAATAACGTTAAGCGGCCAACAACAAGTCGATCCGTAAAATATCAATTCATCAAAGCCTGATTCCTCGATGTTTGGCCTTTTTTTTACGGAATCAATTCTTGTGAAGCGCTTATAACCCGTGGAATACTCAAAATCCCTGCATACATTAAACATTCGAGCTCATAGTGAAATCGTTAGTAAACAGCGTCCTTGTACCGTTACCTACAAAAAGCAGAAACATACTATAAACGTTTATTGCGTAGTAAATTAAGAGCTTTTATTTTTTAATATTAATTTTGTTGGCAGCTAAAAAAAATGATAAATACCGCATTTTTATCTCATGCTTGCGAAATATTAGCCGAAACGAACACAGGTATATCTGGTTCTAAAATCGTTAGGTATCTTTCAGCTTATGCGGTCGATTATGCTGTTGATATTCCTTATGCGAGCTATCCTTTTCCGCCCTCGACTTCGAATAAAAGAACTGCTTTACTTAAAAATCTACAAGCATTTTCTCCAGATCAACAGGTTAAAATTCTCATAGAACTTTGCCAACTTCAAGAGTTTATTGGAAATGAAGCAGTCAGTAATCTCTATTCCAAGCTTATCTCAAGCTATGGCAGTTTATTTAAAAAAATGGATCAAAATGCTATAGATAATGACTTAATAGAGCAACCGAAAAAAAAGCGAACCGATATTCTTACAACAAGTATAAATGTTTATTCAGTAAAAGAGATTGTAGTTCAAAACGCGCAATTGCCAAGATCAGAAAGAAATGAAGTTAAGACGGTAAATATAACAAGCCATTTATTTGATGTGGCGCTTTCTTATCCTGGTGAGATGCGCAACTATGTTGAGGATGTTGCCAGAGAATTAGAAAAGGTTATTGGTCCTAACTCATATTTTTACGATAATAATTACAAGGCTCAATTAGCAAGACCGTCATTGGATACTCTTCTTCAAGATATTTATCGAAATCGATCAAAGCTTGTCGTTGTATTTTTGTGTGAGAAATATCAAGAAAAGGAATGGTGTAATATTGAGTTTAGAGCAATAAGAGAAATCATAATGGAACGAGATAATGATAACGTGATGTTTGTAAAAATGGATGACGGGCGAGTTCATGGAGTGTTCAAGACCGATGGTTACATAGATGGTCGCACACACACTCCTCACGAAGTTGCGGCATATATTCAAGAGCGTATATCAATTTTCACTGGTGTCCGGTTGTTGAAAAAATTAACACTGTTTATCGCCTAATAATAAAACAAATTATGATACGTTTTTGGTCGTCACCGACTTGAAAAAAACTTGTTATTTTTATCATTCCATAATTTTTAGAAAAGGGATGATAAATGTATACAGGAAAAACCATTTTTGCTCAACTCCAGGAACATTTGCCTATTCATCAATTTAGAGTTTGTGTCAAACGTTACGGAGGTAATCATAAGGTACAATCGTTTACCTGCCTGGATCAATATCTCTGTTTATTTTTTGCTCAATTAACCTATCGAGAAAGTCTTCGAGATATTACAACCTGTTTACTTGGTATGCAAAATAAACTCTATCACATGGGCATACGAGGTACAATAGCTCGAAGTACATTAGCAGATGCAAATGAAAAACGAGATTGGAGAATTTACCAAGATTTTGCTCAAATCCTAATTCATCATGCAAGAGAACTATATTGTAAAGATTCATTCGGAGTGGCACTTGAAGAAACTGTTTATGCTTTAGATTCGACAACGATTGATTTGTGTCTTTC
>JBAXPN010000023.1:0-2201 GCA_037132255.1 Candidatus Falkowiibacteriota bacterium
TTAGGTGTAATTAAAAAAGAAATGGAAGAACTGAATAAAAAAGTACCCCTCAAAGAATATCCATGGCATGATGATGCTGTGCGAATAATCAAGTGGACTAAAAGTAAACCGCCAGAATACAGAGCCTTTATTTTTGACATCTGCATGTCACTTGCTTTTATCGACTCAACATCGGGAATTGAAAAATATGTTGAAACCTGTCCTTCGTGCCCGGAAAGTTATAATGCCCATTTGGGTTTTATAAATCTATGCAGTCCTTGTTATGAAAAGAATGAAACATGGACTTATCAAAAAGCTGCAAAACCGCAATCGGGTGCTTTGGGCAAACTAAGCAGCGAAATGATTCTAAAATTTATTGAGATTTTATTTGACGATTTTAAATGCGTTTTCGCTATTGGAGGGACAGAAATTGCAGATGCATTAATAGAGCATAAAAATGGCTTCGTAATTTTAGCGGAAGTAAAATCTGCACCATTAATCACGTTTCCACTGCTATTTCAAATTCCCAAAACCACAAATCTTGCTCACTCCAAAATATCATTAACAAGTTCACAGTTCAGAGAATTAAACTCTGCTATCTATCTACACGACAAATCATATATCCACTTAGGTAAAGTCAAATCTGAAAATTGGCCATTCAAACCCTTTGCAGATCATTTAGAAGATAAAAGTAACTTAAAAGAACTTGAATCCTCATTCAAAATTTGGCAAAAAACTAAAGTCGCATATGCCGAAAAGGATAGAACTTCTAAGTTTTATTATTTAGCGAATGCTTCAGGGGCACCGCCAAACGTTGCCAAGGAAAAGGATGGATGGCCACAAGGAGAATCAATTAGTGACAGCAAAACTAGCGCTGGAATGGATCGAACTGATGATATCAAAAAAGGTATTTATCAGGTTCTTAAGATTGGCACAAAATACAAACATCAAAATGTTAAAACTGCCATAATCTCTAACTTACCAGCTTTGCGGCATGGGGAAGTTTATGTAGATCCATTTAAAGGTATGCTATGGGGCAACGAAGGAGATTTAGTAACTGATAAATCCTTGACATATCTAAAACGAGAAGACTTGAGATATGTTTTTGATTATATCATTAACTTAACAGATTCAATCCAAGGAGGAAAAGAAATATGAAGGAAATACCAAATCATATTACAAGAGAGTATTCAGGTCTTGTTTTAGAAAGGATGAAGCATTTGGCTCCTGGGGGTAAGATGGGAGATCTTCCCAAACATCTCCAACATGAAAGCTTCGAAAGAAAAGGAGATAAAAAAACAGGTGGGCCAAACATGCGACTTTTAAGATTAGAGAAGGATAAACCATCCTTAACAGTCACGGCTTTTATATTTAACAAGTTTGTTCATCCAACCGAAGACCGTTATATAACCCCAAGAGAGGCCGCGTGTCTTCAAGATTTTCCACATGACTGGATATTCAAAGGCACGTTAGGTCAAATTCAAAAACAAATTGGAAATGCTGTTCCAGTTAATTTAGGCAAAGCGATTGCGGGCTCAGTTGCTAAATATTTTGAGCGAATAAATCAAGGTGGAATCAAAACAATTGCATCATATTTTTCAGGAGCAGGTGGACTTGACTTAGGTTTCGAGCAGGCAAAAGATAATTTCATATCATTTGAAACCAAATTTTGTACTGATATCGAAAAGTGGGCACAATCAACTGTTGACACTAACCGTCCCGAATGGAATTTTCATCTCGCTGATATCAGAAAACTAGATCCAGAAACAGTGAAAAAGGTAGTCGGTGGAAATCCTGACATAATTATTGGCGGTCCACCATGCCAACCGTTTAGTGTTGCGGGTAAACAAAATGCTGTTAGCGACCAACTTGGTAAGCTTTATTCAAATTTCATTGAACATGTTTCATATTTATCTCCATCAATTGTTGTTATGGAAAATGTTTACGGGATGGCGCAGGTAAAGTCTGTAAATATGATAGACTTGATTTACCAGTCCTTTGATAAAATTGGATATGAGGTAACTCATAGAGAACTTTTGGCTGCCGATTATGGTACGCCACAAAAGAGAAGGAGATTAATTTTCATAGCATCAAAAGATTTACATAATTATCAATTTCCAGAGCCAACACATTGTGAAACTTTGAATTTATTAGGATTACCATTGTATAGGGGAGCAGGTGAAGCTATATCAAGACTACCAAAGCCAAAAAATGTGTAAAAT
>JBAXPN010000024.1:0-2123 GCA_037132255.1 Candidatus Falkowiibacteriota bacterium
TACTCATTATTCAAACGATGCTCGATGCGGAATTACGGAATGACTTTTTATTGAGTGCTTATGACTTTTTGGTATCTGACCTGATTGTATCGAAACATTTGTTATACCCAAACCATCACTTATATTCGTTGAAATATAGACTTTTTGATTTCCCCTATCCAAAGGAAATCGTATTTCAACAGGACGAGAATCTCCAGGAGAAAGAGTAAACCTGATTATTTTTATATCAGCATACAAAATTTCCACTTCTCTTTTGACAAGCGATTCAAAATTCATCTTTAAAATCCCTGTTCCCTTAAAATTAGATCGAATAGGAATCAAAAACATTGAATGCTTCCCTTTTGTAAAAGTACGTTTGCCAATTGCGTCTTCCCACCCAGAAAAACCTTGTTGTAGTACAGGAACTACAATAGAAACAGGGACAATTCTTGCTGCAGGGCTTTTTCCTATTGCTATAACAGAAATATCCGCAATATTGAGCGCAAGAGCATTTGAAGAAATCCATTCAGAAAGCCCTTGAGAAGAGGAATTATTTAAGGTCACAAGATCCGATGAATAACCTGGAGGCAGATTGCCGGAATAACCATTTATGGTTGGTATATTCATCTCCTGAGCCGCAAGCATTGCTGACAATTGCGAGATATAAAAAGGATTACCGGAGCCATCTGACTCTAACCAAAGAACTTGATTTGGATGTTGAACTGTTTTTTGTTTTATCAAATTTATTCTTGCTATTGCATCTTTTTTATTATAAGATGACTCATCTGCAAGCTGGTCGACAATGGTCAATCCTACAAAAAGTACACCCAAAATGGCTGAAAACCACTTATTTTCGGAATAAGATATAATTGATGAAATAGCAGTACCAAGAACAAGCGATAACGGGAATAGAAGAACAAGAATTATGCGTGTAACGGCACGAATGGAATTAGGTCCTGGAATTTGGGCAAAAATAACGTACAAGGAGTATTTGTGGACAGAAAAGGTGATCAATATCACAAGCAGTACAGATAAAATCATAAGTAAAGCAATAAAATATTCCTGATTATCTTTGCTTCGATATGACTTAATAATAAGGTACACACACGCAAGCCAAGGCATAACACCTATGAATAGTTGGTGCTCATGTACCATCGGAAGTCCGTGACTGTCAGATAACCAGTTCCGCCATAGAGTGCTGCTTGGGGCAAAGAAATATGACCAAAATCTTGGCAACATCGTATTGATTTCAGACCAATCTCGTGTTCCTACCGTTTTTGAAACTTCATAATATGGAATAGCGAGTGGTAAAATAAATACAATAAACAGTAGAGTGATAACTATAATGCCAAGCCACTTTTCCTTTACAATTATTGCGAGAGTCGATTTTGACGGGGTTTCTTTTATTAAATAATTCCATATAATCCCTGTCGCCACAAGAGAAAGTATCATGAAATAGCCAGTATAAATCGATATATATATTTGAATCAGAACAGATACAAACAAGCCAATTAAATATTTATTTTCATGTTTCTCAAGAAAATAGAGCAAAAAATAAAATCCTAATGGCACCATCGGCCTTGGTAATAGTTGAAGATGGCCTGCTTGAGCAATCACCGGTAATCCAAAAGTAAAGACATACGCACCAGCAATAATTCCTGCAGGATGAATTTTTAAACGGCTCATTACCCAAAAAGCTGCTGCAAAATTCAATACATTATTGATCAGAAACCATGCTTGAAATGCAGATTCTCTATCAAGACCAAGCATTCGGGGTATGGAGTAAACAAGTAATGTCCCAAGGTGATTGTCTGAATAGGCGATAACATTTTGTGCCGGATAAAAAAATGGCGCATTCCAGAAGCTGCTGGTTTTTCCGGTAATCCAATAAAAACCATGTTCCAGAATGTATTGATTAAATCGAGAATCGCCAAGATCACCCGGCAAGCTTTCCGGATTGAAATACAATCGTATCCCAATCAAAAAAACGATAAATCCAAAAATGACTGTTAACCATTGATTTTTGTTAACAACCGGTTTTTCGAAAACATTGGAAAACGGGGACATGAATGCTTTTTATAAATTAAATTTTCGGCACTGGTAACGGATTAGGTTGTTTTTTCCAAGTATTCTTTCCGGACAAA
>JBAXPN010000025.1:0-1941 GCA_037132255.1 Candidatus Falkowiibacteriota bacterium
AAGCCGAGTGCAAGGGGGCTTCCCTCATCTCTTGTTATGCTTATCTACAGCGCACTGTAGTCCGACTTGTTTTAATTTATCTATTTCGTATTTCAATGCCCAAAGTTCGCCTAAATCGCCAATCCGTTTATTGTCAATGTTATTTTGAATAAAATTTACCGTCCTGCCTTTAAAAGTTAATTGGTCTGTAGACGTTGAAAGATTAGTCGCAGAAACTTCATTTCCTTTTGGGAATATTGAACTTGCAGAAACTAAGGACTGTTGTTGATTTAAATGTTGTGAAACGGCATAAATAAAATCTTGTGTCAGAATGTTTAGATTTATGTCACTGTAACAATCTAATGTTATTCTGTCTTTGTGAAGTTGCAAAAGTTTTTGGTCATTGGAGAGTTCATACCTCACGAGTTCACATAAACTATTGAAATGTCCAATGTTTTCAATATGCCCTTGAACTGGTCTATAAATTACTTCAAGTAGTTTAGAAAACTGCTTAAACATTTCAAACTTGTAGAAAAAGTATCGTTCAGGATAATGAAGTGTCAAGTAAACGATAATTGCTCTGTGGTCTTGGTATGTGTTCTTTCCTGGAAATAAACTGTCGTTTATTGCTTTTGTTCCGTTTTTAAAGTCCTCAATTCTTTGATAAATGTCATTTTCTTCGACATACAGATTTCTAAACAACTCTCTCAGTTCATCTGGTCTTTGTGTTGCGTAATGCTCTAACATACGCAAAGGAAAATATTGTCCTGATTTTAATAAATTTTGAGTTAGACGAATAGAATTGGAAAGCATTTCAAGAAAATTGGTCGCTTCTATGTTCCAATTGTCTTGGAAACATTTAACCGCTTTCCATTTGTAAATTTCTTGCTGATTTACTTTGTCAAAGTCAAGTTTATATTCGTCAATATATCGTCTTAAAATCTGTATATTCATATCTTGTGCGGTATTTTTTTACGCATACACATAACGTTTGAGTGTAGCGGCAGTAAGGGATTGCGGGCTTCGTCACTATCAAGCTACACCGAAGTTTATGCGGGGCAGAATGCTCGAATACCACGGAAACCCTTATTGACCGCTACACTTTGTTATGCCTTCGTGCTTTTTTTATTTTAATCGTCATTAGTGATAATTTTCAAGAACTTTTCAGCCTTATTCCTAATGTCATTTATCATTCTAAGATTTTTGTCACTCTCTTTCAATGCCCAGTATTTATTCTCATTCCATTCAAATAATCTGTTGTCGCCGGAGCCATTTTGTGTAATAAATCCCCAAAACCATAAATCATCCCAGACTTCGATTTGTTGACCGTCATAGCTCCTTTTTAAAGTCGAATTGATATTGTCAAAATTCCAGTTTGTCGAGTTGTCTAACTTTTTGAAAATTGCAATTATAACTGAGTCCACTGGTAAGTAGAAACTGTCATTGTTTGTAAGGATTTTAGGAACATCATTCCAAAATTTTAATTTGTCAGAATAATGCCCATTATGCAAATGATAAATGCTTTTTGTAAATAATGCAGATGTCTTTTTTCCCCATCCGTCCTGATTTCTCATTCCGTTGTAAAGACTGTCAAAGTTTAATGGCTTGTTTGGATTTATCTTATCAATAAATTTTCTCATTGAGGTCATGCAATTAGCGTCTTGAAAAACGCTTTTATAAAAACTTGCAAGACTGTCAATTTTTGGTTGACTTTGGGTGTTAGCGATATGGTAAAGGAGTGAAACAACTTTCTCTGTCGTGTCGCTGTTGGGGGAAATAATCGATAGATAATACCTGTCCTGCAACGAATGGTTATATTGTCTGTTCTCGGTTAAAAAAGAAAAAATATTTTCAAGTATATCATTCATTTTGTCAATGTTGCGGTGTCTTTAGCATGAGGCATAACTCCTTTATATATGCACCATAATCTGCCCAAAGGTACATATAGCCTGCTATTCTGGC
>JBAXPN010000026.1:0-1841 GCA_037132255.1 Candidatus Falkowiibacteriota bacterium
AGCAAGAACAAGAATATAAAAAAATTATTAAACGATATTAAAATTAAATTAGAGAATATTATTTTAAATATATAGTATATATATAATATGCAAAAACGGAGTATTTCAGAATTAATAGAACGCCGAGACACAATAAAAGGCGGGTGTATGAGTTGCGGCGGTAATTGTTGGAAAAGTGCAGCCCCCGACCAACTAACTAAATATTTAATTAATCACGCCCGAGACGGTAATATAAGCGGTGGTGAATTTGGTAATCATCTCGTCCGTATGATACAAAATGACCCCGCTGGTGGTGATTTCTTGCGTGATTTGGTGGGTGTTATTGGAGACGCTCTGCCATTTATCGCCCCCGTTTTAAATGTCATCCCCGTTGTGGGCCCGCTGCTCTCTACTGGTGCGGCTGCTCTCGGAAGTGCCGCCCGAGTTGGGTCTGAGGCGTGGAAGCGTGCCGAACAGTTAAGCAGTGGCAAACCGCTAGATATAGCGAGTGCGTTATCTAAGCCGTCGGTTGCTGGTATAGCAAAAGAAAGCCTAGAACGAGCTGCAAGAGTTGGATTAAAAGGTTTTGAATACGCAACCGGTAAAGATGGCAAACCCATCCCAACAACGCAACAATTTGCGAGCCCTATAACTCAAAAAACATTAAACCCATTTTATCAATCACCCGAAGCCCCTAGAAAACAATACGGAAACGCATACTTACAGAAGGTATTTAATCCACAACCAAAGCCAAAAATGGCAGGCAAAGGAGCAAAACGAGCAAAAGGTCGGGGAGTTGTTGATTTCGTTAAAAAACATAAAAAGAAGATAGTGGGAGCGGTTGGAGTTGCTGGAACACTGGCAGGATTAGCGGGATTAGCGTCTGGAGCGATAAACTCAAGAGACCCCGACCTATTAAAACACGCTTATAATCCGAATGTATGGAGACCTTACGAGATGCGAGCGTTAGGCAGTGGAAGAGGAACGGCCGGCGGTGAATGGTTTAACTGGAAAGAAGAAACCGCAGACCGTAGATTTATGTAAATAATAATAATATTATAAATAGGTATAAAATTTTTATATATTCTTACATTATATATAAAAATGTCTATTTGTTTCAGTAATACAAGCGGGCGAAGGTTTGCAGTAATTGATGGCGGTAAATTTGACGGTGAATATATTTATTTATACGACGAACGCTTTAAATGTTGCACTAAATGCGGCGAAGATTGCGAGGGTGATTGTTGCGACCAGTGTGCTAAATTAGAATACCATATACAAAAACCAAAAAAAATATTAGATTATTGTGGTATTGACGACGAAGGGGTTTTTAAACAAGTCCCAACCAATCAGACCAACCAACGCGACGCCCTATTTATATGCGGTAAAGCGGGGAGCGGCAAGAGTGTTTATTTAAGTGAGTTCTGCAAAGAGTATAAGGATATATACCCAAAGCAACCGATATTTTTATTCAGTATGAAAGAAAGCGACGACGCACTGGATGAATATGTTGATAAGCGTATTAACCTAAAAGAATATGTAGCGAGTGGCGGATTAACCGAAAGCGATTTCAGACGCGACTGTTGTGTCCTTTTTGACGATATTGACGTTTTAGATAATAGTGCCCCCGACAAATTACGCGACCAAATATTTAAGCTTATGAACGCACTTATACAGATATCCAGAAGTAAAAATATTACTATAGCACAGACGAGCCATATATGCACCAATCACGGCGAAACAAAGCATATGTTAAACGGTATGACTTCATTCACTTTTTTTATTAATAGTGTCAGTATGCAAATAAAGCGGGCGTTGGAGGTATATGCTGGTTTATCTAAAGCAAGCATAAAGAAAATATT
>JBAXPN010000027.1:0-1792 GCA_037132255.1 Candidatus Falkowiibacteriota bacterium
TTTTGATAAATATATTCCTCAATGAATTGTCCGGAGATAACTATTTTAGTTTTATAGGTATTTTTAGCCTTTTGTTCTCTAGCTTTTCGGATGTATTCTAAATACTTTAATCTTCCTCGTTCTAATCTATCGATGTCATGATTATCCATATATGCGAAATCTTGTTGAGTGTGCTTATAGTCAAGTTAATAAGCAAATGTGAAGCGTGGTATATCTTGCCGCCTCTGTTTTTCTTTTTCGGCTCCCCCACGGGGTAGCCGCCGAAAAAGAAAAAAAACAGAGAGGCGGGCAAAGAATTAAGCAGTCGCTAGACCGTTTGTTTATTGAGAATGATTTTTGACGAAAAAGCATATGAGTTTGATTTTGAATTAGTGAGGAGCTCGACCTTTTGGATTGTCTCCTACCCTTTATGGACGAAATTTCGCAGGTAATAAAAAAATCCCCTAACTTTAGATAAGTTAAGGGATTGAATTATCGGGGAAGA
Source organism: Candidatus Falkowiibacteriota bacterium (assembly GCA_037132255.1). GTDB lineage: Bacteria > Patescibacteriota > Patescibacteriia > Patescibacteriales > UBA12465 > UBA12465. Next base: position 485 of record JBAXPN010000027.1, read on the forward strand.
AGCGAGGAAAATTCTTTAGTAGTTTGATAGGTATTCTTTCGGTGGTATCTTTTTACTGTCTGATTCGGAGATATGGCGGTCTGACCAGGATTCTCTAAATTCCGGTGGCGAAACTAGCTTAATTTTTATTTGGTATTCTTCATTCTTTTCATTATAAGTTATCGGGTCGTCTTTTAGTCCGAAATAAGCCTTTAGTCTTTTTGACAGGTCTTGTTTATTCTTTTTAAACAATTCTTTCTTGGCCTTACTGCCGGCGTATATATTCATCTTTATACGGCCGTTTTGAGTAGAGAAGAGAATTAGAGTGCTCCAGCTTTTGACGTAAGATGAATTTTGCTTAGAATTTTGGCGTGTATCAGCGAAGCCAAGCGCTTCATAGCTTGAATCTGATTCCTCGCCGTCTATTTTTAAAGTTATATCGTGGTTATTTTTAAAACGAATTTCAATGTTTTCCCAAGACTCAGATAAAGGCTCTTTATATGTTTTATTCTCAGTGTCAGCAAATTCAGCGGCCATTACGGAGACTTTCAGCCAGGCCATAACACTCTTATTGAAATCGAGCAGAAATCTCTTATGGAGTTTTGGTTTTAGGACTATATCTAACTTAAATTCTTTTAACTCTTCTTCCATTCCTTTTATCTCTTTGACCTGGCCGTCATAGTCATTTTCTATCAAAGCTTTTTTTAAAGGCGCTAGACTACCGGCCTTAAGAGATTTTTGATAAGCCGGCGCATAAAGACTGGCGCCACCAATCATTTCTTTAAATAAACTGTAGTAAACCCAGTTATATGATTTAGTTTTACTGTTTTTTATTCTCCCTAAATTTTGTCCAAATAAGGCGCCGTCATGATCGTTATCTTTAACTTCTTTCCGAAGTAAAATCATAAATCCGCTAAATATCTTCTCCGATTCAATAATATTTAAATATTTTTTGATAATAGTAAAAAGCTCTGGCAGCTTGTCGGAAATAGACAAGGTTTCGGTCAGCTTAATATTTTTTCGGGAAAAAATAACCTTAAAATAAGTCTTACGAAATTCAGCAATAAGGCCTTCCAAGATATTTTTTAATTGTTTAGCATCTTCAGTCATAGTGAGCTTATTTTATAACGTAAAGTTTTAATAGTCAAAAGTAGGGAAACAGGAAGGATTGTCTATCTGTGGCTTCTCATTTTAGCGTCAGCTTATCGCCTCTCAAGGTAGTACAAGTCTCCACTTTGACTGTCGCAAGCCATCAGGCGCTTTGTCTCTTTTCAGCCGATAGATAATCTAAGGCGACGTTATCCGGCAATTTAATATCAGTCGCTACAT
>JBAXPN010000028.1:0-1763 GCA_037132255.1 Candidatus Falkowiibacteriota bacterium
TCAGAGCCGCTCGCCTTAAACGCCCTGTTGGGCTTGTTTTATTAAAAAATAATATCTTTAGAGTTAAACAGTACACTAACCATAGCATCAGCAAGTTTATTCATATTCCAACCAGTTTCTGCACTATAAGGAATAACATCATTAATAGGTTTAAAAATACCCTTAACAGAATTTAGTTTCTTAACAATATTCTGCGTTTGCTCAAAACTAGGTTCAATTGAATAAGTCCTATTAATTGGCTCTATTTTATCGCAACAATTTAAAGCAAAAATAACTTTTTTCTTGGCAGTGTTAGTTGCAAACACTTTGTTGTAAGCTGATTCGTCAATGGAATAATCTCTGGCATCTGCTCTAAGAACGTAAATTACTGTCGTAGATAACGACAAAAAATCTCTGTACATTTCGAGATATTCTGTATTTCTATATTCATTCTCACCAATGCCTGGAAAATCAGCGAGCGACAAATAAGAATTAGATGATAATTCAAAATCTAAACTCTGACATTCTCTAGTACATGCAGATACGTCACTGGTTTTAAGAATTGAATTACCAAAAAAAGCATTAACTGTTGTAGATTTTCCATAGCCTGATTTACCAAAAAATGCAACTTGTGCATGATGGGAAATCGCATTATTACTTTTATCTGTCCATTTTAGATGTGGAGATTGAATCTTTGCGTGCTTTAATTTTGAAAAAGAACTGTAACGACTGGAAATTTCATCAATATGTCCACGATGATGATAGTATTTAATAATTTCCATAAAATTTACCATGGCCAACGACTAGTTAAAACATTCCAAACTGATTTAGCAACTGATTTAGCCGTTTCCCACCAACCACTGTCTGCCTCTTTTTCAGCGTGTTCTGACACTCGCCGATTACGTTCACGTTCAGCGTCTTCTTCTGCTTTTGCTCGTTTTTTGTCTGCTTCTGCCGCGTCTGCTCTTGCTTTAGCGATTTCAGCTTCTGCTTTTGCTTTTATCATTGCAATTTCGCCTTCTTTCTCAGCGGCTTGCCTTCTTTCTTCTGCCTCTTCGGCTTCCGCTTTAGCTTTTCTAGCATTTTCTTCGGCTATAGCAGTTGCTCGTTTAGCTTGCTCAAGCTCTTCTTCTTCAACGTGTTTAATTTTATCTAATACAATAAATTTTTGGTCATTGGGTAACGCATGAATAATGGCATCAACTAATTCAATAAGGTGATACTTTTCATTAGCAGAAACTGTAATGACTTGTTCCAATGGTCGGTCAAAAATACCAGCTACTATTTTATGTTTTTCTTCGATATTAGTAGCTTGCCTGCCAGCAGGTCTATTATTTTCAACATCCCATTCTCGAAATGGCTCAACTTTATCGACTTGATTAATAACAATAAGAAAAGGTTTGCCAGCGTTAATATAAGGGTGAATTAATCTATTATAAAATTGTTCATCTAAGGAAAATGCGCGGTCATCGCCTTTAAGAACCCACAGAATTAAATCAAGCTCGGGCAATAAATTTTGATATAGCTCATTATATTCCTTGTCGCGTTCACTATTTTCACCTACTCCTGGAACATCAAGTAATTTTAAGCCTCTGCCTCCAATAGATAATAAAACCTTTTTAGGGTCTCGAGTACAACCCTGCACATCACTAATCGGGCAAAGTTCTTCTCCAAATAAGGCATTACATAAACTTGACTTGCCTACGCCTGTTTTACCAAAAACGCCAATAGTTGGCTCATAATTTAATTTTTGATTAAGTATCTCTTCAATGCTCTTTTTAAAT
>JBAXPN010000029.1:0-1714 GCA_037132255.1 Candidatus Falkowiibacteriota bacterium
AATTTTAAACACCAATGAATTCAAGGTGTACAGGCCAAATAGGGAATTGCTGGTAAGACACCAGATTATACTGATGCACTAAATAAATATAATGCTGCTTTAAAAAAGGTAAACAGACTGCGTAATCGCTATAATAATGATATTGAGAATAATGTTAAGAAACAAGATTTTCTTCGTGCTTTAAGAGACTCAAAAGAATTGTTAAAAAAAGCAAAAACAATACAAAGTAAATACTTTGCCGATTTGGCGGCTAAAAAAGCCAGTGTGCAGTCTGATTACGACTCAACCAACGTAAATATTTTACACGATACTCGGAAAGTTAATACAGATATTGCGTACTATGAAGGTATATTAAAAACACAAAAAGGATTTACTCGGGAATATGTTGCTCTTGAACGTGCATCATTGGACGGTTGGAACTCAATATTTGACAAAACAAAAGAAGGCGATTCCGCAGTATTCTTCTTGCTATGGTTAATAAGATTTGTGTTTATAGTGTTAGAAGTTTTGCCTACATGGTATAAATTGAAAACACCTGTTGGCGATTATGATTGGGCCTTATATTCAAAGGAAAAGGTGTTTGCGCAAAAGCAAAAAGACCAATTCAAAGATATAGATGCCGATAATGAAAAACTAAAAGATGAAGAAAATAAAAAACGTGATAAAATAAGAGAAAACGAACTATTGGATTTAGATTTAGAATATCAAAAACGCGCTAAAATAAGAGTTGATGAGTTGTTGGATCTAGATGCAAAAATACAAAAACGTGTTAAAATAAGAGCAGAAGAGTTATTGGATTTAGATGCTGAAAACGATAAGCGTAAAAACAGAAGAGGAAATGAACCAACAGATTTAGATCAAGAAATTGACGCCATTAAAGTGTGGAATGATTCGAAAGTTGATTTTACAAAAGAAATTATCGGAATGGTCGGTGAGTATACGGATAAAAAGAAAGAATATCTAAAAAAAAATGTTGCTGAAAAAGAAGATACTAATAGATAGTCTTGCAGATAATTTAATCTCTATCGGTCATATTCCCCACCTCTTGATGCGTAACATATTATAGATTTGTCTTCAAAATACTCCGCTGCTTGCGGCGGGGTTCGTTATGTAAAATTAATATATTATTTGATTTTTGCTGTTTCTAAAGGGTAATTGACTGGGCACCAGAAAAATTAATTATGTAATAAAATAAAAACCATAATCAAAGATTCTTAAAGTGACAATATGGGAATATTGATAATGTTTATTGGGCGGTTAATACTAATTAAGCTATATGAATAAATTCGGTATTTTAGCAAAAATCGGTAGCATATTTCGCGACTTATTTGAGCATGGAAATATAGGGCCATTTCAGGATAAGTTTAATTTTTGGAAGCCAGATGATATTCCGAGCTTGGTGATTCGCAGTAATTCTACCGGTGCTGATCCGGTTACCGGTCCTGTTCAGTTTACTTTTGATTTTTCTGAGCCAGTAAACGGATTCGATATAGGCTGCATTACGGTGACTGACGGAGCGAAAGATTTACTCCAGCAAGTAACAAATACGAGTTACTCGCTGGAGGTGATACCACGACCGAACAATTCTGGAATTATGACTGTGAGTGTGGCGGCGGGGTGTTACACAAATTTAGCAGGTGAAGCTGGACGAGCCGCCAAGATAACACAGCCCTTTAATACCATACAGAGTATACTTATCGGGTCGCCTCCAAGC
>JBAXPN010000030.1:0-1659 GCA_037132255.1 Candidatus Falkowiibacteriota bacterium
TTTCCCAACCTTTATAATACAATATACGACTAAAAATGTTATAATGCAAGGATTATTTTAAAAAAATAATCATTTTTTCAAAGATTGATGGGTTGTTGCTTATAAGATACAATATTTGTACCAAAAACCAAAAATATAGTGATAACAACCACAACCGCAGAATCGTACTTCACGAAACCTCCTGCACAAAATCTTTAGGGAATAACTCAGTTTCAGTGCATACTAAAAATTCATTTATTTTATTCATTTCGTTTAGATGTTATTATAGTATATGTAGAAAAACATATTGCTGCGTATATCATATTATTTGTAATAGTTATATTAGAAGATAATACAACAAAACCTATTACTATTAGTGTTATTCCTGTAATTGTATTATTTGTAATCATCGCAACTTATTTTAGTTATCCAATTTTCTATCCTGTAATCTGTAAACTCCGATAATTTATAACCGAGTTGCTGTAATATTTCCTTGGTATCATCGTGAAGGTAATAGTCCAGATGAAGTACCTTAGAGTTCCTTTCAAGGAACAGTTCTTCGATTATCCGTAGTTCTTCTTCCTTCCGCTGGTTTTTTCTATGGTCGATTTCCGCCCGCATCTCTTCTGCCGTTCTCATTTTACAAAATTTGGTTTAACACAATCAACATAAAGTTCTTTTACCATTGAAGGCAACCCCCTTCGCCATAACAAGGGAACCAAAACCAACAAGAATCCAAAAAATCATAATGTATAATATTTAGTGTGTAAGAAAAGTTACCTTTCCATCTTTGATATAATGTGTAAATAACCAAGGTCGATCACAAATCCTTACGTTATTGTACGTATTATGGTGATGCCAGTACTGGCGCCTATATAACGATCTAATCATACAGTTAGTGGCAATTTTAAGAAACGACAGTGCTAATAACAATCGGTTCGATAAATGTACCAAGTTCGTATTTTTTATTCTCGCCTTTTGGATAAGGTTCAATTCCGTAATTTAGCTTTTTCATATACTCTTTTCTTTTGGTTTTACTTGTTGCAAAATAGATGTATCGGTGTTTTGCACTTCGGTATTTTCTTAATCCGTTTTGCTTTTCATTATCGTAATGTCTTGAATGTTTACCACCTTCTACATATTTATCAGTTCTTGCTTTTGTCATTCCTGTATAAATCCAATTTGTAGCTTGGTAAATATATCCGTTATGGTTCATTTGGCTATCAGCATAAGAAACTAATATTAAGTCTTTTGCTTTCAATTCATTTAAACACCAAGCCACAAACTTTGATAATTGTATTTCTATTTCGCCATCTACACAAAGTCGGTTTAATTCAAATACCTTTTCGCTATATTCTTTACCACAAACTCCGATACATAAACTATTACTCGCAGGTTTTCCAAATGTACATACGGCTTTCAATTCGTTGTTTTCAGAGTAACCAAAAGAAAATGTAATACTCGGTTTTCTACCTGAATAATGGCGAGGTAATAAAAAATCAACCGCTTGTTTATACGTAATGGAAGAAAAACTGCCACTAACACGTGCTATAAGAAATAGCGGGTTTAGTGGTATATTCAACATTTCGTTTCAAATAAACTTTTCTGCATAATTCAAATTTTTGTTTTCTTTCATCCTTCTACAAGCCTCGCCTAATCTTTCTTCAGCAAGGGCAATGC
>JBAXPN010000031.1:0-1654 GCA_037132255.1 Candidatus Falkowiibacteriota bacterium
ATATAAAAGCATTCTTATTAAAGAATATAAATAAATAAATACTATAACAAAATTAATAAAAAATACATTAGCCAAAATGATTTAATATATTTAAAATAAATAGCTTATATGTTTTATGATAAAGTTTATTTTATCATAATAAAGGCAATTTTTATTATGATAAAATAAAATATTTATCCAAATAATAACTTATGTTTGGCATGTTAAATTATTTATCTATAATAGAATTATTGAGATCTATTAAATGCAATAAATAAATTACCTTATAAACTTATCATCTTTACTTTGATAAGTCTATAAGGTAATTTGTTTTAATTTTATTAAAGGATATAATTTTATTATAAAGCCTATATTATAATAAATATGATGGGGTAGATTCAATTTTAATCTATTGAAGGATCGGGAATTTACATTGAACTATCAGTTCAATCTCAACACTTGCATCAAGAGGTAATTCCGCGACGCCTACAGCACTTCTTGCATGAGCCCCCTGCTCTCCGAAAATTTCATGCAGCAAAGATGACGCGCCGTTGGCAACAAGATGCTGGCTGGAAAAGAGGTACTCGCTGGCAACATAGAGGGTGAGCTTGACAACTTTTTCAATACTGTCGAGCGTTCCTGTCACTGATTTGATTGCGGCAAGTGCATTGAGAAGCGCGACTTTGGAAGCTTGGACTGCGTCCTGCATGTTGGAATCATTAACCTTTCCGTTTCCGCCGGGCTCGACCAGCTTGCCATTCCGAAGAGGAAGCTGACCCGAGGTATAGACAAGGTTGCCGGTACGCATAGCCGGAGAATAGAGACCTGCAACGGCGGTTAGCTGTGGCAGGGTCAAACCAGCCTTAATGATTTGTTCTTCGATACTGCCCATAATAAAAAAAGAGTAACCCAGGTTAAGAGGAGTGTTTAATGGCAGAAAAACCAGACCTTTGCGGTGTTTGTTGCAATTACAGCTATAATTATTTATAGTCCCAGAGAAATTAAAGCATTTTAGTCATAATGGAGCATAATAAAGTACAAGGGACTCCCCTTCCGCATCTCTACCTGATAAGCAGCGGACAGGAAAATCCTGATAACGGAACACTGCTTCTTGAGCAGCTCAATCTTCTCCCACGCACTATGTGCTGTATGGTGCAGATTCGCGAAAAACAACTCAATGCAAAACAGCTTTTGACGCTGGCATTAAAGGCAAGAGGATGCCACTTGCCCGAAGGCTCAAGGCTTCTTCTCAATGAACGGATTGATATTGCTCTTGCAGCCCGACTTGACGGCGTTCATCTGCCGGAAAGCGGCTGTTATCCCGATAAACTTCGCCCTTTTGCTCCGAACATGATCTTTGGATGCAGCGTCCATTCTCCCGAATCTCTTAATATCGCAGCGGAATCCGGAGCTGATTACCTGCTGTTCGGGCCCGTCTTCGACACCCCCTCAAAACGCAAATATGGTGCCCCACAGGGACTTGAAAAACTTGGACTGATTTGCCGGTCAACCACACTGCCCGTCTTCGCCCTTGGTGGCATAACTCCTGAAAATGGAGCGCTCTGCATGGCCGAAGGCGCTTATGGTATTGCCGGCCTCTCAATCTTTCAGGACACTTCCCGATTTGTTGACACACTTGAACAATTTTATCGAATTGTCTCACCATGATTCCCTC
>JBAXPN010000032.1:0-1651 GCA_037132255.1 Candidatus Falkowiibacteriota bacterium
AACGTACTATAGCACAAATATAAGCAAAGCCAGAATAAGCGCTAATTGCAGTTCTGAAAACACATAAGGCCTTGTAATTGTGCATATTTTAAGAATTATTAAAAAAGTAAATTACTGGGTTTGTGTGATATGACGACAAATTGATCGTTAAACAACGACAGATTGATTGCATATGACGACAAATTGATTGCATACAACGACAATGAAATAACATTTTCGTTATATTTAAAGCTTAAAGAACGCCCAAGCCTAATTTACTCATATCAACCTTCGGCACTATTTAAGATTCTCTCTTAATTTCTTCAACCGACTGGCTACTTGCTCATAACTCTCACCTGGCCTTGCGGCTTTATTAATCTCTGATTTTGAAATTTGTACTGGCAATTGTTTTGGAGCTTTACTTTCTTTAACCGGCTCTTTACGCGTGAACAGAACAACATCATCCTCATCAATGGTTATATTGTATTCAGGCAAGTGGTTTGTTTCAGCTATTTTCTTAATATTAAAACGAAGCAGTTTCATCTGAGAATTAGCACCTAATTTTTCCTTAAGATTATCAAGCTTTATTTTCCATACAAACTGATTCCCACAATGCTTTCTGGCTAACTCATACAATCGTCTTTCAGTCGGCTTCCTTAATCTAAAATAATCTTTGTCAATGGTAAGAACAGCATCACCTAAAATGGAGTTATAAAACCAATCCGATAAAGTAACCTCAATAGACGTTGATTTACCATCTTCTTTAATAATTTCCCAGCTTTCTATCAAGCCAAATTCTTTAGTAATTTCTTTACCATTAGTTTTAATATTGGTTTGAATTAAGGTACCGTTCAACCGCTCAAGGCCTTCCTGTAACTGCCTATATTGGATTCCTCCTAATGCTTTATTAGTAGAGACTATGTAGTCGTAAGTAGTAAACCTAATCGTTTTGGAAATACTTATATTTCTATTCTTAGCGGACATTAAAGATCCAGCTAAATAAAGCAAAATATCCTTATCAAAAATAGTCGCTAAACCCGTATAACTTGGTTTTATCTTGATGGTTACACGGTCACGTTCATAGACCAGCATCCTGTGATCAGGTGTTTTCGATAAAGAAAAAACGGGGTGCTCCATAGAAGCGATATCGTCTTTAAACGAATCAAAAACATCACAAATAAAAAAATCTTGCTTATGTCTATTAGGTAACAAGGAATCATTCATAATTATTGGTATATCGAAAACTATTTATGGTGTGAATTCTAACCTAATTTATTGGTATATCAAAAACTATTTGTTGATTTTATAGCTTTTAAAAAGAGTATAATCCGATGTTGTAAAAGTCTAACCGGACTTGTAAAAGTCTAACCAAATGTTGTAAAAGTCTAACCCAACCTTGTAAAAGTCTAACCAAATGTTGTAAAAGTCTAACCGCAAATTTTTACAGGCCACGTATATCAATGCTTACAGAAGATTTTTTGCCTGTGTAACTTATATTAACTTTCTTTTAACTTATCTAACTTAGGTTTTTAAATTTAATTGTGGATTTTTAGAACATAAACGGCTCAAAAAATAATTGAATTTCTCATCTCAAATAAAACATTGGTAACAGTAAATTTAAAAAACAAAAGCAGAAAATCACTGCTCTTGTTTTGCTCCGAAATACCTGGCT
>JBAXPN010000033.1:0-1648 GCA_037132255.1 Candidatus Falkowiibacteriota bacterium
TGCCCGGTCGCCATGCCCACACTTGTGGACTCACATAAAACAAGACTTTGATACCGCGCTGCTTGGCGAAACGCGCCAATTTAAGGTTGAACTCTTTATAATCGACACACACCAGTAAATCAGGTCGTTCAGTTGCAACCAGTTGTTCTATCAACTTTAACGCCTTGCGAATTTCACCATAGTGCTTGAGCACTTCAACCACACCGATAACGCCGATAGCGCCTGAGTCATAGCGAATATCGATACCCGCCTGCGCCATTTTAGCGCCCCCCATGCCAAAGCCTTTAAGGTCTGGCTGATGTTTTTTCAGTTCCAGAAACATATTGGCTGCATGTTGGTCGCCAGAGGATTCTCCGGCGCTAAATAGGATGGTTAACGATCTTTTTTGTTGAGGCATGGATAAGTTTCCCTGGGCTATAAACAAATTAATAGCCAATTCATTAGCAATCATTTCGGCTTGCTTGAACATGGTTTCAGTAACTCGCTGCCTGATAACTCTTTGTTTTTAAGCAAATGGGAAGACAAGGAAATTGCCTGCCTTAAATTTGTCAGCGACATTTTTCAACCCTTGGATTTCATCGTTTAACACGCATTTCGCCATTCATTAATTTGATGTTAAATTGACACATAATATTTATCTTCTTGCCATTTACGTGGGTTATTTTGAATATATTCAGCGATTTTTAAATAAAATTCTTCATTACGAATAACATGTTCATGAAAACGTGGCTGCCAGGAAAATTTTGTATTAATTTTTCTCATTTCAAAAGTACACCTACCCTTATACCAGTTAATAAAACGAGACAAATTTTCATGTAACATTGGGTTATTATTTCCCGTAACTCCTCCAATTTTCCTGACCGTAGAGACGCGATTTATCGCGTCTGGATTTATCGCGTCTGAATTGTCAGCGTCTGGATTGTCAGCAGCATTTGAGACGCGATAAATCGCGTCTCTACCATCAAAAAGGGGTTTATCAATATTTATTATTCCATGCACATGATTCGGCATGATAATAAAATGGTTCAAAACGACAAATGGAAATTTTTTTCCATTTCCAACCAATATTTATTTGCCAACTGCCCCAAATCGGACAAGTACATTTCTGCCTCTTTAACATTACCGAAAAAACAGATTTTATTATCCGTACAAATGGTTACAAAATAAGGGGCATTCGAACCATAGTCCCAGTTTTTTAATCGAGCAGAAGGAATTCTATATTTGCCTTTATACCCATCAACCATAAATTAATCCCCGTAGGGACGCGATTTATCGCGTCTAAATAATATCCCGTGCATTTTCATATTTAGAAACGCGATTTATCGCGTCTAAATAATATCCCGTGCATTTTCATATGTAGAGACGCGATAAATATAGACGCGATAAATCGCGTCTCTACGGTGGCGTTCCTTTTCTACCGGTGATTATTCGCAGTGCTTTCACTAAGTATTCACTATGACAACCAACTATTCCGTCAAAACACCCCGAATAATAGCAACAATTTCCCTGATCGTATCATCTTCAAGAAACGGGCAAATCGGCAAGGAAAAACAAGTCGCCGAAACAGCTTCGGTAACGGGCAGACTTAACCCGGCACATTCTTCTTTAAACACATTTTGTTGATGCAAAGGCACCGGATAATAAACCG
>JBAXPN010000034.1:0-1646 GCA_037132255.1 Candidatus Falkowiibacteriota bacterium
CCTGTTTTCCGCATAACATTTTTTAGTACTTGTAACATTCAGATAATCAATAAATAACAAAATAATTTTTGTATTTTTGGGTGTCCCAAGTTGCAATAGTCATGTTTTTACGAGAAAAGAAGAATAAATCAGGTAGCGTCAGTGTTCAAATAATTCAGAAACTTCGAGGCAAATACAAGGTTTTACAAACAATAGGTAGCGGTCGAACGGAACAGGATCTAACCAAACTGAATTATTTAGGGAAACAAGAGATCGAACGATTATCAAAACAGCCAGAATTGTTTGTTTGGGAAAATGATTTGCAGATTGAGCAACTATTTTCTAGTCTAAGTAATGCAAGTATACGTATTGTTGGTCCAGAACATATTTTTGGGAAGTTGTATGACAAAATAGGCTTTGGTTCTATACAACAGGAACTTTTTCGACATTTAGTGATTGCTCGTATTGCTTACCCACTAAGCAAATTAAAAACGGTAGATTATTTATATCGTTATCAAGGCATAACACTCGATATTGATAAAGTTTATAGGTTCTTAGACAAGCTAAATGAAAAATTGAAAGAACAAGTAGAGCAAATTTCATATGCTCATACTTTGAAAGTTTTAGATGGTAAAATAAGTGTTGTATTTTATGATATGACCACTTTGTATTTTGAAGCCGAAGATGAGGATGATTTACGTAAAACGGGCTTTAGCAAAGACGGAAAACACAGTAATCCTCAGATATTTCTTGGATTGTTGGTTGGAACTGGAGGTTACGCTATCGGATACGATATTTATGAAGGAAATATATTTGAAGGACACACGTTAATTCCATTCATCGAAAAAATAAGTGCCAAGTTTAATTTAGGTAAACCGATTGTGGTTGCCGATGCGGGTTTGCTTTCCACTGACAATATAAAAGCCTTAGAAGAAAAGGAATATGAATATATATTGGGAGCAAGAATAAAAAACGAGACCGATAATATAAAGAAACAAATATTTAACAATGAGTTTTCTAATGGACAAACAATTTGTATCAACAAGTCAGAAACAACAAAACTGATAGTTGCTTTTTCGAATAAAAGGGCAGCCAAAGATCAGCACAATCGTAACAGAGGTTTACAAAGGCTGGAAAAACAAATAAGGGCAGGAAAATTGACCAAATCGAATATAAACAACCGGGGATACAATAAGTATTTGAAAATGGAAGGTGAAATTAGTATTCAAATTGATTATGAGAAGTTCAATTCTGATGCTATTTGGGATGGATTGAAAGGCTATATTACGAACACCAAGTTGACAAACGATCAGGTAATAGAAAATTACAAAAGCCTATGGAATATAGAACGAGCATTTCGAATGTCAAAAACAGATTTACGAATACGTCCAATATATCACAGGCTTAGAAATCGAATTGAAGCTCATATTTGTGTTTCATTCACAGCATATTGTATTTACAAGGATCTGGAAAGGATATTGAAGTTATCAAAATCAACTTTGTCTGTCAAAAGGTCTGTTGAATTAACTCATAATATGTATCAAATAACTTATATGCTTCCTCAATCCAAGCATACTAAATCAATTCTTTTACAAATGGATGATGAGCAGGCGGAACTTTATAAAATTGTCAATTTTTCATAGGGTGTCCCAATGCTGAAAACAGGA
>JBAXPN010000035.1:0-1534 GCA_037132255.1 Candidatus Falkowiibacteriota bacterium
TTAACTTTTTGCTCTTAAGTAACTACTCTCCTATAATCAGATAACCAAGTCTTTGAGCTTGACGTTTTAATTTCTTTATTTGATTATCTTTAAATGCTTCATTGTATTTTTCAATAGGAATTGGTGTAAATAGTACTTTATCTTGCATCATTTTATAAAATATTACAGCAATTTTTCTTGCAGTGGCAACTACTGCTTTCGCAGTTCCTTTTTTTACTTTAATTCGATGGAAAAACATAGCTAACCAATTTTCACTTCTTTGAACTGAAAATGCTGCCATTTTAAAAACTTGCCCTGCTATATTTTTCTTTTTTGGAATGCGACTACTTAAAATTCTTCCGCCAGAAATCTTATTATTGGGAGCTAAATTTAACCATGAAGTAAAATGTTTTTCTGTTGGCCATTTTTTCATATTTAATCCTATTTCACTTATGATTTCTAATGCATTGGATTCAGTAATTCCAAAAATTTCAGGCAAATCTGTTCCTGTAATTTGCTTTAATATTTCTTTTGCTTGAAAATTTATGTTGTTTTTATTGCTTTGTACTTTAAGCTTTTCATTTGGATCTTTTGGAATGCCTGTTTTGTCTCTTAGATGCTGTTCTATTTGAGCATCACATTCTTTTATTTTTCTTTGATAAAAATGATAAAGTGAAAAACTCTGTTCTAACTCAAAAATATGTTCTTCTTTCCAAATACCTTCTAAAGATTTAATTATCATTTCTTTTTTATTTGCTCTTATTCTGCCATCACAAAATGAAGCTAATTTTTCGGGATTCTGTTCACCTAATATTATGGCTTGTATTATATCCTGTCCTGATTTCCCTGTAATATCAGTTATAACATGCTGTAATTTTATATTCATCTGTTCTAATGCCTTATGCATCATACGTATGTGAGTTGCGGCCATTTCAATAAGATTTTTCCTGTGACGCATATACGTTCTAAGTTTGCGTGTAAACGCATCTGGCTGAAAACTTGCAGAGAGTAATCCGCAACTATGCAATTGTCTTATCCATTCTGCATCACTCATGTCTGTTTTTTTACCATGTACATTTTTTACATGTTTTGCATTGACTAAAACCACATCAAAACCTTCTTGTTCTAAAATTAAAAATAAACTTACCCAATAAATACCTGTGGCTTCCATGGCTACAGTATTCACCTTGCATTGTTTTAACCACATTGCTATTTCTTTCAAGTTTTCGGTGAAACATCCGAAACTCCTGATTGGTTCTTTGTTTTTAGGATTCACTGCAACATAGTGTTCCTTACTAGAAATGTCAATCCCAGCTGCATTTGGATAAATGATAGGGAATGCTTTTGTTGTCTTTTCCTTTTTCATTGTCTTAATATTTAAATTTATACTTTAATATTAAAGCAACGTCTAGTTCTTTGTTTTAAAAATCATAAACTCTTAAACGGGGTTGTATAAACACCACCAAAACAGATTGCCATTCAAAGAACCTCACCAAACTTGAACAGGGGCTCATAGCACCACTCAAAAAGACGGTTTTTAAAACGTTGCTTCCAA
>JBAXPN010000036.1:0-1490 GCA_037132255.1 Candidatus Falkowiibacteriota bacterium
CAGGTGAGGTATGGCAGGAATTTTCCAGGCTTTTCCTGTGATACGGGACATTAAATTATTCAACCAAGGTCTGTCTGATTTTGCTTGATGAAGGATAAATCGGTAAGATTCACCATCATTAAAAACAGAAAAATCTTCCAGATAAACTTCAATCGTTTCTTTTTCCCCATAGAGCCTTGTTTGAACGTAGACTTTTCGGGCATCGAGGTCAAAATTAAACGCCGTTAATTCTGCAATGCCTTTAAGAATTATATTTGCGCCCCAGATGATCAATAAGTCTGGCGTCAGTTTTATTATTATTTTTAGTAAAGTAGATTTTATGCTCATTTTTAGTCTTCGTTCGCTAACAGGATAAAGTCTTTAATTCTAACCATTCTTTGCTCGGTTGTGTCATAAATTTTATAAAATTCCAAGATTGACTTTAAAATCAAAATAAAACACGACGATAAAACAGACTTCAGGCTGGATTGTTAAGATTTTGGGTGCTTCTTGTTGCCATCTTTGTACTGGACAATGATAATTTTTAAGGTAAATTCTAAAAGAGCTTAATAGAAATCGGCTTGGAAATTATTAATCAACATTCACTAAATCCCGTTAAGCAGAGGAGAAAATCATGGGACCTTTTTATCGACATACATCACAAGGGATGGGTCATTTTTTTGATCTGTTTTATGAATATCCAGCTTTAATGGTTATCTTTGTAGTAGGCACTGTCGCTGCGGGTATTTATTTTTGGCGCAAAAACAAAGCGGAATAACCAGCGGTTTCGTGATCTTTACTTAATCATGACCAGTTCCTGCCAGTCTGTTGTATAACGAGATGAAACCTGCTCGGCTGTGGGTTTTCATGACTTATTAAAACCGGTGGACGTAGTAACTGAAAGCATAAAATACGAGGACTTTATTAAGCTTGTGTATTCAATGTATCCGTAATCTTTCGGAAAAATGGCTGGGGGTATTTATCTAATAAAATCTCCTAATCCCTTCTTTTTAAAGAGGCGGGAGCTGAACACTTATTAAGTATTTTTGCTTCAGACTGCCTACCTGTTTCTACAAGTCGAAATTATTTAGTAACGTGCATGAAATAACTTGACCATTTATATCCCCCTCATCTCAGCCCTCTCCCGGAGGGCATAGGTATCTATAGTCTTTCAGAAATTTAATTTCCAATTCGCATAACTGTAAGCTGATACAGATAATATCCCTTAAAGGGATGGTATCTGTCGACTGATAAATTTTTTATCTGAAAATATATAGCGCATTTAAAAGCCCCGAAGGGGCGTAATCTGTTAGCGATGGGCAACGCCCATCGAAATCAAAAATAACAATGATAAAGCCCTGCAAGGGCGTAATACTTTTATGACGATAATATGTACTAGATGATGTTTGATTTCGCCCTTGCAGGGCTTGGGGTATGTGGATATCCTGATTTCATAGGGCTACACCCTATGCTGATGTATTATGCCCTTTCAGGGCTTTGTGTTTTGTGGG
>JBAXPN010000037.1:0-1450 GCA_037132255.1 Candidatus Falkowiibacteriota bacterium
ATCGCCTGCAACTGAATGCTGATGGCAAATGCCATAAGCAACATGCTGATTTTTGAAAAAGTTGTTTTCATAATAACAATGGTTCGTTATAAAATGAAATAAGTATTTGATAATAAGAAAAATAGCTTGAAAATAAGAGTTAAAACATTTGGGTAATTCATTGAAATTCAGTATCTTTATAGATTATTCCGTAATCATATAGATATGTCAATCAACAAACACCCAAATGCTATTTCTTTGATATACAGCACTTTAGAATCAGCTAAGTTTTTAACACTAAAGGAGTCACGAAAACAGTTTATTGCAAACGTCCTTTTGCTCTTTTTAAGTATAAAAGGTAGAATAAATTTTCTACAGCTCTCACGTTTTTCCGAAAACTGCGAACAGTTCTTCCGGATTAATTTTGAGAATAAATTCAACTTTCAAGACTTTAATCTCCAGCTAATTCTGGAACAATCGATTATTGAATGTTTGGTTGCTTTCGATCCAAGTTTTATTTCCAAAAGTGGAAAAACGACTTTTGGTCTAAATATGTATTGGTCAGGTTGTGCAAAAAAAGCCAAATGGGGCTTAGAAATTTGCGGTTTTGCTGCCATTGATGTTTTGCGAAATACTGCATTTCATTTACTTGCAATTCAAACACCTCCCATCGAAGGTATAACCTTGTTAGTATATTATTGTCAGATAGTTAAGGAACATCATATGTATTTTAAAGCTTTATCAAAATATATGGTTGCCGATGCCTATTTCTCTAAGAAAGAAGTTGTTGACACAATGCTTTCTTTGGGTTTGCATTTTATCAGCCGATTACGCAGTGACTCTAACTTGAAGTATAAATACACTGGAAAACAAAATGGTAAAAAAGGTGCAAACAAAAAATATGACGGAAAATTCAATCTCAAATTTCTTAACATGAACCATTTGACGCTTGTTCTTTCTGAAGATAATGTAAAAGTTTATTCAGCCATAGTTTACTCTGTTGCATTTAAAAGAGATATTAAAATTGCTGTTGCCTTGTTTTATAAAGACGGAAAAGAAGTTAACCGAAAGATCTATTTCTCAACTGACTTGGATTTAAGCGCAGATAAAATCTTTAGATACTATTGTTCTCGTTTTCAAATCGAATTTCTTTACCGTGACGCAAAACAGCATTGTGGATTGACCAACTGTCAAGCTCGTAGCCAAAACAAACTAAATTTCCACTTTAATGCTGCATTGACCGCTGTCAATTTAGCTAAAGTTGAATGGTTGAACTCAAAAATTGACGAAAATTCTCAGTTCTCAATGTCAGACTGTAAAACAATGTATAACAATGATTTATTGCTAAAAATATTTATTGATAAGTTCGGCATTAACCCCAACACAAAGAAAAATAAAAATATCATAGCTGAACTTAGGAATTGGGGCAAAATTGCTGCTTAACAATAACTTTTTTATAACGAACCATTGA
>JBAXPN010000038.1:0-1424 GCA_037132255.1 Candidatus Falkowiibacteriota bacterium
CCTCCTTACCTGATTTTTTTCTCCCACTCAAACCATCCCCCCAAGACTTATTTTCACTGCATGTTCATGATTTCCGGAATGCCCAAAAACTTTTTTTACCGTTTTTCATTAGTCATTTTCTTCATAGTAATATGAGTAGTCAATCCCTTTCATAAACATTTCGCGGTCGTTTATTTTGGTGGTAAGCGCTTTTTCCAAAAGTGTTTTTAAAACACTACTTTTGGTTGGACTTAACATCATCGCATTCATGTAATCTCGTTTGCTTATTTTACTCCAATCAACGCATTTTTTAAGGCGTTTTTTTAATATTAAATCCAACCATATTCTGGTGCTTCTCCCATTACCTTTTAGTTTCAATTAACTCAAAAATCAACTCTGTTAATATTGCTACTTCACTTTCAATAGTCCCTTTCATATATCTTTCGTAAACACTTTTATTGTCGGGAGGGTTAAGGTTTAAAGTCAAACCCTTTTCTAACGCTAACATTCTTACAAACTCCCTTTGCGTTCGCCCGTTTCCTTCTCTAAAGGGGTGTAAATAATTTACATTGTCCAAAATTTCTGCTAACTTCTCCGCTAAATGCTTTTTGTTGTTCTTTGGAATTTTCTTGAATTCAGTTATTAAAGTTTCAACGTATCTGTAAGCATTGTCAAAATGTGTAGTTGGAAAAAATTGTTTTCTGTCTTTGCTAATTTCAACAATCCGTTTTTTTCCAGCCCAAGCGTATATGTCTTGAAATAGTTGTTTGTGAATTTCAAAAAGACTTTCAATTCCCTTAATCTTTATCGGATTTTCATAAAGTTCTTGTAGTCGTTTAGTAACAGCACCGCTCTCAACAAATAATAATACATCAGGGTCTGTAATATTTTGAATATTTCTTAGTAGTCCTGTCTTTGGGTCAGTATAGGTGTAGTCAGGGTCAATGTATTTATAAGAATTAGACATATGCTTTTTCTTTAGCTAATATCACCAATTCACTCATTGAAATTTTCCCAGCGACATAGTCTCTGATTATTTCAATTCCTTTCGGGGTTGGGTTAAAACCTTCAAACATATTACTTCCTAAAGCATTTGCTGTGCTTTCTAATGTTTTCAAGTCTAAAAATTTCACTCCCATTATGGTTAGTTTGGCTCGGTCAATTTCGATTGTGTTAAACATATTTTCAGATTTTAAATCAACTACAAATTAACAATATTTTTCTAAATCTTTCGTCTATGTTCCGGTTTTTTTCGAATGCAGCCTAACGGTTGACGCTATGTCAAGTGCAGGATTAGATTTCTGCTCAACTGTCAGCCAGCAGAAATATATGTAAAAATTTCAAATGTTTCAACGAACACGCATACCAGCATTTGCTATAACGTTTGTTGTTTTACTTGACAGTAATTTCCAATCTTCTTCCTAAACCGGTCTCGATTATTTTAC
>JBAXPN010000039.1:0-1423 GCA_037132255.1 Candidatus Falkowiibacteriota bacterium
GGATAATTTAAAACTGATACTTGATAACGCCCCAACAGCTCCATAAAAGTTCTTTGGCATAATTTTGTTTACACCTTAAGCATCCTCATCAATTGACCAATTCAAAGCTTTTAAAACCATATCCAGATGCTATTCGATAAGTTAAAAAATCATTACGGTCAATAGTAAAAATGCGCTGAACATCTAACATTTGTGCCACCGCTACTAATGATGCATCGGCTAAATCCATAGGATTATCTGCATATTTTTCCATCAATAACAATGCTATTTTTAAGCTTTCGTCATCAAGTGAATAGATAGTTATGCCTTTTTTTTGAACAAAAGCACCTAATGCCAACGCTGCTTTACTACCTGGCGTTAATAAATGAAATGCTTCTGTTAAAACGCATACAGTGCTAAATAAAGGCTCACGTATTGTTTTTAAAACGCTTAAGCAACATGTGTGATAATTATCTTTAGGGTTAAATAGAGCAACTAATGGCCCTGTATCCACCAAAATCATAACTAAGTCTTGTTTTGTAAAATAGCTTTAATGCCCTGCTTCGCATTAGCAGAAGAAACTAAATTTTCGTCACCTTCGCCTAAGTCTAACTGCGAAAAAATCGCATAAGCGCTATTTTCTTGGGAAATAGGCTCGGAAGTTTCAAGCAATATCAATTTAGCGTGCTTCCCAAACCAGTTTTTGTAAATCGCAGGCAAACATATTTTGCCATCTTTTTCGATAATTGCCTCTAACTCAATGGCCTGCATAAGCACTACACCTCATGATAAATTAAGAATTAAAATAAATAACCGAAAACTTTGCCACTATTCATAACCCATGCCCAGTTCTTGAGCTTGGGCCGCTAAGTCATCAAGGGCCTTGAATCGGGCCTCATCAATTCGTTGCTTATAGTCAAATACATCATTTGCCAAAATACGTCGGTGTGTACCAACTTTTCTAAACGGAATTTTACCCTGCTCCAATAAATCAACTAAATGGGGTCGACTAACATTTAACAACTCTGCCGTTTCCTGTGTAGACAATTCTGCATGAATCGGCATCACTGTTATTGCATTGCCTTTAGACATTTCCGTTAACATAGCGAGTAATAAATTTATAGCGTAGCCCGGTAAAATTAAATCTTCCGACTCGTTATTACTGGCTATCTTTAAATGTAGCCT
The DNA here is from genome assembly GCA_037132255.1 of Candidatus Falkowiibacteriota bacterium. GTDB lineage: Bacteria > Patescibacteriota > Patescibacteriia > Patescibacteriales > UBA12465 > UBA12465. The sequence continues at coordinate 1,165 of JBAXPN010000039.1, forward strand.
TTCGTTATGGGCATATTTTGATAAAGCTCGACTGGTTATTTTAGCTTCTTCTGCTTCTTGCGCTGTGGGCAAATGAACCACATTAGATAAAGTCACACTACATACTCCAAATTATTACTAATTGCCTAACATAAGATAAACGAAATAAACGAAAATAACAACGCAGATTTTCCAGCACCCAATTAAGCTATCATAAAAACAACTATTATCAAGACCGCACTGACTTATCACCTTCACTTGAATTTATTCGCTTGATTGT
>JBAXPN010000040.1:0-1394 GCA_037132255.1 Candidatus Falkowiibacteriota bacterium
GGTATTGGTTAGTAAAACAAAAAGCTGGAAAAGAGCAGCGCCAGCTATCGCAAAAAGAGAGGCCAGTAAAATCATTGTGTTTATAATTTTCATGCTGAGTTACCCAAAATTAGTTTAATTTGTGGGTGAATAATCCTCTCGTTAAATAAGTAAAACAAGCGATTTAATGTTTGATTAAATAAAAAACAGTCAGTGTTTTAGGTGCTTTGCAGGGTGTCAGCCTAGTTCGTTGTTAGTTAGCAACAGCTTTTTTACAAGCGTTTTTGCCGCAAAAAATGAACTTGCTATCGGCATCTCGGATTGTTGAATGAACGGATGAATTTTGACTGCCGTGGCCTTTTTTTTGTGTAAAAACAACAGAAAAATTAAGAGTCATTTAGTCATAAATTAATGCTTAAATAAAGAAAATTTGTTGATTACCACCGCAAGTATTGCCGAACATTTTAGTGCTTGTTTTCGAAGGTAGTGCGTAATAAATAAACGGCCACAGATTCGCAGATTAAACCTGTTTATAATATGTGAATCTGAAACGTTTGAAGGCTTTAATGGCTTTTAAAATGTGAGTAACGGGGTTGCAAACCCCGTCACGCTCCATTGGTATTTCTTTAAATATTTTTGTGGGCTAATTAATTTTTCCGGGATGAAAGTGATGCCCTTGAATTATTTTTTAAGCTCAACAGCATTTTTAGGTTAAATTAAGTTAATTTTCGTTAGCTTAAAAGAGATTATAAAACACCTGTGACGACTTTATTCCCCATTCCCAAAAACCATCCACAACGCTTTGTTCTTCACAACGAAGTTCATGCCAGGGCACCTTTTATTCTTGATTTACCGGTTAGAGCCAGTCATCTTGCTTTGTTGCTGTCAAATGATGAAAAATTGCAGGAACGTCAGCACTTGATAACCTTGTGTGAACGATTTGGAGTCGCGCCGCCTGAAAAAGAAGCGGATCACTTTAGTGTCAGCTTTAATTCTTTTCAAATACGTTGGGAACAGCACGGCGAATTTAGTACTTACAGCTTTTATGTGCACGATACGCCTAAGGATCCCTTTGCGGATTCTGCCTTAAAAAAAGTGCCGGTGGATTGGCTGTCTGGATTATCCGGACAAGTTATTGTTGCGGCTCACGCAAGCATTGTCTCTGCTGGCGATATTAATTATGAAGAGGCGGCCGATTTAGCATCGCTCACGGTTTACTTTGCCGGCAATTCTGTCATTGGCTCTAAAGTAACCGGCGGTGCGGCTTCGGTATTTACGGATTTTCACATACACGTTGACGGTTTTAGCCGTTTTTTAATTATTAATAATGACTTAAGAGCCGAGCAGGCAGGGCGCTTATTGCAAAGGCTTTTTGAGATTGAAGTGTATCGGGTTATGGCGTTACTGGCTTTTCC
>JBAXPN010000041.1:0-1390 GCA_037132255.1 Candidatus Falkowiibacteriota bacterium
AACATACTCTATCATCGGCTTTGCTGTCCATTATTTTTATTACCTTGTTAGTACAGCTTCATGGGTCGAATCGAATTTCTCTACCTGTGGAAAAGAAGCTCAAAAACTTTCAGATAAAGCGGATACAATTCATGCAAAAACAACTGACTGTCATTATCACGCATGAAGAAGGGAGATATGTCTCCCTCTGCCCCGAATTTGATATTGTTATATGCATAACTTATTACAGGCATGAGAACATCCAGCCCCTGACAATTTATAAATATTTTTTAGCCCATTTTTCTTTTTCAGAAGCAATCGCATTTAATTGAACGACTTGATTTTCAATATCAATAACCCACGACATAACTTGGTTTTCATAAGCATATTTTATCTTTTCAGAAATATTATCTATAGATTTAACACTGTTACTTTTAATAGACTTACGAATATTCATCAAAGGCTCCTTTTCTACAAAAAGACGTTTAGCCAAAACAGAGTATTTAAAAATCTTATACAGCGTGAACACAACTCCAAAACCAGTCATTGCAGCAAACGTTGCTTCTGCAAATTCTTGAAATGCGCTCTCACCTATTTCCGCAACAATCCAAGAAACAATTATGTCAGTTACTTTATTCATTATTTCAGAACCAAAAGCGGCATGCAACGTAGCTTTAGTTAGATCTGCAACAGTGTCAAGATCCATGTTCTGAACAGCAATACATCCAGCAATTCCTGTCAAGGTAATTGGAAGTCCAGTAAAAAGATCTTGATGAAGATTGTTGGTAATAACTCGCTTCTTCATTTCTTTACTATCAATAAAGGTCTCTCCAAAATGCAAATCCTGAACAAAAGTTGCAGTAACTCTCTTTTGGATAATGCTATTAGTTTTTTTCACAATTTCTAAAATATCGTCCTCATATTCATTCGGTTTAACAATCTGTTTATCTGGATTTGAAGTATATTTCTCAAATTCTCGCTTCCACTTTTTATTCGGCAAGGCAGCTTTTGCTGCAGTAAAGAAATATTCAGAATCCACAACTTCCATAACTCGAGTATCAATCTTATCCTTGTACATTCGAGATACGTCATCAATCCCAGATTTAACAGCGATTACGTATCCTGGAATTGCGTCTTCTTTTATTGTTCGAATAGCTTTAAGCATTTTATTTGTTTCGGTCTTTACAATAACGGCATTATTGTAAATGGACAACATTCTTATTTTTCTTTTCTTTAACAGGTCAACCACTAAAACCATAAAAAGAAAAATAAGAATGACTAATGTAATCGCGGTAATTTCATCCTGTAAAGTTATTTCGTAAATATAAGGCATGATGAGTTAATTAAAATGACATCAAGAAAGAAATAAACAGTTTAGCTCTTAGAAAGAGTCAGATTTTATAAATCTTGA
>JBAXPN010000042.1:0-1324 GCA_037132255.1 Candidatus Falkowiibacteriota bacterium
CAAAGTAAATAATCAAACAGCCATTCAACTATTTTCGCGGACGAGAAAAACTAAACAACAATGAAGACGATTCATACACAATAAAAAACTTTTTCGGGGGCAGATCGGAAGCCCCCCGTTTTTACTGTGCATAAATCTCGATGATTTTGATTCTGGAAATCCTGAACCACCCTGCCCCCGATTATTAATTTATTAAATTTAAATTTTTTGATAATTTACGCAAGCCTTCCTTTTGGGCTTCAACGGCATAACCATTCAATCTAACATATTCTAACCAGTAGGATCGCCCTAAGCCCCATTTTTTACTTTGCTCTATTGTCATTACAGGCCCCGCTTTCATATATTTACAGCATTAGAAGACCAACGGTATTTTTCGCCCCGTTAGCCTTCAAACACCTTTAAATAAACCTAAATTAGTCCGTGCTCTGCAAATGAATAAGGTTGACCATCTCCAATGATAAAATGGTCAAGAACTGAAATATCTACCAAAGCCAATGCTTGTTTAAGCTTTTCGGTTATTTGCTTATCCGCCACGCTCGGTTCATTTATGCCCGAGGGGTGGTTGTGTGAAAAGATACAACATGCAGCATTGTAAAACAGCGCTTGTTTAACCACCTCTCTGGGGTAAACACTAGCGCCCGATATTGATCCGGTAAAAAGCTCAACTAACTTAATGACGCGATGCTGGTTGTCCAAAAATAAGCAGACAAACACTTCATAAGTATAACCGCGTAATTGTGCGCTAAGATAAGCGCGGGTAATGTCAGGGCTAGTTAAAGCATTACCACGCTCAAGAACCTCTTGATAGTGTCTTTTAACCATTTCTAGCCCTGCTTGAATCTGTGCATACTTAACACCACTCAAACCACTAACCGCCGTAAAATTCTTTTGATCCGCACCTAGTAACGCCTTCCAAGATCCGAAAGCGCCCAGTAGTTCTTGAGCTTGGTCTACCGCTGTTTTTCCCTTTGTGCCAGTACGTAAAAAAATAGCCAGCAATTCGGCGTCTGTTAAAGCACTTGTACCGCGTTTAAGTAATTTTTCAACGGGGTTTTCACCAACCATAAAATATTTGTTCATTTTTAACTCCCAAGTAGGCCACGGAAACCGCCGTGGACGGTGTTTTGCTTTTTTTCAAAACATGGCTTATTATAGCGACACCCCGCCAAACTGTCAAGCGTTTTTACTTGTCAAAAAAAATAAATCAATTAACTTTCAACAACATAACCAACAAGATTTGTTGACTTCTCCCCGCCGATGCTCTTGTTTGAGCTGTCGTGGAAAGTTTGAAAACCAAAGTACGGTTTTCATTTAAAAGCAGTCG
>JBAXPN010000043.1:0-1239 GCA_037132255.1 Candidatus Falkowiibacteriota bacterium
TAATGCGAATCAGGAGTAGAGACTCCATAATTCATTGTTAGTATAAAGTGTTTATATTCAAGAAAATAAGTGTTAAATAGCTTGTTCAATTCACTGAAAATCATTATCTTAGAGGAAAATTTGCAGTAATACTCTAAGTATGATTTCCAGAGAAAAAGTACATAAATTAACAGTCATATATTTCTATATTTGTGATTTATATGAAAAAGAGCTCAAGATTAATTGTCAACGATTCAGTAATAATTCAAACCCTGACTTTACAGATCAGGAAATTATGACAATTTATCTTTTTGCTGGATACGAACAACGGTATTTTCAAGTCAACGAAATTCATTCATTTACAAAAGATTATCTTTTGTCTTGGTTTCCTAAACTACCTTCGTATCAAACATTTTCATACCGATTAAATTTGTTGACAGGTGCTTTTCAGGCACTCGCAAACAAACTTATTGGTTCATTTAAACCAGAGGATTGCAGTAAGTTATTCTCAATAGTCGATTCAATGCCTATTATTACCAGTGGTGGTAGAAACAGGACTGGAAAAGTGGCTTCTGAGATTACAGCAAAAGGATTTTGTTCGACTAAAAACATGTATTATTATGGGTGCAAAATCCATACAATGGCAAGTGTTAGACTAGGCAAAATTCCTTTTCCTGAAAGTATGATTATTACTCCAGCTGATGACAACGACTTGACGACTTTCAAGCAAGCATGGGGTGATAATATCTTTTCAAAAGTAATACTTGGTGACAAGGCTTATTCTGATAAAGAATACTTTAACCACAACAAAACAAAAACTCAAGATATTGAAATGCTTACTCCTATAAAAGGAATAAAGGGTCAGACAGAAGAAATAAAACAAAGAGATAAAGCATTTAATGAACTATTCTCAGCTGCTGTTTCTAGAGTTAGACAACCAATAGAGTCTTTCTTTAATTGGTTAAATGAAAAAACAAAAATTCAAAGAGCGATGAAAGTCAGATCAACTGCCGGATTACTTATTCATTTGTTTGGCAAAATGTCAATGGCGTTCATTTATCTAATTTTTTAAATACTGATTCGCATTAATACCTTTTCTTTGAGCTTCATTCTTCTTTAAACCACCTTCGTTTATACCTTTTCGATTAACCTCTGTTTCGGTAACAACCTTTATATCTGCCGCAGTGGTTGCATTTTCTGTTACGTTCTTTTTAAGTCCATTCTCAGTAATGCCTTTTTTTTCGGCTACGTTTCCTTTTA
>JBAXPN010000044.1:0-1209 GCA_037132255.1 Candidatus Falkowiibacteriota bacterium
CTTTGCTGATAGATAACGAAACAGACAAGGAACAGCACCTTGACTGTTTCTTTTGGGCCTTTGGCGGGTCTGGATCATTGTATAACGCTGAGTCGGTCATAGTGTCCTCACCGGCATTTTATAGGGAGCGGCTTCGCCGACTGCTTTTAAATGAAAACCGTGAACGCTGCGATGATTTAAAAAATAGCAAGGGATGAAATGACCTGCCTGAATGGCGGTGAACCTGATAATAGAGGAGGCTGTTGATTATTATTTCGATAGCATAGCATGAAATAAATCTTGTGCAGCTTTGATGGCGCTTGCGGCAAGGTGGGTTGATAATAGACGTTCAAAGCGTCATGGCTATAATAATAATCAAACTATTTGATTGCATAATGACAAGCATTAACGCTTGCCAGTATGACTGGGGATCGGTAGAATAAGCCATGTTTTGAGGGAATAAAAGCACCGTCCGTTTCCGTGATCTACTTGGTGGTTAAAATGATCATCGAAAGCTTACAACCGGCTAGCTTCGGATTTTGCTTGGTAAAAAAAATGGATTTTACCGATTAGATTGTTTCGGTGAGATTACAAAATACATCCCTGAGAATAGCGCTTATTATCGTGCTGGAAATCGAAGTAAAAGCATAAAGATCAAGCGTACAGAGTGCAGAGACGCGTTTTATCATTACCTAGCGTAAATTCGTACTACAGCGGCAATATTTCATTCGATACAATCAAAAAATTAAGCGGCTTAGTTAATGTTTGTAGTAAATGTGATTATTTGTTTGTTTTAGAATTCTTATTTTCACTACTTTTTAAATAGATTATTTATTGGGGTTTTTATGTCTTCTTATCGAATTTATGCGCGTTGGCTTGGGCAAAAGGTATCTGACAAAACAGTGACTGAAAGTAAGGTGGTCGCGGATTTTGCTTGGGCTGAGTTGCGGCGGTTAAGCTGGAATGAGGAGGTCAAACCTATTGGCTTGACTTATACCTGCAATGGTAAACAAGTGGATTATATTGATTTAATGCCTGATGTTAGATAAGAAATAACAAAGTGTCGCGGTCGCGAAAATGTATGCCGTTTAAAAAAAGAGGGGGGTTTGGGTTGTTCAGAAACAAAATCATCCAGATTTATGCACAGTAAAAACGGGGGGGCTTACGATCTGCCTCCGAAAAAGTTTTTTATTGTGTATAAATCGTCTTCATTATTTAGTTTTTCTCGTC
>JBAXPN010000045.1:0-1193 GCA_037132255.1 Candidatus Falkowiibacteriota bacterium
AAGCCGAGTGCAAGGGGGCTTCCCTCATCTCTTGTTATGCTTATCTACAGCGCACAGTAGTTGCAAATTATTTTGAAATGACGTAATCTCAAGCCTCTCCCTGGGTGATTGCTAATTTCCGAAATTGGCTGATTTTTAATTTCCGACTACAATCGCAGAGAACCACCCCGCCCCGGTCGTTACTTCCAAGCTGAGGCAGTTGTCAAGGAATACTTGTTAACTGGCAGGCTGAAACACTACACAGCACGGAGTACCGTCCTGTTCCGCATAAGGCAAAAATTATCTTGACCCACAACATGATGCGTTGTGCAGCATCGGTCAGAATGACAGAAAGAACTTGACACGACAATTTTTTTAAAATATTTTTACTAACTTAATTCTTAAGCTGTATTTAATATTTACATGTATAAGTGTACGCGAAAATCACAAATAAAACATGTTAAAAACACTTTAACAAATGGAGGCGGACAATGAAAAAAATCATGTTTAATTTGAAGCCGGTTATTTTATCTGCAATAATGTTTTTATTAGCTTTTAATTTAAGTGGTTGTTTGGGAGCAATGCAAAGTGTATATGACTCAAAAAAGAAAGATAATCCATCATATATGGAAACAGAAAAAAATTGGGGTACAATTCCTGATGGGTGTGGTCGAGTTGTAATTTTCTATCCGAAGCAATTATCGTCTGGAGCAATTGTATTCTTTGGGGTGCCGCCGCAGAGGATATTTCGTTTAGAAGGTGATAAAAAGAAGCAATTTTTTTTGAATCACAAAACTTTTATGTTTACTGATCTTTCTATAGGAAAACATCTACTAACAGGTTTGTCTACGGGTAAAGCAGAGTTTGAAGTAAAATCAGGCGAGATTCTTTACATTAATATTCTCAACTACAATGTTAGTAGTAAGCAAGAAGTAGAACAAAACTTAGGCGAAATATATCATACATTTAAAGAACCATTACCAGTCGAAAAGCAGAATGAGTCAGCAAAAAGAGTTTGATATTTAGCGAGCTGCACTCCGGTTCCACTGCCCTTAGCGCGTTCTCTTCCACAGGACGCTAAGGGCAACTCCACTAAGGGATTTGGTAAATACTAAAATACCTTTTATAATGTTTTCATAAAGCAACATATTAGCCGGAGAAATTGCACATGAAGACATCTGTACTGAATCGAAACAACATATCACCTGAGGTAG
>JBAXPN010000046.1:0-1174 GCA_037132255.1 Candidatus Falkowiibacteriota bacterium
TTTTGGATACCATATACAATAGCATCATAAATTTCATTCATGCTTTCAAACATATAACCGATAAAATAACAGCGAACTATGTGCCAAAAATTGGTTCGCGACTTGCACTTTTTCATTGCCGCGTTAAATAAATTGCAGCTTATCTGTAAGCTTTGATCTACTAAAAACGCCAGCATCATTAGCAAAGCAAATATAGAGCACAAGTTATTATAACCGTGTCCAAAATTGTGTTCAAAGTGGTACCCTTGATTTTTTAAGGTATTAAATGTTTCATTTTCTATTTTCCAACGAGCTCTTCCACCTCGCATTAACGCGTACACATTCTTTTGTGTTATATTAAAATCTGTTACCCATGTAAAATGTTGTTTTTTAGTGGTTTTATTATTTATTTCCCAATAGTCTAAAAAATTTATTAGTAAATCTTTATTGGTTTCATTCAACGGCAAATCGTTGCAAAAAGAGAACAAATGCGTAATATCTCCTTGCTCTATTGAAAATTCTGATACTTGGCCATGTGATTTCATATCAGCCACTTGAGCAAATAAGAATTTATGATCATTCGGTTTTGCCCCCAAAATATACCGACAGTTATGTTTTGTTAAGTCTTTAATATGAGGTGCATTAGATGAGAGCCCATCTTCTATTACAATCACTTTCAATTTGGGATGGTCTTTTCTGAAGCTACTTAAAAATCGCTTGGCCGCATTTCGTTCACAATCATTTTTGGCTTGTCCATCTTGTTTTACAATCATTTCAGGAACTAAGGGTATCACCTCCCGCTTGCCGGGATGAACAATGGCGGCACCCAGAAATTGGTGATAGTAGAGTGCTGTTCCATCTTTATATTTTCGCTCCATGCAATTAGCACATTTTATTTGAGTTGATGAAAAGTATTCCGTTCCATCCATGGAAACTAAATAGTAATCATCAAAATATTTAAACTCCTGTAAAAGATTGGAACGTTGTAAACGATTAAAAATGAGATTAAATGCCGGTCTTAAAGCGTCTGTAGAAAGTGAATCAAGCATTGTTCTTAAATGAGTGTCCGTAGGTATCCTATCTATTCCGTACACGGTTTTAAGATTTGGACCATAGTCTATAATATTGTGTTCAAATGATAATAATGATTTTTCCTTTAATGAGAACATGGCAAAGCCAGACATTAACGCGTCTG